>CAZENI010000001.1:0-24379 GCA_964513055.1 uncultured Opitutus sp.
GCGTGCCACGAGCGGTGGTGGCTCGGAGGCCATAAGCGGAGTCGAGCTCGAGCGAGCCGAGCGGGCCCTCGATGAAGGCACGCGTCTGCGGGAAGCTGTCGCACTCGAGCGGCGTTTTCGCGAAGGCCATTTCGACCACGACGCTGGTCCGCGCTTTTCCCATCGTGAGCATGATTGTAGCCACGTTTTCGCCCTTCACCGCAGGTGCGAGCGTGCGATGGGTCTGGCAGTAAAGCGACGAGGCTTCGCCGAAGCAGGCGCGGGCCGCATCCAACAAATGGGTGCCCAAATCGGTCAGGATGAACTGCTCGAGATCCGCCAGCGCCGGCTGGTTGGCCCAGCAATCGAAACCCGAGATCATTGTGAACCGGGCGCGAAAGGGCGTCCCGATGACGCCTTCGGCGAGGCGTTTGCGCAGCGCGAGCATTGGCGCCTGCCACCGCCAGTTCTCATGCACTAAAAACATCGTCTTCGCATTGCGAAAGGCCGCGACAATCTCCTCCGCGTCGGCCAGCGACGCGGCCATTGGTTTCTGGCAAATACACGGGATGCCATGCTGGGCGCAGAGGAGCGACAGCGGCTTGTGCCCGCCGACCTCGGTGATGTTGTCGACGAAGTCCGGCCGCACCTCGCGCAGAAGTTTCTCCGCGTCGTCGTAGACGGCAGGGATGCGGAGGTCACGCGCCAGCGCCTCGGCCTTGGCGCGCGTGCGATTGTAGATCGCCACGCACTCGACGCCGGGAATCGCGCGCCAGGCAGAGAGTTGATAGCGCGGCCAGAAGCCGGCCCCGAAGATGGCGAAGCGAATGGATTTCACGTCGTCATCATGCGGCTAACGCGAATGTGCGCTCGAGTCCCTTTATCAAACCGATCATCGCACGGTTGCACGGAGTGGGGATGTTCAGCCGGGTGCCCGCTTCGACGATCGCCCCGCACATCACGTCTATTTCGGTCCGCCGACGGTTTTCCACGTCCTGATACATCGAGCCCTTGGTGCCCGGCGCGAGTTTTCGTAACAGACCGGTAATGGCCTCCCAGCGTTCGTCGAAATCGAGGGGGATGCTTTGGGCGTTGGCAACTGCAACAACCTCGTGGAGCAGATCCTTCATTAGTTCCTGCATCTCCGGGGCGTCGAGGAGCCGGTCCGCTGTGATGCGGACCGTGGATGACGTGGGCAGCGTGGCCACGTTGAGCGCGAGCTTGGACCAGATTTCCTTGAGCACCTGACCGCTGGGCTCCACCGCGATTCCAGCATTGTTAAACGTCTTCACGATTGACTGGAGCCGCGGGCGATTAAGCCCATCCATCTCGCCCACGAAGGTCTTTCCCTGCCCCGCGTGGAGCACATGACCGGGGGCAAGGACAGTGGCACTGTGATAGCAGACGCCCAACACCACGCGTTCAGCGCCGACCAGTTGAGCGATCCGCGGGCCGTTGCCCCATCCGTTTTGCAAGGAGAGGACGGTGGTGTGAGGCCCGATGACGGGCAACGCACTCTCCACCGCATCCGCCGTCTGATAGCACTTGACGAAAACGATCAGCAGATCGACGACGCCGATGGTGGCGGGTTGGTCGGTGATCTGCACCCTGACCGTGCGCCTGTTGCCAGCCTTGTCCTGGATGATAAGTCCGCGTGAGGTCACCGCATCAATGGCAGGCCGCGAGACATCGATGAGGGTGACGGTATTGCCAGCTTCGTGGAGTAATGCGCCGATGGCGCTGCCCATTGCTCCAGCTCCGAGGATTGCGATTTTCATGAAATTGAAAGGATAAGAGGTTGCTGCGGCAGGAGGGCACTGCGACACATGCGACGATAAACGTCTGCGAGTGCATGGAGGTCGCCGACATTGCCCGGAAACACAATGTAGGGCATGTTCGGGAAACGTGTCTCCGGACCCATTTGCCAGACCGGCACGCCCGGTATTATCTGACCAAGCACTACCGCGCGACGCACCCCGAGGGCGCGGGTGGCAAGGTCGCTCGATGTGATCCCGCCCTTGGCCACTAGAAAAGCGGGGCGTTTCCGCATGGAACGCACGAGTTCGACCAGCGCGGTCGAAATTTTCGCACCGACTTCAAGGCTCTGTGCGCCGTCGGTGGCTGTCACCAGCTCCCGGCTGGTGAAGAGGACAACATCGCGGCCGGCGGCGAGTGTATCCGACATCAAAGTGCGGACACGTCCGATCTCCGCCTCGCACTGGCTCGGCGCCAACACGCGCGGGACACTGAGTTCCACCGGGAGGAGCGTGGCTTCAGGGGCGGTCGCAGCGACGCGAAGTAGCTCAACGAGTTGTTGACTCGATTTCGGCAGGTAGGAGCCGACGACCACCAGCCCGCCATTCGCGTGGCCCGGTGCCGGCACGTCGTGCGCCGGGCGCCAGCAGGTCTGTTCAATGAGCCCGAGCCGGCTCGCGACAAATTGAGCCGCAGTTCGAAAGAGAAAACGCCGACCGGCCGCCTCCGCCTGGAGCGCGGCGAACATAAAAACATCGAGATCGCCCGGACACGCGGCGTTGACGATTACCGTCGAGCCAGGCGGCAGCCGCTCGAGCCGGGCCGCAACTGCGCCCGGACCGAGTGATCGAATCTCTTCAATCGAGATGCTGACGACCGCTTTCGCCAGAGTGGCGCCGCCCGTTTTCTCCGCAATCCAGTCGCGGAGATTCGATGAGCGATACCCGAACGCAGCATCCTTTGCGAATGCCGTGGCCGCCGCCGGGATCAGGGTGTCGCCGTCGGCGACGTAGTGCGTGTCGTGAATCGTGTAGCGTCCGCCAGCTTCGAAATAGGGCACGATCACCGTTGCGTCGAAAGGTCCGAGTTCCTCGGCCAAAACATCGGTTTCCAGTGGAAAATGTCCGCGCAACGTCGAATCGCTCCGGCTCACGAGAACGAAGCGCCGGTCGGTGCGTTGGGCGGCGGATCGCAGATTGCTCGCGAGGTGGCGCGCTAGATCGCGCGCGCGCTCGGGCGGCAGGCTGCGCGAATTTGTGAGCACATAGAAACAGGGTGCCGCGTCGGCGAGCTCCGTTGACAGCTCCTCGACACCCCATGAGGTGAGCACCGGCACGTCGTAGACGGTCTGTGTGCCCGTGGGATCGTCGTCGAGCACGACGAGTTTTGCAGCGAGCGCTTCCGCACCCTCGCGAATCGCCACCCGCAGGTCCTTGGGCCAAGGCGGCGGGAGCGAGGCGAAAAGCTGCGCTTTCGAGACGGGCTTGTTCATGGGTGGTTCATGCACCGGTGACTTCCACCTGCACGTCCTGTGTCGCAGAGTTATTCAGGAATAGCGCCCGCTTCCCTTGCGTGCCCTGGTGAATCGCTGGAGCGACCGGCAGCCCGGCCTTGGGGAATTCGACGAAGGCTCTCCCGACATCGTCGACCCTCAAGCAGACATGATGCAATCCGGTCCCATGGTTGGCGAGCCACGCCCGCAACGGGTGGTCGGGCGTGAGGGGCTCTACCAATTGCAGGTGGGTATTACCGAGGTCCAAATGGGTCAACAGGGTGGCGCCGTCGGCAACCTTTTCGCTAAACAGGACCGGCAAGCCAAACCGGTCCCGCCAGATCTTCAGGGCTTCCTCCGTGTTGGCCACGACAATGGCCAAGTGGTCCAAGCCTTTTGACGTGATCGTCTCTCCGCCCGCCGTCGATTGCCTGCCGTAGTTCTTGAACGGAAACAGCCGCTTGGGATTTTCGACCATGATCGTCCGGATTTGCTCATCCGTGACGCCGGCCGCCTTGAACATCGGCACAATCCTCTTAAGGAGGTTGTCGTATCCATAGCCCCCATTCTTCTTGTAACATACCTGAGCGCACAGGTCCTGCGAGATCAGCAGTTTCTCTATGCACCCACGGTCAATAAGGGTTTTCGTCGTGGCGACGGGATCCTCTGTGCCCTTGAGCTGTCGCACAACGTCCGGAAATAGCTCCATGCCGAAGAGGTCCAGTTCCACGTAGCAACCGCGTTCGGCCAGCGCCACGCAACGGTCAACCTCTTCGAGGCGGGGCGGAAGGTGACTGATGACCACGCGAGAAAGGTCGGCGCCCGCCTTCTCCAAGATGTCCAAGGCATGATTATGCTCCGCGGGAGTGGTCTGAATGTCGAAGTGCAGATTGACGGCGGCACCGGTTGCCTTCTGGGCTTTCGCCGTGGCCCGAAGCTGCCGCTCCTCAAAGGCGGTGATGGGACGGCTCACGCCGATCTCGCCGATCACGCCCGCATGAATCCCATCGACGCCCTCGACGATGTCGCGGACGATTTCCCCGGCGATCGTCTCCTCCGACTTTGCCCGCACGGCGTCCGACTGCTTCGTGTCCTTGTAGTAGCCGCATCCCATCATGACCTGAACGCCCGTTTGCTCGGCGATTCGCCTCATCGCCGCCGGGTCGCGGCCGATTCCAAAATTGGTCAGCTCGACGAGCGTCTTGCCGCCGGCCAGCGGGAACCATCGGAGTTCCGACGTCGCCAGCGACTCGTCCGTCAAGTCCACGTCGGGGCCATGGTGGACGATCAGCAGATGCTCGTGGGGCAGGGTAATTCCCATTTGATCGGCCGGAATCAGGCCCGTGACCGTCATCACCTTGCCTTCCCACGCGGCCGTCACGGCGGCCGCGGAGGCCATCAACGAATCTCCGCAAACTTCTTTCCGGGGTTGATTCGATGGTGACGCTTCCGTTTTTGGTGTTGCGGGTTTCATGGCGGCTCGTTTTTCGCTGTGACGTTCTGACGGAGAACTCTTGATTGCGTGCGGAGCGTTCAGGAGTTCGGTGGCGTGACGAAGCGGTAGCGGTCCTCGACGACGGGATTTACGAGTTTGCCGATGCCGTTGATTTCAAGTTCGCAGACGTCGCCGTGCTTCAGGAAGACCTTTGGATGGCGAAAGAAGCCGACCCCGGCGGGCGTTCCGGTGGTCATCACGTCACCGGGTTCGAGCGTTGTCGCCATCGTCAGCCACTCGAGCATCCGCGGGAGCGGGAAACACCAATCTTCGTTGGTGCGATCTTGCATGACTCGGCTGTTGAGCTTGAGCGAAAGACGCAGTTTGGATGGGTCGGGAATTTCGTCGGCAGTGACGATGCACGGCCCCATGGGCGCAAACGTGTCGCAGTTCTTCCCCATGTCCTCGTTCTTGTCCTTGAACTGGACCCAGCGGGCAGAGACGTCGTGCAGGATCGTGTAGCCGAAAATCGCGCCCATCGCTTGCGGCTGTGTGAGCCGGCGGGCGATCCGGCCGATGACAACCGCGAGTTCGACTTCGTAATCCACCTGAAACTTCTCGCCCGGCGAGACGATGGGCGCGCCGGGGCCAACCACGGCGGACGATACCTTTACGAAGAAGCGCGGGTCGGCGAGCATCGCGCAACCCGGTTCCTCTTCGATATGGCTGTTGTAGTTGAGCCCGGAGCAAAAGATTTTTCCGGGGCGTGGCAGAGGGGCGAGCAACTTCACCTTCGCGAAATCGCGCGTGAATGCCTTGGCGGCGTGCGGATTCCTTCTCGCGAAGACGAGCGCCAGCCGTGCAGCCTTGAGCGCTTTTTCGCCGCCGCGGATGAGATCGAGCATCGTCGCCGCGAGCACGGCGGACTTGCGGCCGAGGCGCGTGGCGTGTGCGGCGTTGAGATCGACGAGCCGGCCGTCGAGCGCGGCACCGATGCGTTGCTGTTTTTTAGACTCGTAGGTGTATAGTTTCATGGTGATCCAACAGAATGAAAGGCGGTAGAAACGACGGGGGCTCAGACCGCCACGGATTCGAGCACATTCATGAACGAGGCAGTCGGCGTGACTCGATCCAGTCGGAATCCAGCCCGAACGAGCAACTCGCGAAACTCCCCTTCCGTGCGCTCGAGCCCACCGGTGAGAACGAGCATGTGGATGTCCATGAGCTTAGCCAGACTCGGACCATCGCCCGGTGGAATGATCTTCTCGACGATCAACAATCGCGTGCCGGCAACCACCGCCCGGCGCAGCGTTTGGAGGAGCCGCGCGGCGGATTCGTCGTCCCAGTCGTGCAGGATATGCGACATGACATACGCGTCGCCCCCGCTGGGAACGCAGACGAAGAAGTCGCCGCCGATTGGCTCGCAGCGAGAATCGACTCCCGCTTCGCGCAGCGGCCCGCATGAACCGGCGATAACGTGGGGCGCGTCAAACAGGATGCCGCGGATCGAAGGATGCCGCGCGAGGATGAGCGCGAGCAACTGGCCATGGCCGCCGCCGATGTCGACCACGCAACGAAAGCGCCCGAAGTCGAACGCATCCACGACTGCCTGGTAATAGTGCGCGGCGAACTGCGTCATGGTCTCATGGAATGCCGCGGCCATGACGGGATGATGCTGGAGCCAGGTGAAGTGGTTCGCGCCGTGAACCTGATCGAACGCCGGCTGCCCGGTTTGCAACGAATGGAGCAGCGCGCCCCACGCGGCGTAGTCCTTGCCGCCGGAGACGAGGGCCCGTGCGTGCAGTGAACCATGACGGTTTTTCTGGAGCAACTCGCCGAGCGAAGTGACGGCGAACGTGCGCGGGGCGACTTCAGTGAAGAGTCCCTCGGCGGCGAGTGCCCGCAGCACCCGGTGCAACTCCTGTGCACGCACGCCGCACTCCGCCGCGAGCACGTCGCAAGTGCGGGGCGCGGCGGCGAGGCGATCAGCGATTTCCAACAGGGCAACGACGTGGATCAATTGCGTCACCCAGTATCCGGTGATCAGACGCAGCAGATGCTGCGGCGGAGATTGTTCGGTCTCGTTCACTTGAGATTGATCGCCCGGCCGCTGAGGGCGGAATCGTAGGCGGCGAAAGCGAGGCGAAGCGTTTTCAGATTGTCCTCGGCGCTGGTTTCGGCGCGTCCGCGGCGCCGGATCGCTTGCAGGAGATTTTTGTGACAGGGCACGATGGCGGCCTGCGAGAGATCGTAGGCAGGATCGGCCCATGCGTAGCGCGGCGGCGGGTGGCGGCGCGCGTGCGTGCCGTCCTTCGTCGTGACGCGCAGCCAGTGGCCGGGCGCAAGTTCGAGGGTGCCCTTGTCCCCCTCAACGAAGACCAGCGTTTCCGGGAAGCACTCCTTTTCGACAAAATTCTCGGCCAGTGCGAGCTGGCATGAAACAGTCGCGCCGCTCTTCATCCCAAGGACAATGGTGGCGACATCCTCGCCCTTGATGTTGCGATGAATCCGCTGTGTCCGGCAGTAAACGTTCGCCGCTTCACCAAAGACGAAGCGCGCCATATCGAGGATATGGACGCCCATATCCGCGATAATGTATTGTTTCAGTTCGGCTAGGAACGGCTGCATCGTGATGTCGGGGAATCCGGAGATGCTGTCGAAGCGCGCGCGGAAGGGCGTGCCGATCGTGCCGCGTGCGAGTGCAGCGCGGAGAGCGCGGATCGGAGCCTGCCAGCGATAATTCTCATGAATGAGGAACGGCACGCGCGCCCGCTGGCACGCGGCTACCATTCGTTTGCAGGCCGCCAACGTGGGCGCCATCGGTTTTTGGCAGATGACAGGAAGCCGGTGCTTTGCTGCCAATAGAACGAATTCTTCATGGGTGTCGTTGCCGGTGGCAATGTCGACAAAGTCGAGTCGCTCCCAGTGGAGCATTTCACGAGGATCGTCGTAGACCGCGGGAATCCCGAACTGCGCGGCGAGTTTTTCCGCCTTGGCGCCCGTGCGGTTGTAAATGGCGGCACACTCGACGCCCTTGAGTTCACGCCACGCCGCGAGCTGGCACGGCGCCCAAAAGCCCGCGCCGAAAAAACCAAAGCGAAGCGTCTTCATGCCGATTGGAGCTTGAACATTCCACCCGTCATCAGCGCCAAGCGAACGAGACTGAAGTTGAGCTGCGCGCCAAACGACCGCACGGGCCGAAACGCGGGCGCCGCCGGCGGCTCACCGCGCGGTGTGTGGGAGGGAGCGATTCGGGCAGGTTCATGGCTTGCTCGGCGCAACGCGGCCAACCCGGACTTTCGATGCGGCATCTGTGTCCGGCACGGCGATGGCGATATGCTCGAGCCCTTCAAACATAGTCAGGAGAGCAGCACGGCTTTGTGCATTGCCGCCGGATTTTGGTGAAGCTGGGCGAAGATTGGCACGGCTTCCCAAAGCGGAATGTGGGTCGCCACGTCGGGATATTTCACGGCACCGCTCGTGAGCAGCGCGAGCGCTTCAGGAAAACAGTCCACTGAATTACGCGAACCGAGCAGGTTCACTTCCTTACGGGTAAAATCGAGCCCCGGCAGCGTGACGCCGACGCCTCTCTTCACCAATCCAACGATGACGACCCGCCCGCCAGGTGCGACGAGATCGACGGCCTGCTCAATGGCTTTGGAGCTGCCGGTCGCTTCGATGACGATGTCGGCGCCATCGCCGGCGGTCTGCTCGAGGACCGTCGCGGCCAACCGATCGTCGGCCTTCAGGGTTTGCGCGCCAAGCTCGCGCGCAAATGCGAGCCGATCCTCGTTGATATCTGTGACGACGACGTGCGCACCGCGACGCTTTGCGACTTCAAGGATCGCCAAACCAATCGGGCCCGCGCCAAGAATCAGACAGTATTCCCCTGGGGCGACACCACCTCGCCGGCAGGCGTGGAGCCCGATCGTCAGGGGTTCGGCGAAACTCGCTATCACCGGATCGAGCCCCGGTGGCACCAGATGAATGTTCCGCTCTGGCGCCAGGCAGAATTCGGCAAATCCCCCTGGCCGATGCAGGCCGATGAGATTGAAATTCACGCAACAGTTCGGTTTTCCGTGGCGACAAGGATGGCATCGCCCGCACCCAACGACTGGCTCGATGACGACGAGGTCGCCGCGTCGGCAGCGCTGCACGCCGGCGCCGGTTTCGACCACTTCGCCACAGATCTCGTGTCCTCCGACCAGCGGATATTTCGCGTAAGGATTCCGGCCGGCGTAGAGATGCAGATCTCCCGCACAGACGCCGGTAGCGATGGGCCGGATGATCACGTCGTTCGGGCCGCAGCTGGGTGCGGTCCAGTCGCTAACGGTTAATGCCTCGGGGCCGGATAGAACGAGCGCTTTCATGACGGTCGGATTGTGATTACAGGTCGAGCCAGTCGCCCGGTTTTAAGACCACACTCTCCCCGATGACTTCGCCACGGACTCTGGCCTCGCCGTGCAGTTTTTGGAATTCGGCGAGATCGGGGTTTCCGTCCGGGTTGATATAGTGGCACGGCAGGATGGTTTTCAGGCCGAGCCATTGTGCGGCGAGGATTCCTTCGCGGGGGCTCAATTCACTCGTCAGCATCTCACCCGGCATCGGGAAGCGCTCGAGTATTTCTTGCGGATTGGCGATCCCGATGGCTCCGATCGTGGGCCGGTAGAGCTCGGCCTGGAGTTTCATGTCACTGAAGAGCGCCGTGTCGCCGTAGTGATAAAATCGGTGGCCGCCACCGAGCTCGATGACGAAGGCCATCGGCACGCCGCTAGCGAACGTGCCGTCGGGCATCCGGATTTGCGACCAGTGGTGACACTCGACCGGCTGCACCTCCACCCCGGCCACGCGCACCTTGATCCCCCAAGTCGTCGCGCGGATCTGCGGGCCGGGGACGCCCTTGGCCATAAGATACGCCTTCACTTCGCCGCCACAGATCACTGGGCAGCCGTGCCGCTTCGCGATTTTTTCGGTGTCACCGAGGTGATCGATCGCCGCGTGGGAAACGACGACAAGATCCACCTTCTCGAGATGATTGGACTTCACGGGATTGCCAGGGCAGTCGTCGAGATAGGGATCGACAAGGATCCGCCGGCCGGAGGTGTCGATCAGTTCGTAAGCGGCAACGCCGAAGAAGCGGAGTTTGGCGGCAGGCATGATGGGTGACAACAAAAGGGGTTGAATGAGATTCAGGCGGCCCGTTTCGCGGGCCGGCGCTTCGGAAAGCGATATTCGTCCGCCACAACACGGTTCACCAGCTTGCCGATGCCGCTGATTTCGAGTTCGCACACGTCGCCCGGTTTGAGGAAAATCCGCGGTTTGCGGAAATAACCGATTCCCGCGGGGGTTCCCGTCGTCACGACATCACCGGGTTCCAGGGTGATGGCCACGGTGAACCACTCCAGGAGGCGGGCCAACGGAAAGCACCAATCCTCGTTGGTGCGATCCTGCATCACGTCGCCGTTGAGCTTGAGCGAGAGACGCAGCCGCGACGGGTCAGTAATTTCGTCGGCGGTGACGATGCACGGTCCCATCGGGGCGAAGGAATCAAAGTTCTTCCCCATGTCCTCGTTCTTGTCCTTGAACTGCACCCAGCGCGACGAGACATCGTGCAGGATCGTGTAGCCGAAAATATGCTCCATGGCATTTTTGAGCGTGAGCCGCCGGCCCGTTTTGCCGATGACAACGGCGAGTTCCACCTCGTAGTCCACTTGAAATTTTTCGCCCGGCCAGCGAATCGGCTCATCCGGGCCAATCACGGCCGAGGAAGCTTTCACGAAGAACCGAGGGTCCTCCAGAAAAACCGCCGCTGGGTTTTCTTCGACGTGGCTGCGGTAATTGAGGCCGCTGCAAAAAATCTTCCCCGGTCTCGGGATGGGCGCGAGAAGCTTCACGTCACCAAATTCATAGACATAGCGCCCGGCGCGCTTCGGGATCTTGGCGACGAATGCGAGTGCACGGCGCGCTTTCGTCAGCGCGTCCGGGCCGAGCCGGATGAACTCGAGCATCGACGGTGCGAGCACTGCGCTCTTTTGACCGAGCTGCGCTGCATGGGCCGCGTTCAAATCGACCAAGCGGCCAGCCAGTTCGGCACCAAGCCTGATCTGGCCTTTTACGGCAAAGGAATAGAGACGCATGTTGGATGGAGTCTCGCGATAATGGCTGTTTTTCGGAGCCGATGCTTTAGCTGCGGCGCACTAAAATGTCGCTGCAACGAGGATAGGAATCGTGGGGCTCTAAAGTGATCTAGCCGTCCCGCCGATCAGTCGGATTCGTTTGGAGGCTTTTGCTCGCAACGGACGACTAAGCTCCACCATTCCGCTTTTCTCGTCCAGGGTGCAAAGCAGCGCCGCGATCGCATCGACGATTATCAGCAGCGAAAGGGATGCCGCGCACGCGAAATCCCGCGGTGGGGGGACACGATGATAATTATAGGTCGCAACCATTATCCGAAAACTTCCTGACCAGGCGGAAACCTTAATCGGATCCCTCAATTTCCCGAACAGAATTGGAGTGGTTCGCGAGCCCTCGAAATATTCACGGTGCGACGGCAATCATATCGAGGGTGATTGTCTTTTGGGTTCGACCTGTGCCAGCGACGTTTATTTTCGACGCGGCAGGCGGTCGCTGCGGAGGGTAGAGCTCACGCCGAATCGGGTTGAGCAAGGTGCTCGCAGGGCTGTCGGCCACATAATATGTCGCCTTCGCCATTTGCTCGAAGCTGCTGCCCGCCTGTCCCAAAATGTCTTGCAGCTCTGAAAAAATCTCCCGGATCTGCGGTTCCGCCTCCCGGTCCGTGCGGCCAAACAGCCCCGCGGTGAAGATCAGCCGGCCGCGGTTCACTCGCACCAACCGGGTGAAAAATGGATTAGCGGTCTCGCCGCGCGGCGTGATGTATTCGATCGAGAGGGACGGCTGTTCTCCGTTCCGCAGGCGCGCCGCGGCTATGAGCTCGATTTCGACGGCACGTCCGGTTGTGCGCCATTCGAGAAACACCAGCGGTGGCACGGCGCGATCGCCGAAGAACCGGCGAATCTCTCTGCGCACGACATCTGGATCCGCAGCGGCACCCACGAACGCCTTTACTTGAACCACGTCGTTTTTCTGCAGGCTGAGGAGCTCCAGCGCCGCTCCCAGCCGGTGCATGGTGGCGCGAGTTGCATTTTCGGGTTCGCCGGGCTCGGCGTAACCGGAGATGAAAAGGACCGGCCCGGCGGGAAGGATGGCCACATGATTTTCCTCCTCGGTCGCCGGGAGCGTGCTGGCGGCGCGGCGCACCACCTCGCCGCGAGCGTCCGGGACCACGGCGATCGCATCCATGGCGACCAGCGCACCGGCGATTGAGAGCTTTCCCTCCATGAACGTGACCGCCGGCTTCGCGGCGCCGATGAACCGCCGCGCAAGAGCTTGTTCCACGAATGGGGTAACGCCGGCATCGCTGACGCAGACGTTAATCCTGACGATTCGCGCGAAACCAGTGCCGGCCGCGCCCAGTGCGGTGTCCAAATTGTAGAAAGTCCGCTCCACCTGCGTCTCGGCCCTGCCGGTCGGCGGCTCGAGTTTCGGGCCGCTGGCAAACACCTGCGCGGTATGAGCGAGCGCCTGGCCGTCGACGACGACGGCGGCGGACATCCCGGCCGGGCGAGTGCCTTCGATATAGCGCAGACCCGACGGCGCGGACGAGGCGGCAGCCGCGAGCGCAAACCGAGTGAACAGTGCGAGTGAACCAACAAGAGCGGATGAGAATTTCATGATTGATCGATAGCATTCGGACGACTGCCCGAAAGAACAGCGGAGGCTGAAGGCGGCGCATAAAGCTGGATACGTATGGCCTGCAGGCATCGGCATTTCCTGGGTCGAACCGCGTGCAAAGGTCGACTATGGCGATGGAACCTGCCCAATTCTCTCGAGTTCGTCCCTCGTCCATGGGCGTTCGCGGTTTTGGGTCTCCTGCCGCACTCGTGCGACCAATTCGGGATCGACTGCGCTGGCGGAATGGCCCCATTCACGCCGGATATAAGTCAGAATCGCGGCAATCTTTTCGTCCTCCAGGTTCGATAACGGCGGCATCGGCGGGTGATCCGTGTATTCATGTTTTCCATGCAGCACGATGCGCACGAGTGGCTCCGGCCGCCCAACCGCCCACCGCGAATTCACCAGCGCGGGGGAAAGCCCCGGCATCCCCTGGCCAGTCGGCAGGTGGCACGACGCACAAAGAACATACTCCGTGCGGCCAACTTCAGCGCGCTCGCGCTGCACCGGCGTGAGTTCGGCCGGGGCCGGTCTTTCCCCGCTCTTTCCAGGCCAGGCGATCGTTGCCGCCAGCTGCAGCGCCGCCGCACGAACCCCGGGATCGGCAATCCGATCCCAGTCCGCGATCCTCACAGGATATGCTTGCAATCGCTGAGAACGCCGGGAGGCCATTCCGCGGATTAACGCAAGTCGAACCCAGGAGGGTTCTCCGCCATCATCCGCGACGTGCGCGAAAAGCCGATCGAGCCGGGCGAGACTGTTCTCTCCAAGAATTGCCCCCGCCAGCACCTCAAGCAGGTTTTCCGCCCCCGGAGGCTGGGCCTTCAGCCCAGGCAGGCTCAAGAACTGGTCGAGAAACTCCGCTTCCCGCCGGCGGAGCCCGCTCACGATCGCACCAGCCATATAAGGATGCACTGAAGCCGCGGGATGGCCACGCTGCAGGGCGAGGCGGAGCAACGCCTCTTCGCGAGCAGGCGCCGTCGCTTCACCCAGCGAGAGCGCGAGCTGCAACAAAACCACGGCAGCCGGATCGTCCATTCCTGCCAGCACGCAACGCGACACTACGGAGTCCAGCGATTGCCGGAGCCATGGCTCGCTGAGGCGAACGGCCGCGGCTCGGATCTTTTCGGAAGGGTCGTCGAGCGCCGCCATTATGGCGTCGCTCCCGAGCCGGTTCATGCCCTCGAGTGTCCAGAGCGCGTGCAGCCGCGTCCACGTTTGCGGGGCCGAGCGCGCCAGCACGTTCAAATCGGGCACCACACTTTCATCCGCCCGCTCAACCAGCAGACGTTGCGCGATTTCCCGCCGCCAGCCATTGGGGTCGGCCAAGGTGCGCACGAGCTGGGCGGGAATCAACGCGGATAATTTCGGCGCTGCCTCAGCGCTGAATGTCGTCGGCACTATGCGGTAGATTCGGCCGCGCCCAAGCGGCCGATCGAGCTTCCGCTCGACAATCTGCCGGCGGAGATAGGATGTCATGACGTGAATGTATTCGATAATGCCTCGATACATGTCGACGACGTAGAGCGCGCCCTCCGGTCCGGTATAGAGATTGACCGGCCGAAATCGCTCGTCCGTGGACGCCAGGAACTCGTGGCCGACGTAAGCATGCTCCGAACGGAATCCTCCCTGTGACTCGCTGACGATGTTTCGCTTGACGATGTGTGCAACCGGGTCGGCCACAAATGCATTGCCGCTAAACTCCCCGGGGAAAAGTCCGCCGCGGTAAATTGCCGGACCGCATGCAGCCTCGAAAATGCGCAGCGTTCCATCGGGCCGCAGGACCCCGGAGCGATAGCCGCGGTTAGCGGCAGGGGAAACGCGGATCGGCCAGACTCCCTGGTCGGTGGACACCTGCACGTTCCACCCGGCCGGACGATAAAGATGCGGGTTGCGCGAAGCATAGTGCCCGGGCAATGGATTGGCCCGCAACTGATCCTGGTTGCTGTTGAAAAAGTGTCGGCCGTAGTCGTCTTGGGACAGCCCCCATTGTCCGCCGATGGCGGCAGGCTGCCGTTGCCACTCTCCGTCGCGGTAGCGGATACGAACCGAATAGCGGGCACTGTAGAGCCAGTTATCGATGTTCCAAAGCAAACCGTTAGGATCCGCTTCGGGATTCGCCTGCGGGTTGGGAAAATTCATATAGTCGTCCGCCACGATCTGCCTTTCGTCGGCGCGACCGTCGCCATCGGTGTCCCGACAAAACCAAAGGTGCGGCGGCGCTGCGATAAGCACGCCGTCCCGCGCGAGCTGGACGGCACGCGGCATGACAAGACCGTCCATGAAGACTGTGCTTCGGTCCATGCGCCCGTCCCCGTTGGTATCTTCCAAAGTGACGATTCGTCCGATCGGTAGGTTATTGCCGGCACCGTCGACATCGTTCATCCAGCCGCGCATCTCCACTGCCCAGATCCGCCCATCGGGATCAAAGGCGATAGCGACAGGATCTTCAACCAAAGGCTCGCTCGCCACCAGTTCGACGCGGAATCCAGGGGCCGCTCGAAACGTTTTAAGGGCGTCTTCCGGCGAAAGCGCGGGTGAAGGGGGAATGGGAAACGACGGCGGTCGCTGGGAATGCCCGGGATTGTCTGCCGCGTCGCCGCGTTGTCCCCAGGCGGCTGGGGCGACAAGCAGGGCAAGCACCGAGAGGATAAAAAACCGCTGCCGCAAACGCGGAAAACCAAGGTTGGGTAGTTGCATGATGACTGGGGCGCAATCTCCCCTTGAAACTATCGAACCGGGCCGAATCCCTAAGACGGATCGATGAGCGAGGCTTGCTGATTGCTCACGAGTCGGAATCGAAGTGTCAGACAGCCGTGGTCGGCCGGCGGATCGCGAGCACGAGCAGGCAACTCGCGGCCATGAGCACCCCGTCGAGCAGCAGCGCGGCCCCCCAACCGCCGGTGTGGTCGCGCAAAGTGCCGGAGATGACCGGGGAAAGCAGGGCGCCGATCTCGGCAATGAGGTTCCACAAACCAAAAGCCATACCGCGGTGGCTGGTCGGGGCCAGTTCGGCGGTCAGCGCGTGCGAGACGGATTGCTGCGCAAAAAAGAACAGACCGGAGATGAACAGCAGCGCCGAGACGATCACGGGGTTCCGGATGCCGAGGATGACCAGTGCGGCGAACGCCAAAATCGACACCGCCTCGACCGCGGTAAGCCAGACGAGGACGTTCTTGCGACTGCGCCCAGCCCGCACGGCGCGATCGGAGAGCCAGCCGCCGAGCGGAAAGCCGATCAGTCCCGCAATGGCATTGAACGAGGCGGTGAGCGCCGCGGCCATGAAGGTGCTGCCCGAGTCCTTAATGATGTCGACGGCCCAGAACGAATACAGCCACAGGTGCCAGAGGATCGGCACGGCCGAGAGGTAGACGAGCAGCAGGCTGCGATCGAGCAGGACGGGGCCGACCGACTCGCGTTTGACAAAATAGAGATAGACCACAAAGGCGACCGCGAAGCCAGCGAGGATCAAACCGGTGGTGCCGGGCGAGAAACCCAGTTTCGTCGCGCCCAGATATACCGCCATGATCAGGACGAAGAAGACCGTGGAATACCCCGTGAGCCCGCGCAGCGCAGTCGCGGTGCTTTCATCAGGCCGTTTGACCGAGCGCAACGCCCGGACCATGTAGAAGCCTACGAACAGAGTTGGCACGCTCATCAGCAGGAACGGCGCGCGCCAGGCGTCCAAACCGAGCCAGGGCTGGGCGAGGGCTATAACCGGCGGAGTTGCCAGCAGGGCGATGGTTAGGCCGAGCGTCAGGCCGCTGATGACGAGTCCCATGCCGAGGCCGATTTTCTCCGGCGGTGTGGTCTGGGCGATGATCGTGCGGTCATTGGAGTAGAACGCGCCCTCGCCTAGCCCAGTAAGCACGCGGAGCGCGACAAACGCGACCAGCCCGCCGACGAGCCCGGTAAGCAATGTCGTTGTGGCAGCCCAAAAAATACTGATAAGCACGACGACCCTGTGGCCGTATTTGTCGCCGAAATATCCGCCGGGAAATTGGGTGAGCATATAACCGGCGAAAAACAGACTTCCGATGAGGCCGCCGAAGGCATGCGGATTCGTGACGTCCCTCATAAACGACACTTTGTGGGCGATCATCCAGGAGATGACTGGCCCGGTGATCGAGCGGTCTATGTAGGAGACCACCCAGCCAAGGAAGAGGGCGGTCCAGACCGTGTGATACGGCTGCCACGCGATGAAGGAACGGGTGCCGGGTGACGCGGGTGGCGTTGCGGGAAGGGTTGGCATGGAGCGGTGTCGTGCGCAGCTCAGAAGGACAGCGGCGCGTCGTTGAGCTCGGCGCGGATCACCGGAGGCAAATTCGCGCGGAGCGCCGCATGCAGGAAACAGGTGCGCTCGCCCGTCCGGACCAGATCCGCGGCCGCCGCATCGTCCAAGTCGGACTCGACGAACACATGGGTGACGATCGCGGGGCGCGGCAAGAGGCTCGTGAATTGGACGAGGCGGTAGGAGTGGAGCGGGAGCTTTTTGATCTGCGCGTAGCGCCCGAGCTGCGTCATGAAGCAAAAGGCGATGCCGGCGACGAGGTAGTCGAGCGAATCGGGAGCCGGGCCGGCATCGTCCCGCGCCGGACTGAGAAACCGAAAGCTCGAGCCGATCGGCTGCGCGAGAGCGATGTCGGCCCGCCAGAAAGGCTCATCCCTCCAGCTGGCGTCGCCTTGGATGACGAGCGTGCGATTTTGCACCGCCTGAAGGCTGCTGCCCGCACCGCCGGGAACGCCTGGCACAGCCGGCGCCGTCGACAGCTTGGTGATAAGTTCCGGCCGGACCAGCTCCGGCGCCGGCTGGATCGATTGCAATTCATCAGCCGGATCGCCGACGGTCGGGCTTTCAACGCCGCCCAGCGGGACACCCCGGCCGTTGTGCTCGAGGGTGAACCCTCCCGTCACCGCCTCGCGCAACAGCTGCAGCGCGGGGCAATCCGCCGTCGCCGCGCGCAGCAAGGCGCTGACCTCCGCCGGGCCTGCGGACGTTTCCACGGCCACGGTGAGTTCCGGTGCCAGCGCTCCGCCGACTGCATCGCCGCGCAGGAACGAGCCCTGCATGGTGTAGCGATCCGCCTGACGCAGCGCCGCCGAGCGCAGCGTGAGGCCGTGGCGGCGAGCAGTCCCAAGCACCGCGGCGCCGAGGGAAACGATCTGGCCGGCTGCAAAAAACCCCAGCGGAAACGGCGCGAGATCGGTGCCATTAAGGTAGGGACCTTCGTCGCACAGCAGGCGCCAGGCGCCGCCGGCGCCGCCGGAAACGAGCGCCTCCTTTTGCATGCCGGCGAGGGCGTGCACGGCGACGCGACGCAGGCCGGCCCCTTCGGGGGCAGGCGAGCCGGGCGGGCGGACTTTGAACGCGATCGAGTCGGGATTCATGGGCGCACGACGTGTAATTCAGGACATGGGGAGACCGACATAGTTTTCTGCGAGCGTCTGCGCGGCGGCGCGCGAACTTGTGACGTAGTCGAGCTGGGAAATCTGCAACCGATGTTGAAAGCCGTCCTCATCGGGAAACCGGTGCAGCATCGACGTCATCCACCAAGAAAAATGCTCGGCACGCCAGACCCGGCGCAAGGACTTGCCTGAATACTCGTCGAGCAACTCCCCGCGCCCGGTGCGGAAGAAATCGACCAACGCGGACACGAGGATCCGCACGTCCGCCACGGCGAGGTTCAGACCCTTGGCACCCGTCGGCGGCACGATATGCGCGGCGTCGCCCGCCAGGAACAGCCGGCCATGCCGCATCGGCTCGGCGACGAAACTGCGCATCGCGACGATGTTTTTCTGCACGATCCGGCCTTCGACCGGCTCCCATCCGTCCCGCGTGGCGAGCCGCGCGCGGAGTTCGGTCCAGATGCGATCGTCGGACCAGTTTTTCACGTCGTCCTTCGGGTCGCACTGGACATACATCCGTTGCAGCGTGGGCGAACGTGTGCTCACCAGCGCGAAGCCGCGCTCGTGCAACGCGTAGATGAGTTCGTCGGATGAGGGCGGCGCTTCCACAAGAATCCCAAACCAACCGAACGGATAGAGGTGAGTGTAGTCTTTGCGCACCGGCGACGAAATCGCCGCGCGGCAGACGCCGTGAAAACCGTCGCACCCCGCGATGAAATCGCACTCAACCACCCTTTCCCCACCGTCGTGCGCGAAGCGGATGCTCGGCCGCTCCGTCTCCACGTCATGCACACTCACACCCTCCACTCCGAAGAATATCGTCGCGCCGGCCTTGAGCCGCGCCTGGACGAGATCCTTGATCACCTCGTGCTGGGCGTAAACGGTGATGGCGCGCCCGGTGAGTTCGTTGAAATCGATGCGATGGGTGCCGCCATTGAATCGAAGATGAATGCCGTGGTGGACAAATCCTTCGCGCTTCATGCGTTCGCCGACACCAGCCTCCGTCAGGATCTCCACCGTCCCCTGCTCAAGCACCCCAGCGCGAATGGTGGACTCGATTTCGCTACGGCTCCGGGTCTCCAATACAATCGATTCGATCCCCTGGAGGTGGAGCAGGTGTGAAAGCAAGAGGCCAGCCGGGCCCGCTCCGATGATGCCAACTTGGGTGCGGTAGGTCATGGCAGGGAGATCGGTCGGGTGCGGAGCAGCCGGTCGAGGCGCGGGAAAACCCCGCGAATGTTGTGTTCGAATATTGCCGATTTCTCAGCGGGGCTGATGGCACTTCCGTCAATGTAGCGCTTCGTGTCATCGAAAGCGTGGCCCGTTTCCGGATCGATGCCGCGCACGGCGCCGATCATCTCGGAGGCGAAGAGGATGTTCCTGTTCGGAATCACCTTCAGCAGCAGGTCGATGCCGGGCTGGTGGTAGACGCAGGTGTCGAAATACAAGTTGTGCATTAACAACTCGTCGAGGCGCGGGAGCTTCAGCATGTCGGCGAGTCCGCGGAAACGGCCCCAATGATACGGCACCGCGCCGCCGCCATGCGGGATGATGAACTTGATCGTCGGGAAATCGCGCGGGACGCGCGACTGCATGAGCTGCATGAACGCGACGGTGTCAGCGGCGAGGTAGTAAGAGCCTGTGGCGTGGAACGCGCAGTTGCAGCAACCGCTGACGTGGATCATCGCGGGCACGTCGAGCTCCACCATCTTCTCGTATATGGGATACCAGTGGCGGTCCCCAAGCGGCGGCGAGTTGAAGTGCCCGCCGGAGGGATCGAGGTTGAGGTTGCAGCCGACGAAACCCAGCTGTGTGACGCTGCGGTCGAGCTCGGCCACGCTCGCGGTGAGGCTCACGCCGGGCGACTGCGGGAGCGCGCACACGCCGGCGAAACTCCTCGGATAGAGCTGCACGACACGGTGAATGAGTTCGTTGGTGTGCTCGGTCCAGAAGCGGCTCGTGTGTTCATTGCCCACGTGGTGCTCCATCCAGCTCGCGCGCGGCGAAAAGAGCGTGAGGTCGGTGCCCCGCTCGCGCTGGAGGCGGAGCTGGTTCGACTCAAGGCTCTCGCGGATCTGGTCGTCGGTGATAGCGACGATTCCCTTTTCGCCGAGGTGGCGCGGGTCTTTTTTCAGCGCAGCTTTCTGCGCCTCGCGATACGCGCCGAGCGGGGCGGGCGTGGTCGTGTAGTGGCCGTGGCAATCGATGATCATTTTTCGCAGCGCTCGTAGTCGGCGAGCGTATCGAGGTAAACGAGGCCGGCCTTCGCGAGCGCGGGGCGCATGTTGTAGAGGTCAAGGCCGAGTTCGCCACTCGCGAGGCGGGTGCGCTTCGCCGCTTCATTCGCCTCACGTTGGTTTGCGGCGGCAAGGACGTTATCGGCGAATTTGCGTTCGACGATCACCAAGCCGTCGTCGTCGGCCACGACGACATCGCCGGGGGTGATGTGCTGGCCGGCGCAGACAAGCGGGATGTTCACGGCGCCCAGCGTGGCTTTCACGGTGCCTTTCGCGTTAATCGCTTTCGACCAGACGGGAAATCCCATCTCGGTGAGCTCGCGGGTGTCGCGCACGCCGCCATCGATCACGAGGCCCCGGATGCCGCGGGCTTTGCACGACTCGGCGAGCAGGTCGCCGAAGAAACCGTCGGCGCATTCCGACGAACACGCGACCACCAGCACATCGCCGGAGCAACACAGCTCGATGGCGACATGGATCATCCAGTTGTCACCAGGATGCACGAGCACGGTCACCGCGCTGCCGGCGAGCCGGGCGCGTGGGAAGATCGGGCGCAGGTCGGGCCGCAGCAGCCCGGTGCGGCCCTGCGCCTCATGCACGGTGGCGACGCCGAGTTTTTCCAGCGCGGCAATGGTCTCGGCCGCGGCTCGGTCGATGTGGCGGATGGCGACGGTTTTCATGGGTTCAATCGGCGAAACGGTAGAGGCGGGCGGGATTCTCGACTAAAACTTTCCTTTGCAGTGCAGGGTCGGGAGCGAATCGCGGGACGAGGTCGAGCAGATCGCCGTCATTTGGCATCCAGCGCGTAATATTGGGGTGTGGGAAATCCGTGCCCCACAGGATGCGATCCGGCGCGAGCGCAATCAGCTCCTGCACAAACGGGATCGCGTCATGGAACGGAGGGCCCGCGCGCGAGATGCGCTCGGCGCCGCATATTTTGCACCACCAGTTTTCGCGCCGCATGAACCGCTTCAAAATTTGAAATGCGTCCTGTTCCGTGCCCCGGTCGCACGGCACGCGCCCCATGTGATCGACAAGGATCGGCATTTCGATCTGCGCGAAGAAATCCCCAAACTTGATCAGGTCCTCGGCGTTGACGTGGATGATGACGTGCCAGCCGAGCGGGCGCACGCGGCGCAGGATGCTCGTCATCGCGTCGAGGTTGGGCGTGCCGCCGAGGTGCTTGACAAAGTTGAACCGCACGCCGCACACGCCGCCGTCGTGGAGCTGGCGAAACTCCTCGTCGGTGAACGTCGCGCGCGCGATGCACACGCCTTTCCACCTGCCGCCGCTTGTCGCGATCGCATCGAGCATCGCGCGGTTGTCGGGGCCGTGACAGCTCGCCTGGACGATCACGGCGCGCTCCAGCCCGAGGGTGGCGTGGAGTTTTTCCAAGCGGTCCTTGCCGGCGTCGGGCGGCTCGTAAGTGCTCGCGGGATAATACGGAAAGAGGTGCTTCGGCCCGAAGACGTGGCAGTGCGCGTCGCAGGATTTCGGCGGTGCCTTGAACTTCGGCAGGCGCGTGTTCGGGTCCGGTGGCGGGCAACTTGGTTTTGGCTCGGCCATGCTCATGGTTGATCCCAGATGCCCGCGGGAATGAACACCTCGCCGCGGCTCAGCAGGCGCGCGGTGCGGAGCAGGCCCGCGCGGCGCACAACTGGCAGCGGACCCGTATGATCGATCTCAAGCGTGACGGAGAATTCGCCGCTGGGATGCTCGACAGAAAAAACCGCGCCGGTCTTCGGCAACACGGCCACGCCCTCCGCGACGGTGCCTGGAATCACGCACGCGGTCGCCACCGATACGGCGCCGAGCACCCCAATGGCGGGATGGCACACGTGCGGGATGAACGTCCTTGAGTGAACGACACCGCCCGCGATCGGCGGAGCGATGAGCGCCAGCTTCGGCACGACTTTCTTCGCGACGTCGCCGAGCCTCATCAGCGGGCCGGCGGCGAGGCGGAGGCGCTCAAGCCGCGCTTTCAATTCGCCGTCGGCGTTGAGTTGTCCGGGCGTTTCGTAGCCGGTGCGCCCGAGATCGCGCGCGCGCAGCAGCACGACGGGCATGCCGTTGTCGAGGCAGGTGACGCGCACGCCGTCGATCACGTCGACGAGGTTTCCCGTCGGCAGCAGTTCGCCGCAGGCCGAGCCGGCGGTGTCGGCGTAGTTGCAGATCACGGGGGCGGCGGTGCCGGGCACACCGTCGATGCGTGCGTCGCCGGCATACTCGACACGGCCGTGCGGCGTCTGCACGACGACTTCGCAAATTGACTCGCTGTTGATCAGGAAAACGCGCGCGCGCGTCTCGGGCGCAGTCGCGCGCAGCAGGCCGGTCTCGATCGCGAAAGGCACAACACCGGCAAGGATGTTGCCGCAGTTCTGGGTCTCGTCGGTGGCGTTGCTGCCGACGACCACCTGCACGAACTCATAGTCGAGGTCGGCGCCCGCGCGCGACGAGTCGCTGACGATGCCCACCTTGCTCGTGAGCGGGTCCGCGCCGCCGAGGCCGTCGATCTGGCGTTGGTCCTCGGGGCCGACGCCGCACATCGCGGCGAGCAGCACCCGATCACGGAGCGCGCGGTCGGCGGGCAGATCGGTGGCGTTGAAGTAGAGGCCCTTGGAGCTGCCTCCGCGAAGCTGCAGGAAGGGAATGGCCCGTTGCACGGCAGGCTACGCGAGAGATTGATCGAGGCGGTCGAGCGTGCGCATGGCGTCGAGCACCTGCGCGACGCTGGCGTTGGGCTCGCGGCGCTCGCGAATCGCGGCGAAAAATTCGCGGTCCTGGAGTTCGATGCCGTTCATCGACACATCCACTTTCGACACGTCGATCCTGTTGTCCTTGCCGTCGAAGAGATCGTCGTAGCGCGCGAGGTAGGTGCCTTGGTCGCAGATGTAGCGGAAGAAGGTCCCGAGCGGGCCGTCGTTGTTGAACGAGAGCGACAGCGTGCAGAGCGCGCCGGAGGAGACTTTCAGCCCGATGCTCAGATCCATCGCAATGCCGAGCGTCGGGTGGATCGGACCTTGGAGCGCGTGGAACTGCGAGACGACTTCGCCGGTCTGGTATTGGAACAGATCGACGGTGTGGCACGCGTGGTGCCAAAGCAGGTGATCGGTCCAACTGCGCGGCTGGCCAAGGGCGTTCAGGTTCGTGCGGCGAAAGAAATATGTCTGCACGTCCATCTGCTGGATCTTCAGCTCGCCGGCCAGGATGCGTTTGTGAATCCACTGGTGGCTCGGGTTGAAGCGGCGCGTGTGGCCGGCCATCGCGACGAGGCCGGTGCGCCGCTGCGCGTCGACGAGCCGCTGTGCGTCGGCGAGGTTGTCCGCGATCGGGATCTCGATGTGGACGTGCTTGCCGGCTTCGAGGCACTGGAGGCCCTGCGCGGTGTGGAGCGGCGTGGGCGATGCGATGATCGCGGCCTCGACGCCGGGCTGCGCGAGGCTTTCGGCGAGACTAGTCGTCCAATGCGGGATACCGCGTTTCTGCGCGACCGCCGACGTTGTCGCCGCGCTGCCGCCGCAGAGGCTCACGACTTGGATGCCGGCGATCTTCGCGATGGCGTCGAGGTGTTTTTGACCGAAAGCCCCTTGGCCGACCATGACGATTTTCATAGGGGTCATTAGTTTTCGAGGACGATCAGGCCGGCGGCGGTGTTGGAGGCCGGGATGTGGTAATGGCGGTAGATTTCCCTCGCGTCGTCGTTCAACGCCCCGCGCATAATGAGCCACATGATCAGCTCGATGCCCTCGGCGCCAGCATCGCGCATGTAGTCGACGTGATTGAGGCTGAGGAGGCGCTGCGGGTCGGCAGTGAGGTTGTCGAGGAAGGCGGTGTCCCACTCGCGGTTGATGAGGCCGGCGCGCTCGCCGTGAATCTGGTGCGACATGCCGCCGGTGCCGAGGACGACGACTTTCAGGTCTTGCGGATACGACGCCACAGCGCGAGCGAGAGCCCGCCCAAGGGCGAAACAACGGCGACCGCTCGGTTGCGGGTAGAGCACAACGTTGACCTCGAGTGGCACGACTCTACACGGCCACTCGGAGGTTTGGCCGCAGGCGATAGTCAGCGGAACGGTGAGGCCATGATCGACCTCGAGTTGGTTCATGATAGTGAGGTCGAAATCGTCGAGGATGAGTGACTCGGCGAGATGCCACGCGAAGTCGGGGTCGCCTTTCACGACAGGGACGGGACGCGGGCCCCAGCCTTCATCGGCGGGTTTGAATTCGTCGCCGACCCCGATGGCAAAGGTGGGAATCGAGGCCGGGGAGAGAGCGACGCAGTGATCGTTGTAGACGATGATCGCGACATCGGGCCGGATTTGCT
>CAZENI010000001.1:24389-57497 GCA_964513055.1 uncultured Opitutus sp.
GGATTTGCTTCATCCATTGCCGGACAGGGCCGTAGCCTTCGAAGAGTGGTTTCCAATACGGTTGATCGGTGATGCCCTGATCCGCCGCGACGCCAATGGCGGGGACGTGAGAGGTGCCGATGCCGGCGATGATGCGTGCCATATCAGGATTGGTTCGGTAGTTCGGCCTTGCTACGGTTACCTGCGATGGGGCGACCGCCGCGCATCATCATGTCGCGGTAGTCCTGCTCGCTCATGCCGGCCATGCGTCCGGCGAGATACTGAAACGTCAGGTGATCGGTGCCGCCCAGTTTTGACATGTGGTAGATGTTGCCACCGAGCTTGAGCATGGCGGCCCAATCGCGCGCGCGGACGGCCTGCCGCTGCTCGTCCGTGAGTGGGTATTTTGCGAGGTAGGTGTCTTCATCGGCGAGGAATTCGCGGCGATTCTCCTCCTTGAGCAGCGTGGTGAAAAACAAGTTGAGGTGATAACCGAGGCGGCAGCGTTCCTTCGTGAACGGGTAAGTGCCGGGAATGTCCTCGAGTTGTTCTTTGATGGACAGGCGGCGCATCGGCGTGCTCATGAGGGTGGAAGGCGAAAGTGTGGCCGCACTAAACCAAGGCGCGGATGCGCCCCGGATGTTGTGAGTGACCGTAGGACGAAACCGATCTGGCACGTCGCGGCTCTCATCGTTTACCGGTGCTGGCCAAAGACCGAAGTGTGCGGAAAGAAATCAGCCCAGACGCACCAGAATATCCGGCTGTAGTGAGGGATCGCGGCAAGTTGCACGCCGCGGAGCGGACCGTCGCTGCAACGGCCCGCGGCATCCCAGATCGAGCCGGTTTCCACGTCGAGGAAATGGCCGCCGTGCGGCGCGAGTTTGAAACGCAACACTCCCTGACCATCGGGGCGTTGGCTCGAGAGAAGTTGGACATACTCGCCGTCCTCGCTCGCAAGAAACACAACCGGCTGACCTCCGATTTCTTCCTGGGTCACTCGCGCCCTGGCGAGCACCTCCGCCGGGTAGGCGCGGGCAGAGTCGCCAAACTGCACACCCATGACGCTGGATTTAAGAGGAAGGCGGGGATCAGCGGGCCGTTGCAGGGGATAGACGAGATCGGGACTGGAGGGATCAATGACGGAGCCCCGGGCGAGGAACTTGAGGTAGAATGCGTCGCGCCACTCCAACTGGCGCACCCACACGCGCGAAGTCGGGTAGAGGCTGCGCCACGCCGCGAGCGACGTGGTGACCGTGGTAAGGACGGGCAACCGGTCCCGTCCATCGATCGCGCAATTGTATATCTGCTGGACGGTGTTGTGCCGGTCGTGGTCGTAGAAGACGAGATTGTTGCCGATTACCGAGGAGATCGAAATCCGAGGTCGCGGCGTGCCGGGTTCGACGGCGTAGGCCATGGAACTGTTGGCGAGGATGCAGTGGCTCATCATGAACGGCACAGGCCCCTCTGGTTGCTGGACAATGTGCGGACGGCGCGCGAGGCGTGCGACATAGGCGTAGGGCAGCCCGCGCGAGTCGACCACGCCGACGACCGTTTCTTTCGGACCGAACCGGGCGATAGCCGCGTCGAGCGTGACATAGTCTGGCCGCGCGACCGGTCGGAACATGAAGCCCGTGTGCATGAAGAAACCAAACACGCTGACACCAACGCAACTCGCGGTGGCGAGACCGGGGACGAGCCATCGAGCACCGGACCGACGGGCCATGCTCAGGGCGATCGCCAGCATGACTGTGGCGACGATGTGGAGCGGAATCGCGCCGACATACATGAACCACGCCCCCGCACGCGTGGCGGCGAAACGGTGGGTGAACTTAAGGACGCCCAAGCAGCCGGGCAGCACCGCTAACGCGGTCAGGAGCGCGGCGGTAAGCGCCAAGAGTGACGGGAGGAACCGAAGCACGGAGAACTGGGTGGGAGCGTTCATGGCGTGGCCGGCTTCTACTCGCCAGAGGCCCCGCCCGAAGATTCGGCCGGACGTTCGGCCGCGAGTGTTCTATTTCTCGGTGTTGTCATTGTCGTGGGATGGGCGGACGAGGTTGACGCGAGTGCTGGAACTTTCCTTGAAACACGCAGCGCCGGGCGAATCCCTAAGCGGATGCGTCGATTCTTGAAAAATCCACCGCGTCTGGCCGATGCTTAGGGTGCTGGCAGTGCCGAAGCCACCGCGATTGACTCGCCGATTTCCACTACGACCTCGGTAAGAGCTGTCGCTTGAGGGCAACCGGCAGATCGGAATGCTCGATCCATTCCCGGGCGGCTTTGGGATCCACGGCGAGCCAGGCCCGGGCGGCCCGTTCGGTTTGCCGGTTACGCAACGGTTCGTTGCCAATACCCGCGGCCCACCGCACGGCCAAATCTGGAAAAGTATCGACCAAGCTTCCCGCGGATGCGTGAAGAGCGTTATCGCGCTCTCCACCGGCGGGCAGCCTGCCGAGTCCCGCGACTGCTCCCACCGGATCGAACAGCGCCCATTGGTAGAATACGTTTTCGATCGCGTAGTCGCGCTGCGGGCCTGCCGGAAAGCTTGTCGCCCATTCTACTGCGGCTGCGGGATCCTTCGCCGCCCAGGCCGTGACGACGGAAATGGCTGCGCTCTCCTGCCCGGCGGCGTCGGGCGCACGGTTTTGGACGAAATAGGCCGCTGCCCGGGGATCCTCCTGCGCCCACCCGGCGAGCACGCTGGCCAGCACTTCTCCCTTGGCCGGGCCGTCTGGCAATTGCCGGGCCCATCTGGCCGCAGCCTCCGGCTCCTGTCTGCCCCACTGGCTCGCGACGGTGATCAAGAGCTGGTCGGACCCCGTTGGGAGCGTGCTTGCATACTGCGCGGCCTCTTCCGGGGCGCTTCGGACCCATTCGTAGCTCAAATGGATCAGTGCCGTATTTTGCAGCGCTCCTGGCGTCATTTCCTGCACCCACTGTAGCGCCGTGCGGCGGTCCTTTTCTCCCCAGTGCGGGATCACTTGCGCCAGCAAATCCGCCTGCGCCGGTCCGCTGGTCATGCTCAATATCAAATCGGCCGCGCCCGCCGGGTTGTCATCTTTCCAAGATTGGGCGATCGCCGCGCACAACGCCGTGCGCACGGGCTCTTCCGTGACGGCCGGCATCAATTGCAGCAGCCGCTCGGGCGATTGTGCGCCGAGCGCAATAGCGAGCGCGGCCGTCATCTGCTCCGGCGCCCCTGCTTGCGATGCCGCGGCAAACCAGTGAACTGCCGGGGCCGGGCTGGCCTTGGCCCATTCCGTGAGGCAGAACGCCATGAGGTCCGGCGCGCGCTCGGTTTCCGGCAGGTTCTGGACGTGGAACATTGCCGACGCTCCGTCCGCGCCCGCCCAGCGCACGAACAATCCCTTGCGCAACTCGAACCGCAATTCGGAGGGGTCCAGTTGGTCAATCCATTCAAGGACGTCGGGCAGGTCCGACAGATCGGCGCGTTGGATGAGTTGGGAAAAACTCTCTTGGCGCCTCTCGTCCCTCGTTTCGCTGAGCGCCCCAGCCCATAAGTCTTTCAATCCTCCTGCATCGGCCCGCGGTGTGGCCAGGGAGCGACTCGGGTGTCTTGCGTTTGATGGCCGAGCAATGTCCTCCTGCGATTCGGTTAGATTATCGATCGGAGAAGGCGGCTCAAAACGATGCGAAAGGACGAAGAGAAGCAGAAGGATGGCTGCTCCAATTAGAAAACCGCCTTTCAACGCCCTCAAATCAGATTTCATACCGGGGGACGTCCGAACATGTTTATTAGCCTCATTGACGAAACAGACGTTAGACCGACGCGACTTTTCAGAATACGGGACGCGTCGCTGCCGCGGCTTCGGCAGCGACGCGCTTGAATAGAAGCGATGTTTACAAGCCCGCCCGGTAGATGGCGGTGATTTCGGTGGTGCTCAGCACGCGATTATAGGCACGCACATCGTCAAGCACCCCGTCGAAGGTGCGGGCGCCCGTGCTGTCGTTGCCGATCGAGCCGCTCGCGGTGCCATCGTTCACTCGCGTGCCGGAACCGTTGGTCGTGGTGCCGTAGCCGGTCTCGACGCCGTTGACGTAGAACTTGATGTTCGTGGCCGTCGCCGAACCGGTCCATGTCACCGCGACGTGATACCAGGCGCCGGTCGTGATTGCGTTGGTGGCGGATGAACGCTTCAGGTCGGTTGTCGTATAGTCGACGATAAAGCTCAGTTGATTGGTTCCATCTACATCGAAAATCCACCCGTTTACGGGAGCGCTCCCCGTCGTCTTATCGATGATACGACCCTTGCCGCCTTCCCCAAGGGTGTCCGCCTTGATCCAAGCGGAGAACGTGAGTGCGGGCAGATTGTCGAGCGTAGCGCCACTGCCAACATTCACCCGATCGTCGACCCCATCGAAGTTCAGGCCGTTGCCGATTTTACCGGCCGTCCAGGTCGGCCCGCCGGTGAGCGTGCCGGTATTGCTGTTGCCGGAGCTGTCGGTGGCGGTGGTGCCGCTGGACGAGTCGAGTTTCCAGTGCCCCTGCCGTCCCGTGGTGATCTCGACCGTGGTGGCGTTGGCCTCGGCTGAGTATCCGGAATTGCCGCTGCCATTATAGGCTCTTACCCGATAATAGTAAGTGGTGCCGGAGCCACAGGTGCTGTCATTATACGTGACAACGTTGGTTGCGGTCGTGGCGATTTCGGCGTAGGTGCCGCCCGCGCCCTTCTTCCGCTCGATCTTGAAGCCCGCTTCGTTGCTCGCGTTGTCGGTCCACGAGAGGTTAATCTGCCGGTAGTTGTTGGGCGATGGGGCGGTGGTCGCGATCAGGCTAGACGGCGCCGTGGGGCCACTCGCAACAAACTCGTCCGCCCCGATATCGTAAGCTGTTCCCTGCGGGCGGGAGGTGCCGTCGAAATCAAATGTCACTTCTGAAACGGTTAACCCGCTATTAATGGCAGGGGATCCGGATTGAAGATGAAAATCCGGCGATGTTGGCAACGCATTATTACCGCCATTGACGAACGCCGGGTTGCTGACGTTCACGATATTTCCGGATTGGGTATAGTGCACCCCTTCGGTTGCTCCTGTGCCAAGAAAATTTGAACTGCCCGTCCCGCTCGCATAGGAGATGTTATTTCTGATCGAGACCCCCGTAGTGCCGGAAATCGAGGTAAAGGTCACGCCATTGGTCCCGCTGGCAGTGACGCCGTTCTCGTAGAAGATGTTATTTTCAATGCGCGTGTTATCGCAATTGCCGCCCCACACGACCATGCCAGCCGAATTATGCTGGTATGCAATAGTGTTGTTGGCGACGACCCAATCATGGGAGAGGGCGAACTCCGGCCCGGGATGTTGGGCCGGATCATAATTAGAACTAGCTGATCCGTTCTGTTGAATGCCGAGGACAAGATTGTCGTAGATCAGATTATTCGAGATCGTCCATGCCGTTCCGTTCCCATAGATGCCATGCTCCAAATTAGAAGTCGGATTTGTAATAAATTGTCCATTATGATTGATGATATTTCGATCAATCGAAACCCTGGTGCCGTTCCCTAGAATGCCTTGGTCAAGATTGTGATGTATCCAATTGCGTCGGATCGTAATGTCATGGCCATTATGCATCTTGATCCCATTCCAACAATTTCGTATTTCAAATCCCTCAATTGTGATCCAACCCATTGGGTTCTGAGATCCAGAGCCATGCATAAGAATAATGCGATGAAGCTGCTGAGGATCAATACCGTTGATGATCGGTGCCTCCCCCGGATAGTTTAACAGCTTAATCTGGGCGGACTGGGTGCCGGATTTGCTGAACTGGATCAGCCCCTCGTTATAGGTGCCTCCACGAACATAGGTTGTATCACCGGCGTTCATAGTTGTCACCGCGTGCGCCACTGTTTGCCAGGGTGAGGCCAACGACGTGCCGGAGTTGGTGTTATTTCCGTTGGTAGCCACGTAATACGTAGCACCATACGCGGGCATGCCGCAGAAAGCCGCTGCTGCGAGTAGAATCGCAGCCAGGAGCATGTTGAGTGGTGAATAGCGATGGGCGAACGCCATAGGAGTGGACTCAGAGCGTGCGGCAGAGGCGCCGCCCGAGGATTTGGCCGGAAGTCCGGCACCAGGTGCATTGTTTTTCGATGTTGTCATTGTCGGGGGATGGGCGGACGAGGTTGACGCGAGTGCTGGAACTTTCCTTGAAACACGCGAGCCCGCACATATCCCTAAACGGAAGCGCCGATTCTTGAAAAATCTGCGGCGTCGGCTTATATGCGTGGCGCCAGCGCTGTTGAGGCAGCACGAACATGCCGCTCTAGAACCTCAAACTGCGTAGGCGAAACTCATCTAATTCCGGATAGTGCGTCTCGGGCATCGCTCACAATCGGGGTGTTTTCTCCTGCGGGTGTCACGGAGCACGTTGAATTGATCGCCATTCAGCCCTCGGCCACAAAGCGGCCGGGCGCGGTTTCGGCGGAATAAAATCACGGGACACGCGCAGCATTGGTCCGACGCGAGTTCTCAAAATGCAAGACGCGTCGCTGCCGGCGGCTGTAGCAGCGACGCGCTTGAATAGACCTGACGTTTACAAGCCCGCCCGGTAGATGGCGGTGATTTCGGTTGTGCTCAGCACGCGATTGTAGGCGCGCACATCGTCGAGCACGCCATCGAACGTCCGCGCCGTCGTGCTGTCGGTGCCAATCGAGAGATTGGCCGTGCCGTCGTTCACGCGGGAGCCAGTGCCGTCGGTCCCCGTGCCGTAGCTGGTCTCGACGCCGTTGACGTAGAACTTGATGTTCGTCGCGGTGGCCGAACCGGTCCACGTCGCGACCACATGTATCCAAGTGCCCACCGACACGGCGTTGATTGCCGTGCTGCGCTTCAAATTCGCGGTCGTGTAGTCGACCGAGAACGAGACTTGATTCGTGCCGTCGAGGAAGAAGAGCCAGCCATTGTCGGGGTTGACGGTCGTGGTCTTGTCGACGATCCGGCCCTTGCCGCCCTCGCCGAGCGTGTCGGCCTTGATCCAGGCGGTAAGAGTCATGGCTGCGAGATTGTCGAGCGAGGCGCCGCTGCCCGCGTTCACCCGATCGTCGACGCCATCGAAGTTCAGGCCGTTGCCGATTTTCCCCGCCACCCACGTCGGTCCGCCTGTGAGCGTGCCGGTATTGCTGTTGCCGGAGCTGTCGGTGGCGGTGGTGCCGCTGGACGAGTCGAGTTTCCAGTGCCCCTGCCGCCCCGTGGTGATCTCGACCGTGGTGGCGTTGGCCTCGGCGGAGTAGCCGGAATTGCCGCTGCCATTATAGGCTCTTACTCGATAATAGTAAGTGGTGCCGGAGCCACAGGTGCTGTCGCTATACGTGACAACGTTGGCCCCGGTCGTGGCGATCTGCGCATAGGTGCCGCTCGAGCCTTTCTTCCGCTCGATCTTGTAGCCGGTTTCGTTCGCGACGTTCGACCACGAAAGGTTTATCTGTCGATAGTTGTCGGGCGATGGAGCGGTGGTTGCGGTCAAGCTCGATGGCGCCGCGGGAACGCCCGCTGCGGCAAACTCATCCGCCCCGATATCGTAAGCCGTGCCCTGCGGGCGGACAGTGCCATCAAAATCAAATGCTACTTCTGTAACGGTTAAGCCGCTATCAATGGCTGGTGAGCCGGAGGTGAGATGGAAATCCGGAGAAACCGGCAAGGCATTGTTGCCGCCATTGACAAACTGAGGATTCAGTGTGTTTACGATGTTGCCGGATTGCGTGTATTCCACCCCTTCCGTTGCTCCTGAGCCAAATGCAGCAGTTCCGCCAGATCCGGTGGCATAGAAGAGGTTGTTTCTGATCTGCACGCCTGTGGTGCCGGAAATAGAGGTAAAGCTCACACCATTGGTCAAGCTCCCAGTGACATTATTTTCGTAGAATATATTATTTTCAATTCGTGTATTATCGCAGCCGGACCCCCATACGACCATGCCAGGAGCACCATTTTGATAGGCGAACACGTTGTTGGCAACGACCCAATTCTGGGAGATGATGAACTCAGGCCCGGGATGTGTGGCAGGGTCGTAAGTGTAAGTCCCGTTCTGTTGCAGGCCAAATGTCAGATTGTCGTAGAAGAGGTTGTTCGTGAAAACATTATCTGATCCATTCATATATATTCCGTGGCCTCCGGGCGGGTTCCCTCCTATGGGCTGGAACGCATTATGGTTGAGGATGTTTCTATCTATCAGAACTCTGGTGCCATTCCCATATATCCCGCTTGCGAGATTATTATCGTGAATCCAATTGCGGCTTATGGTGCTGTCATGCAAGCTGTGAAACTTGATCCCATTGTAGCCGTTCCGTATCTCAAACCCCTGTATCGTTATCCAGCCTATCGGGACCAACTCGCCGTTGGCGTGCTGAATGAAAATGCGCTGAATCTGACTAGGATCGATGAAGTGAATGATGGGCGCCTCACCGGAATAATTCAACAACTTGATTGGGGCCGCCTGAGTGCCGGATTTTTTGAACCAGATTAACGCTTCGTTATATAACCCGCCCCTCACATAGGTGGTATCACCTGGGTTCATGGTTGCCACCGCGAACGCCACCGTTCTCCAGGGTAGGGCAATCGTGCCGGAATTGGCATCATTTCCGTTGGTCGCCACGTAATACGTAGCGCCATATGCCTGCGTGCCGCAGAAAACCGCCGCGACGGTTAAGATCACGGCCAGTAGTTTATTGAGTGGCGAATGGTTGTTTTCGCGGTGGCTTGCCCGGAAGGAAACGGGATCTCGCGCCCGGGGGGAGAAAGGAGTGGAAACAGAGCGTGCGCCAGAGGCGCCGCCCGAGGACGCAGCCGGAAGTCCGGCTGCGAGTGCATCATTTTTCAGTGTTGTCATGATTACGGGGTGGGACTGACGGGACTGCTGGATCTAAACCATGAAACACGCGGCCTTGGGCGAATCCCTAAATGCGATGCCTCGATTTTGTGAAAAAACTGCCGCAACCGACAGATGCTTTGCGCGCTGGCGCGGGGGAGCCACCACCAAGGCCAAGTATCGGGCAAATGTTCTTCACGACCCTCCACCTATCCGGAAGGCAGCCATATTGTCAGCGAGCGCGTCTGCCACCACGATGCGGCCCATGCTTGGCCTCACGCGTGGATGTTTGGATCAAGTCGAGAATCTGCGCTCGCGTCCAAGTTGGCGGATAAACAGGCAAACGGAAGCGAACGCCAAGGGATAAAGCACCATCATGCCAAGGAAGACCGGCGTGTATGAATGGTTTTGCACCGCCCAACCGATCGCCTGCTGAGACAGCACCCCGCACAAACCGCCGATCGCTCCGCCCATGCCCGTGACCGAACCGACCACATGGGACGGGAAGACCTCGGCGGGCAGCGTGATGTTCTGCCAAGCCGCGTGGAAGAACATTGCCACGCTGATCAGCGCGAGCGCCATGGCTGGCCCGGGCACCCGCGTGACCGCGATGCAGCACACCGGGATCATAGCCGTCGCTACGCCCATGACCGTCTTACGGGCGCAGTTGTGGGACCAACCGCGCCGCATCAACAAGGTGGGGATCCAACCGCCGACGATATTGCCGATGGCGAGAACCGCAAAGGGGATCCAGCTATACTTGCCGATCGATGCGAGATCGAACCCCCGCGCTTCCTGCAAGTATTTCGGCGTCCAAAAAACAAAGAAAAACGAGATCGGATCCGTGAACGCCCGCGCGAGCACGCAGCCCCAGACTTCGCGCACCCCGATCAGTCGGCAGAGCGGGATCGTCTTCGCGGGCGTGTCGACGGCTGCGGGCGGCGCGCCAGTTTCGATCAAGTTCAGTTCCTCGGCGCCGAGCCAGCGGTGCCGCCGGGGCAGTTGGTAGATCACAGCCCACACGGCGACCCAGAGCAGGCCGAGCACCCCGCCCGCGACAAACGCCGAGCGCCAGCCCCACGTGAGGGCGAGCCACGACACTATCGGCACCGCCAGCGCCGCGCCCACGGCCGTGCCGGCATTGAAAATGCCGACAGCCATCGCGCGGTCGCGCATGGGGAACCACTCCGTCACCGCGCGGATGCCTGCCGGGAAATGGGCGGCCTCAGTGGCCCCCAGCAGGAACCGGCAGCCCATGAAGTGGGCCGCCGATTGCGCCAGGCCATGCAGCATGTTGGCCACCGACCAGCCGGTGACGAATATCGTGAACGAGCGTCGCGTCCCGAGCCGGTCTACCAGCCGCCCGCACACTGCATACATGATCGTATAGCTCAGGAGAAACGCCGACGTAATGTCGGCATACTGGGCAGTGGTCAGCTTCAGTTCGTCCTGAATCGTGTGCGCAAGGACTGAGAGCGTCTGCCGGTCGAAATAATTGAGCCCCGAGGCGAAGCACAGTAGCAGCGCAATATACCAGCGAAGGCCGGCGATTTTTGTGGGGATCATGACAGTGTCTGTGCCGGAGCCTTGTTCGCAAGCAGGGCGGCGGAATACCGATCTAAATATACAGTGGTGTCCGGGTGCGTGCGGAGAATCGAGGACGGCGCCTCCTGCGAGATCGGCCCCTCGAAGCAGAGTTTCACGGCGCTGGCCTTGCGCGCATCCGGCACAGATACGATGATCGTCTTCGCCTTGAGCAGTTGCCGGATGGAAATCGAGATCGCGCGTCTCGGCACGGAGTCAATATTCGGAAACCAGCCTTCCCCGACCTGCTGCTGGCGGCAAGCTGCGTCCAGGTTGACGACATGATAGGGTTGATCGGATTGAAAATCAGCGGGTGGATCGTTAAACGCCAGGTGCCCGTTTTCACCGACGCCGGCAAATGCGAGGTCGACTGGCTCCGCGGCGAGCAGCCGGCCCATTTCGCGGCAGGTGCTCTCGGGATCGCCACGTCCGTCAATCAAGTGGTGGTTTTTCAGGCCGGTCTTGTTGATGAGCCGTTCGCGAAGGTATTTGCCGAACGAGGCCGGATGGTCGAAACCGATGCCGACATACTCGTCGAGGTGGAACATCTCGACCTTGTCCCATGCGATGCCGGCCGTGGCCGTCAGTGAGTCGAGAAACTCGAATTGCGAGCCGCCAGTGGCGGCGAGGATGCGCGCGCGACCGCGCGCGGAGATGGTGTGTTGCAACAAGGCGGCAGCGTGGGTGGCGGCGGCGCGACCAAGTGCGACTTTGTCTTCGAAAATACGGATGTTCATTTGAATCTACGGCGCCCCGGAAAAAGGCCCGTGCCAAGCATTTCTCGCCATTTGCGCATGTCCTCGCAGGGCGTCGATTGGCACCGGGAAACCCTACGGCGGTGAAACCATCGGCCCCGGACGAATCCTTAAGCCACTCCGCCGATTTTTCGAAAAACCATCCAACGCCGGCCGCACAAGTCGCGGACCACGCATCGCCGGCCCGCTCGAACGGCTAGCGGCTGGTCAGGAAAATGATGTTCTCTGCGCGACGCGTGCGCACCGCCAAGCCGGACTCGAGGAGCCGCGCGAACCCCTCGGGGTCATCGGCCCAAAAAATTCCGCTGATCGGGATCGAGGCGGCGGCGCGGTCGGAAATCGAAAGCTGCACTCGGTTCCGCTGGTTGAAGAGGATCGCCACGTCCGACAACGGCATCCGGGAGAATTCCAATCGCTCGCCCCGCCATGCGAGGGAGGCGCCGATCTCTTCGGCTGAGACCGGCTTCACGGGAGGCGGAGTGTCGCTGAAACGCTCGTGGGTAAGCGCGACGCTTCGGCCTGCGTCGAGGTAGACCGGCTGGGTCGGTGGGAGCGGCTCGCCGGCTCGGACGTCTTGCGGGACGCTAGGTGCAGCAGACGCCACCGCGACTCGGCCCTCGGTCACGAGGACTCCCACTCCGTCGGTGCCGGAGCGGACGGCAAACGCCGTGCCAACGGCCCGAACCTCGACGCCGCCAGCGGATACGACGAACGGCCTGGTTGCATCTTTCGTAACGGAGAAAAACGCTTCGCCGCGAATCAGCCGGACGCTTCGCCGGGTGGGAGTGAAGTCGGAGGCGATTTCGGCGTCTTTGTTGAGTTCGACGGTGGAGCCATCGGACAGTGTGGTGATGTTGGGACGCACTGCGACTGCCGCTGCCGGGCGGACTACCTTCGTCGGGGAACCCAGCGGAAGGAAGGCAAACACCAGCGCGGCTGCGACCGCCAATCCCGCAGTCGCAAGCACGTAGGAGCGCCGCCGTGCCGCCGCCCATTGGTCTAGCACTCCGGCCGCTTCCTGTCCACGCCCAGCCCCAGCCGGGAAACTGACAGCCTCCCAAGTCGCTCGCAGTTCAGCCATCGCCGCCTCGTGCCGGGGATCGGCTCTAGCCCATGCCTGATACGCCGTCTCAGCCTCGGGCGACAATCCGTCACGCCGGCGGACAAACCAGTCCGCGGCCGCCTCCTTGATCGAGGCGGAATCAAAGTCTTCCGAATGCATGCTTAGATTCGTTCTCCACGCTCCCGCAAAAACTCCGAACATTTCCGCACGCCGATGGCGAGCTGGGCATATACAGTGTTTTCAGCCAAGCCGGTGCGCCGCGCAATTTCGGCGGTGGACAAATGTTCGAGCGCCGCCAAACGGAAAACCTCCCGGCAACGCGGCGGAAGGCCGTCAATCGCCTCAAGTGCGAGTTGGAACCGGAGCTGATTGTTGAAGCGGTCGGATACATCGCTCTTTTCCTCTAAGACTGCCGAGTCCGGCAAATCTGCTAATGCCGTGGGTGAAAAAATCCGACGACGATGCAGAAGCGTCAGGGCAGTGTTGCGAGCAACGGCAAAAATGTAAGCCTTGGACAACACGATTTTCTTTTTCGTCCGGGCTCTGAGCAAACGGTAATACGACTCTTGGACGACCTCCTCGGCCTCGACGGATGGAAACCTGTTCCGGAGATACCCGCGGAGAGCGAGGTCGTGCGGCTTAACCGCTGCTGCGAACCAAAGGGTCTGGTCCTCGACAGCCAGCGGTTCTGAAGGCGGTGTCGCGTTCGGGATACTCACGGCGGGTGGGGTGGCAGAGTCCTTGAAAGAACAGCCGCGCGGTGGCGAGTGAATTTTTCCGATTGGTCAACGAGCCTATGAGTTCCACGCTCGTGGTTGGGCGGAGGGCATCCTGGCGCGTGTGACGGCGTTCTGTTCCGCCTGATTCGAGTGGGACGCGTGACCTTCGGAGCCCTGATATTGCATGAGAACCGCACCTTCGGGGATGACAGCGCCGAGCAGTGGCGCAAGGTCCGCCGGCGGAATACGGTGCGGACAATAGCTGACGGATGGCTATGGAGATTGGCCTGATGCAATCCGTCGGGTGTAGCACGTAGGCCGGGGGCAGCCGCCCTCGGTTCATGACTTACTAAACGCGAGAGCGCGGCGCCGTGGCGGCCGGTCCGCCGGCGCGGATGTCTGAGTGCTCCGCCTGCAACGCGTGCAGTTGGTCGATTACACCCGCGAGCTTGGTGCCCGTGGGCGTGAGCTGATACTCGACGTGCAAGATCGCTTTCGAACGGTCCATACGGGTGGCGAGGCCATAGGCCACGAGTTTGCGTAGTCGCTCGTTCAAAATCTTCGTTGAGATGCCAGGGATGTAGCGTTCGAGCTGGCCGGGACGCGACACACCGCGCTGCAAGGCGCCGACGAGTGCGGCGGACCACTTGCATCCGACCACGTCTTCCAGGCGGCGGTAGTTGTTTCTTTCGGTCAGCGACAGGTGCTTGGCAGGCATGGTGGCAATTATGAGCCGGACCGCGTGGGCGTCCAGTAGGCACAAAAAGGTGCGGGCGCTCCGAAATGTGCCCTCTACCGGCCGGAGGGGGCATGGGCTATCTTCGTATCCGGCGACTCCTCTGTCGCGCGAATCCAACGATCCAAACACACTCGAAAAATCATGAAAAAGACCCCTGCCACTTTTTACCATGCCGGCTGCCCTGTTTGTCTCGACGCGGAATCTGCGGTCACGCGCTACCTCGACCAGAACAAGGTCGCGCTCGAGGTCGTGCATCTCGGCACCGCCAAGCAACGCGTGGCCGAGGCGGAGCGCGCCGGCGTGAAATCCGTGCCGGCCCTCGTGATTGGTGGACAGACGCTGCACCTCAACTTCGGTGCCGCGCTCAGCGCATTGAAGTAATCTCCCGGCCGGCTCCCTTGCTCTCTTGATGCCCCGACTCTGGTGAGTGAGCCCGCCCATTCCTGCCCGATGGCGCCGCCGATTTCGGCGGCGCTCTGGTTCAAATACAACCGAGCCGTTGACGCTGGCGCAATTCCGCGGGCGGGTTGTCGTGCTTCACGCCTTCCAAATGCTCTGCCCCGGATGCGTGAGCCACGGCCTGCCGCAGGCGGCGGAGATTCAACGCGTGTTCGATCCGCGCGCTGTGGGAGTGGTGGGGCTGCACAGTGTCTTTGAGCACCACGAAGCCATGACGCCTGTGGCGCTGCGCGCCTTTGTGCATGAGTATCGCCTGACCTTTCCGATCGCGGTCGACCAGCAATCCGAGCCGCCGTCGCTGCCGCGGACAATGCGCGCGTATCGCATGCAAGGCACGCCCACACTCGTCCTGATTGATCGATTTGGCCGGCTGCGGATGCAGCACTTCGGCGTCGTGGCGGATCTGCTCGTTGGGACGGAGATCGGCCGGCTGCTTGCTGAGGGTGACGCGGCGTCGGACTCCGGGCTTACATCAAGCGACCCGGTATCGCCTGAGACATCGCCCCGCTCCGACCGTTGACATAGAGTTTTTCACAAATCGATGGCGTGTAACCCCGAAAGTTGAGTGCACGTTCAAGCCGAGGCAGATCGGCGAACTGCCTGTTGGTTGACGCACAACCCATTTCGCCGGACATCGAAATGAACCCGCCCTGCACCCGATCCCGTGGAGAGTAACGCCTGCACCACCGCTTCCTGAAGATTCCGTTCGACCGTCTGCCGAATCTCCCGGGCACCGAGCTGAGTTTCGCATCCGAGTCGCACGAGGTACTCCATCGCCTCGCGTGATACTTCCAAGTCGAAGCCAACCAACCCCAAGCGTTCGATCTCGTGTTCGATGTGCATCTGGGCAATCTCGCGCTGAACGTCAAACTTGAGGCGCGCGAATACGAACTTGTTTGGAATCCGCGCGACGAATTCAGGCCTGAGTGCTTCGGCCACCCGGCGAAGCGTGGCTAGCTCAACGCTTGCAAAGCTTGAGCGTGCCATCCGCAACGCTTCCGCCCCGCCCAGATTTGACGTGAATGCGATATAGTCGCCGACGAAAGAAATCACCCTGCCCGTCGCCAGAGTGACCGCACCGGGATCGAGCATCTGGAGAAAAAGATCGAACACCTTCGAGTGCGCCTTTTCCAGTTCATCGAAGAGCCAGACCCGAGGTCCTTCCCTTCGCGCAGCCCAGCCGATCGCTCCCCCATCCGACGCATCCGCGCCCAGCAACCGTTCCACAGCGTCCGCGCGCTGGAATTCCGACAAATCGAAACGCCGCACGCTGCCGTCGCCGAATAGATGCCGCGCGCACAGCAGCACGAGTTCGGTCTTCCCCGTGCCCGTCGGCCCGACCGCCAGTAACGCACCGCGCGGGCGATCCGACAGCGTAAGCCCCAATTCGCCTCGAACGAACACGGCCACCGCCCGGTCGAGCACATGATCCTGCCCACGCAGGCGCTCGGCCAGATAGGACCTCAGTCCCTGCACCTTCGCCAAAACCTCAGGATCGATGCTCATTTCCTGTGGGTTCTATCGCTGCGGGGCTTGCGCGGATGGTCGACGAGATACTGCCGGAACGCCAGCGCAAGCTGCGCGCCAGCCGGAGCGCTCCGCAGCATCGCGCGCAGGATGCTCGAGCGGTTGGCGGCCACCTCCTTCGCCGCCAACACCTCAATCACGCCTTCCAGCTTGTCGATCAAGCGCTGCGGTAGATCCACGGCCGCGAAGCTTGACTGGTAGTCGCTCTCGCGCGGCCCGGCCTTCGATTTGTAGTCGATATGCTGGAGCATTGCGGCGGCAAACATGTCGGTCGCCGACGTCAGCTCGATCAATCCGCGCAGGACCGTGCCGCGACGCACGGCCACGCCTTTCTTGCGCAGTTCCCCCACCAAACTCTCCAGTCGCTTCATATCCCCGGGGTAGAGGGAAAAGTTGACCTGCACGAGGGCGACGCCGGTGGATTTCACACAGCCACGGTAAACCCACAGATTTTATTTTGACAAGCGATGATTTTCCTGTTGGTTTATCGCAGGTGAACCAAGGAGCCCAAATTCTCGCCCTCGCGACCCTTTTTCGCCAGCCGGCCCCGCTCCTCGCGCAAATCCAGCAGCTCAAGGACGGCTTCGGCCTGGCCCTCGCGGTCCTTTTCATGTTCGGGTTTTTCTGGGGGATTATCAAAATCTGGTCCGGGGCCAACGCCATCAGCAAGGGCGACCCGGACGGCAAGGCCGGCATCGTCGCCGGCATCATCATCGCGGCCGCCGCTACCATCATGGCGGCGCTGTTCAGCATCTTCGGCCTGCAGGATGCGGTAATCACACCGCGGTTCTGAATTGCCCATATCCCGTCATGACCGAACTGCGCCTCACCGAAACTAACGCGGCCGACGACTCCGCGGGACGCGCCTTCGGGCTCGACGGCAATCTCTACCTGCCCGTCCTCTGCGCGATCGTCGGCGCAATCGGTCTCTTCGCGCTGCTCACGCTGGCGTTCAAAGCAAACCTGACGGTCGCAGCCGTCGTCACCGGCCTGCCGTTGGGCGCGGTCCTAGCGTGGGCGCTCTTGCTCAAGCAAGGCCGGCCCGCCGGCTACGACTTCGATTTTTGCCAACAGGTTTTCGGTGGCCGTAACTTCACGCGGGCTCCGCGCGAGCAGAGGGGGTTTTTCGCGTGAAGCCCCACGACCACGCGCCCAATGGCGTCTTCACCGACGGGATGATCCTCTACGGGCATCCGGAGCGGGGTGCCATCGCGAGCAAGGGTTTTTCCATCGAGCCGCCCGATCTCCGCGGCGCGAGCTTCGAGCGGCTGAACGGGCTGCAGGATCAGCTTCGCGCCATGCTCGCGCTCCTCACACCCGGGCAGCGCCTGCAAATCCAATGGTCGTGCGACTCCGACTACCGGCGCGAGCTACTCGCCTATCATCAGGCGACGCAAACCGTGACCCAGCCAGTTGTGCGTCGCGCCCGCAATGAACGATTTTCGCGCTATTGGGAGCGCATGCAGCGCCGTGCGCTGCGGCGGGAGCACCTCGCCGCCTATCTCTCCATCGCAATCACCGCCTACGCGGGCAACGTCGCAACGCCCGGCGGTCTCCGCGCCCACTACGCGTCCGTCCTTGGCGAACTCGCTGCGCAGTTCGCGGAATTCGAGCGCGCGCTGCGTTCGGTCTTCCATGGCGAAGCGGTCGTCCGCTCGCTCGATGACGCCGAGCATTGCGCAGCCGTGCGCGAGTTCCTCAACCCAAGCCTCGCCACGCGCACCGGCGCCGCCGCGCCCAACCCCTTCGACCCGTCACTCACGATCCAAGAACAATGCTGGTTCTCCGAAGGCGTCGGACAGGCAGACGGCGGGTTCGTGCTCGACGGCCATCACCACGCCATTCTCACGCTCGATCGCTGGCCGCAGCGCACGCGGCCGGGCATTGTCACGCATCTGACGGGGCTGCCGTTCCTCGACTACCGGATCACCGTCAACATCGCGCCCCAGACCGCCCGCGGGGAAATTCGCCGGGAGGAAAAAGCCGTCGAGCGTCTCGCCGGCGAATACGCCAGCCAGCGCCGGCACTCGCTGGCCGTCGCCCTGCGCAAAAAGGAGCGCAAAATCGAAAACCTCGCCGGCGGCTTCGTCCGCCCATTCGACGTGTGCTACGTGATTCGTCTTTGGGCTCCGACCCGCGAGGCGCTGCGCGAAAAAATCTCGGCGATGCAGGCGGCCATCCACGCGATGGACGGAGCGCAGTATTTCGAGTGCGCGGTGCCGACCACCGCAAAGAAACTCTTCTTCGCAACCTGGCCGGGCTGGACACATTCCTCCTACCGGCACCGCGATCGCTACGCCGAGGACAACTATCTTGCCGATCTGCTCCCGTTCTCGGCCACCTTCACGGGCGCCCTGACCACCGCCGAGGCGATCTACGATGGGAGCCACGGCAACCTCGTCGGCGTAGCGACCGCCGCGCACGGATCACCGCAGCACGCCGTGCTGCTCGGGATGACCGGGGCGGGGAAGTCGGCCGCCATGCACGATCTGCTGATGCAGACCGGTGCGTTCTTCGACTACACCGTCATCATCGAGGAAGGGCTGTCCTACAAGCCGTTCACCGAACAACTCGGCGAGACGCCGATCATCGTCCACCCGGACTCGCCGCTCACGCTCAACTACCTCGACACGCAGGGCCTCCCGCTTACGCAGCTTCACATCACGACCGCCGTCGCGCTGCTCACGCGGATGACGGGCGCGCCGGAAAGCGCCGAGCACCTCGCCGTGCGCACCGCGCAGCTCGCGCAATACGTCCATCAACTCTACCGCGACGCATTCGCGGACTGGAGCCGGCGGACCCCGGAACACTCGCTCGTAGCGGCGCGTTTCGCGTGCGCCGTGCATCGCTGGCGGGAGCGAATGCCCCTCGGCGCCACGCCCCTCGAGGCGTTTGCCGATCTCCGCGACCGGCATGAGGCGCTCGACGCCGAGGCGCTCGAGGTGATCGCCGGCATCACGGAGGACGAACTCACCCGTTTTGTCCAAGAGCCCGAGACCGAGCGGCTCGTCGCGCAGACCGCGTGCGCTTGGTTTTCACCGGAGGATCACCCGACGCACGGCGCGCTCGTCGAGCTGCTCGCCTACGCCCGGCTGCCCGAGCATCCGAAGGACGAGATCGACCGCCTCGCCACGCTGCTCCGCGCCTGGACGATCGAGGGCGCCTACGGCCGCCTCTTCGACGGCGTGACGAACGTCTCGCTCAACCGCACGGTCGCACACTTCGAGCTCGGCCTGGTGCCGGAGCAGGCGGTGGAACTCAAGGCCGCGACCGGTCTCCTGATCTCGGGGTTTGCCCGGCAGCGAATCCTCGCGCTCCCGCGCGCGCAGAGGAAGCGGATCATCTTTGAGGAAGTCGCACGCTTCCTCGACGTGCCGGGTGGCGAGCAGATCGTGGCCGAAAGCTACGCGCAGCTCCGCAAGCACAACTGTTGGGCCGTGAGCATTGTCCAACAATACGCCCGGTTCAAAACTTCGCGGGTGCGCCCAGCCATCATCGGCAACGCGAAGCAATTTTTCCTCATGCGGCAATCCGACCGTGGCGACCTCGCCGATCTCGCCGCCGATCTCGCCCTGCCGGAAAGCGCCGTCGAGGCGATCCAACGCTACCCGCTGCCCGAGCAACTCGCGGCGGATGAGCGCTACTCGTCCCTCTGCTACTTCATGCCCACCACGCAGCCGCCGCAATGCGGCACGCTGCGCCACATCGAACCCACTGCCGCCGATGCGACCGCTCTTCATCCTGCTGGTTAGCGCCCTCGGCCTCACGGGCTGCGCTCATGCTCCGGGTCCCAAGGCTGCTGCGCCCAATGCGGCCGAAACCGCCGCGAAGAATCGCTACTGGGCAATTCAAGAAAAACACCGGCCCGCGCCGCTCGCGGAATTCGAGACCATCCCGCTCGCGCGTCCAGCCCGCACCGAGGGCGGCGTCCGCTACGAAGCCTCCACCGACACCCTCCGCATCCCGCGCTCACCATGAACTTCACCCGCCTTCTCCTTTTCGCCGCACTCGCTCCCGCCGCCTTCGGCCAGTGGATCGTCAACGATCCGATCAACACCGCGGTCAACACCGCGATCCAGTCCGCGCAAGCCTCGAGTCACATTGAAGTCCTTCGCCAATGGGCCGAGCAGTTGGAGAAACTGAACCGCCAGATCCGGCAGCTCGAGGAGCAGCTTGCCGAGCAACGACGGATCCGCGAAGTCCTCGGCAATCCCACCGCCGCCGGAACGCAAATGATCCTTGATCGCTTCGCGCCCGCCGAGCTGGCGCGCACCTACGGTGAGACGCTGCGGGCCGTGCGGCGACTCGCGGATGCGACGACCTCGTTGCAACGCACCGCCGAGGGTGTTTACCAAAAACTCGAAGAGCGCACCGTGTTGGGTCGCGACTTCACCCGGCAGACGGCCGTGTATCGCCGTTACGCCGCGGTCGAACGGCAGGCCGATCAAACCGCCGCCGTGTTCGACGAGACCGAAGCGCGTCGGCAGGCGCTCCAAGCCGACCTCGCGGCCACGCTCGTCGCGCTGCGCACCGCCGGCACGCAGGCCGAAGTGGACAAGCTCAACGTCAAAGTTGCCGCGATCAACGGCCAGCTTGCGCTCCTCGCCGCCCAGCGCCGCGACGAGACCGACAAGCTCCACGCCCAGCACCTTCAGAACGACAATCAAGCCGCCAAAGAACGGCAGGATTTATTGGAGAAACAAATCGCCGACGAGCGTCAGTCGCTCGACGCCGTCAACGCCTGGCAGCGCTCCATTCGCCTGACCGCCGGCACCTACACGCAGCCCTGATCTATGACGATCCTCGCCTACATCGCGCTAACGCTCCTCGCCGCCGCCCTCGTGCTCTGGCGCGAGCTGCGCCGCGCCCCGCTCCTTCCGCCAGGTTACGACGCGGACGGCCAGCCGCTTGATCCCACGCGCCGTGAAACAACGCTCGATGCTGAAGAGACTCCAGCGGAACCGCAGGAGGCGCGCCGCTGATGGACAACTTTGCGCCAGGCTTGCGCGGGGCCGTCGTAGGCCTCACCGACACGCTGCGGTTCGTTGTGTTCTTCGTCGCCGTCGTCGGGCTGATGCTGCAGGTGCAGCGCGCCCGAGCGGACATGGAAAGCATCGTGCGGCCGATCGTGCGTGCGACACTCATCGTCGGCCTGATCGCGACGCTGCCATACTGGTTCGCGTTCACCGAAAAAATCTTCCTCGGCGTCGCCGATATCGTGAACGACCGCTACACGGAGCGCCCGATGCAAGCCGCCGGTCTGCTACGCGACAGCATGGCGGAGAACGCCACCGATTTTAGCCTGCGCCGCATCGGCGAGTCGCTCTACCGCGCCGTGCTGTGGGCCGCGGCCAAGCTCGTGGTCCTCGTCGCAAGCGTCCTCCAGCTCCCGTTCCTCCTGCTGCAATATCTCCTCAAGCTGCTGTGCTACCTGTTCCTGCCGGTGGCGCTCGCGCTGATGATGGTGCCGTCGCTCACGTCGCTCGGCGTGCGCTACGTGCAACAGACGATCGCCGTCCTCGCGTGGCCCGTCGGCTTCGCGGTGACCGAACTTGTCGCATTCCAACTGATCACCAGCTATCACACCAACCTCGCGATGGCGGTCGGCATCGCCGAAGGCCGCGTCGATGCGGCGTCGTTCACGAGCCTGCTCGGCGGGTTGCTCGGCGCGCTCTGGCTCATCCTCGGCACCATCGGCACTCCGTTCCTCATGCAGGCGCTGATCTGCTCGGGCTCGCCGCTGACCGCGGGCGGGGCGGCGGGCGTGCAGCAACTGCTCGCGCTGCATCAAGTCGTGTGGGCGATCAAGGCGCTCAAGACCGGAGGCGCGGCCCTGCCCGCCGCCGCCGCTGCGGCCGCCGTGTCGTCCTCCGGTGGCGCCGGCGGCAAGCCCGGCTCGCCGCCCATGCCTCCGCCTCCTCCCGTCGCGCCCGCACCACCGCCACCACCGCCGCCACCCGCCGATCCGACCGGCGATCTCCGGGCGAGCGCCGCGCTCGCGGCCACCCGCCTGCCCACGCCGCAGACCGCACTCTGACCTCTCCCCCATGACGACCTCTCTCCGCGAGACACCCGCGCCCCACGTGCGCTCCATCGATGCCCGGCCGCCCCGGGTCTGGCATCCGCTCGATCTCTTCGTGAATCCCGCCGTCGCCGCGCGCCTCTGGTTCATCGTCGCCGTTGGCGCCGTGGTGCTCTGCGCATTGCAGCCCTATCTGCTGCTCCGCGCATTTCGGACCCGCGAGCGCGTGGTCGTGCTTGATGCCGGCGGCACGTTTCATGTGAGCCCGCTCCTCAACTTCGAGGAGGCCGCGAAGCTCCACGAGCAACACGCGCTGCTCGCGTGCCTCGCGCTGTTGCAACGCAACCCCACCGGATTCGATCAACCGGAGTTGTTGGAGAAACTCTTTCTTCCGGAAGCGTTGCAGCAAGCGCGCACCGAGGCGGGCCGTTCCGCCGAAGAATTTTCCCGAAAAAATCTCCACCAGAAAACCGAGGTGCTGAAGCTCACCGTGCTCGAGACGCGCGAGCAGGTCGTGCTCGTCCAGGCCGAGGGTCAGCTCATCCGCACCGGAACGGTGGCGCAGCAGGCTTTCACGGAATCACCGACCTTCACGGCGCGATTCACCTTCGCGCGCAATCCCAACCTCGCGGCCAGCGGCCGCTTTCCCCTCGCCGTATGGCGCTACGAACTCTCCTTCTGATTTCCCTCGCGTCGCTCGCCGCCGCTGCGACTACCGCCTCGCCGGTCCGGCGCTACGCCTTGGACGACCGCGCGGTCTACGCCGTGCGCATCGCGCCCGACGCACCGACCACGATCACGTTTCCCGGGCCGATCACCGCGATCGAGGGTGCAGGCGTCTCGACCAAACCGGAGGATCAGCCACCCGTGCTGATCTCCCATCACGCCGAGTCGGCCTTCTTCTCCGTCCGCGCGCTGCGCCCCGACGCCAGTGGCGCCGCCAACGTCGTCTATCGCGGTCGCCTTTTCGCCTTCACGTTCACGGCCGGAAACGATCCCTATCGCGCGCTGACGTTTTCCGAGGAGACGCCGAGCGTAGCCTCGGCACTCACTCCGCGTCCGACGATCGCGCGGCTGCTCTCGCTCCTGGATCGGGCGAAACACCACGCCGCGCTTGTCGCGCAATATCCGGTCCTCACGCAAGCAATCGCAACCGCCGCACCCAACACCACCGTCGTGACAGGGCCGGTCGCATTCACCGTCGAAGCCGTCTTCGGCTTTGCCGATGAAAACGCCGTGGTGCTTCGCCTACGGCTGGAGAACCGAGGCTCCATGGCCGTGCACTACGCTCCCGCGCGACTCACGATTCAGGTCGGCGGCGCAAATTTCCCGAGCGCGCTCAACGATGCCTCCGGCGAACTCGGCCCCAACGCCGCCGCCAGCGTGCATGTCGTGCTCGTCGGTAATCCCGATGGCGTCCGTGCGCCACTGTCGGTGAACAACACGTTCGTGCCCTCGATCCCGTTCCGCGAATGACTCCGGTGCTGCACTTCCTAAAAACGCCCACGGGGCAGCTCGTCGCGGTCGGCGTGCTCGCTTCGTGCGCCATGGGTTATGTCGCGTGGCAGCGCGCGCATCGCCCACCGCCAATTCCTCGGGAGCCGGCACCGGGTCCGACAGCCGCCGCTTCGCTGCCCAAGGTGTTTCAGCGGCAGGGCGCGCGTTTCGAGCCGCCTGCAGCCGCGCCCAAAAATCCCGCTTCACCCGACGCACCGGCCATAGTCAAGCCGCCCGCGCCGGCCGTGCTTCCGCTGACCGTCTCCGCTCGCACTGCGACGGAAAGCACCCGTGTCAACACCGACGCGGCGCCGTATGGCCGGCTGATCCCGTGCGAAACGATCGTCACGCTCGAATCCAACCGGCTCGACACGCCTGTCGTCGGCCTCGTGACCGAAAACGTCTATGAGGGCAGTCGCCTCGTCGTTCCTGCGGGCACCGAGGTGCATGGACGCGTCGCACCCGACCGCGCCCGCGACCGACTGGCCGCGACCGGCTCTTGGGTTCTCGTCTGGCGGGAGCCGGGCCTGGAGCGCGGGCGCGAGCTGCGCGTGCAGGGTATCGCGCTCGATCGCGATCGAGCCGGCGGGAAATGGGGCGCGCACGACGGCTCCGCCGGGCTCCGCGGCGAAGTCGTCCGCGCCGACCATCTGGCCGAGACGAAACTCTTCGCCGCCACATTTCTCGCGACCGCGACCAACGCGCTCCAGGACACACGCGCCTCCTCGGGCGCCTTCGGCGAATCGCTCGTGCCCGCGGCCACCGCGCGCAACGCCTCTCTCGCCGCCACGAGCGCTGTGCTCCGCGAATACGCCCGGGAACTGCGCGAGTCGATCTCCCGCGACGGTTTTCATCTCCGCGTCCCCGCCGGGAAACCCTTCTACCTCTACGTCACCGAACCGATCGCACCGCCACCCCCGCGCACCGCCCGCTCCACGCCATGAAATCCTTCACGCTTTTCCTCTCCACGGTCGCACTCCTCCTCGGCGGTTGCCAGTCGCCAAGCGCCACCACGCCGCGTTTCGCGCCCGCGCCCTCGCCGGCGATCAACGCCGGGACCGTGCGAGTGCCGGAGACAATCCGCATTTATACGCTGGGCGCGTATGTCGATGCCGATGATCCCAACGTGCGCCACGCCGCGCATGAAATCCACCGCATCGAGCAACCGGCCCGCTGGCAGCTTGCCTCGCCGCCGGAACGTCGCGCGTCACCCACGCCGCCTCCGCCGCTGCCCACACCGGCACCGACGCTCACCGTGCTTCCGCCGTCCCCGCCGATCCTTCGGCCGCTTTCCTTCGAGCCAGTTCCTCCGCCGGACGCGCTGACTCCGCCGTCGCCACCCGCCGCTCCCGCCACACTCGGGCTGGAATCGCCGCCGCCCGAACTCGAGCCAGCGCTCACGCCCAACGCCGACGGTCTCGTCGATCTGACCGCACCGGAAGCCAGCCGCGAACCGGACGACATCAACCCGTTCGCAGTCCGCGCCACCGCCACCAATCCTCCGCGTGAAATCAAGTTCGTCGTGAGCGGACTCGTCGGCGGCCCCACTCCCGGCGCGATCATCAACGGCGTGCCGTTGAAAATCGGCGAGACCATCGAGTCGCTAATCCTGGAGCGCGTGGAGGCCGAGTCCGTGTTGCTGCGCGGCGGCGAGCGCCGCGTCCGCCTGCCGGTCTCGACCTCCCCGTATCGGCTCCGGCTCGCGCCCTGACCATGCCAGCCTTCGCCACCACCACCATCGACGGCCTCGGCCGGCGCGCGACGCGGATCCGCACCGCAGACAGCCTCGCGGACCTCCGCGCGCGGCTTCGCGCCGACGGCCTCTGGCCCGTGCGCATCGCAACGGCCAAGCCCACCCGCCGGCTCAGCCGGCTGAAGCTGCCAGCTCGCGACCTCGTCGCGCTGCTGCATCAGCTCGAGCTGCAGGTGCTCGCCGGCGTGACGCCCGACGCGGCGCTCGCCCAGCTTGCCACAGATCTGCCGGCCGGCCCAGCGCGCACGTTGCTCGCGCACTTGCATCGCGAGGTCGCGGAGGGTTCGCCGATTCACGTCGCGTGCCGTGCGTGTCCGCGCGTGTTTCCGCCGGAGCTGGCGGCTGTAATTGCGGCCGGCGAGGCGTCGGCGCGGTTGCCCGAAGCGCTGCGCGCGCTTGCCGCGCATCTCGCTAGCGCCGAGGAACTCAAGCGCACCGCGCGGCGCGCGCTCATCTATCCGGGCATCGTGCTCACTGCGACCACCGGACTCGTCGGGTTCCTCCTCGGCGGCGTCGTGCCCCGCTTCGCCGAGATTTTTTCGTCGCTTAACATCACGTTGCCGTGGCTCACCGTCGCGCTGATCAGGACGAGCGACCTGCTTCGCCACGGCTGGCCCTTCCTCGCCGTCGGAAGTATTCTCGCCGGCATTGCATTCGCCGTCGCCACACGCGCACCGCGGCTGCGGCTCTGGCGCGATCGCCTCGCGCTGCGCCTGCCGGTGCTCGGCGAAACGCTCCGCTGTATCGCGACGGCGCGCATCGCCGCCCAAGTGCGACTGATGCACGAGGCCGGCGTGCCGCTGCTCGCCGCCCTTGCCACCGGCGCGGAGCTGGCCGGCAATGCCGCGATCGCACGCGATCTGCTCGCAGCCCGCACCGGAGTCGCCGCGGGCAAGACACTCTGCGACGCCCTGCCGCCGCGGCATCGGCTTCCTGAATTCTTCGTGCCTGCGCTGCGCGCGGGCGAAACCACCGGCCAGCTCGCCGCCGCGCTGCGCCACATCGAAACCTACGCCGCAACCCGCGCCCGCGAACGACTCGCCACCGCGCTCGCCTGGCTCGAACCCGTCACCCTCACCGCGCTCACCGCCGTCGTCGGCGCCATCGCGCTCTCCTTCTTCCTCCCGCTCTTCGCCCTCCTCGGCGGCGTCAACGGCCGCTGATTTTTCGTCTCACTTATGTCGCGTCATTTCACACGCCGGGCCACTGCCTTGCCCGGATTTTCCCTCCTCGAGCTCGTCCTCGTGCTTTTCGTCCTCGGGGCACTCGCCGCCGTGCTCACGCCGTCGGTGCGCGACATCATCGAGCGCAGCCGGCGCGACGCCGAGGCCCGCGCCCTTGAGCAGCTCGCGGGCTCCATCACGGCCTCCTTCGAGAACACGGACCTCACCACGCTCAACGTCGCCGCGCTGCCCGGCGGGATCGCGAGCACCGATCTGCCGACGATCTTTTGCACCGCGACGAGCGGAGCCTACACGACCACCGCGACGAACTCATGGTTCGCCAAAGTCGGCCGGCTTCGCGGCCTCGAGCCGCAACTCGGCTCCGCACCCTCTGCGCAGCCTGAACTCTCCCGCATCGCCTACAACGCGCTTGGCAACCCGCGGCTTCTCTTCGCCGCCCCCGATGAAGCGGGCCGCCAGCGTTTTCTTCTCGTGAGTCTCGCCGCGCAGGGCGACCGGCTCGCCTTGCCCGCCTATGAGGCGGGCCTCGGGTGGTTCGACGCGATCTGGAACCACGACTGGGAGAGCCGCACCGCCGCGCTGCCGGCCCATTGGCAGTCGCGTCTCACGCCCGCGCAGATCGCTGCGTGGCACAGCGGCTCGGGCGGGCTCACTCAGGTGGACCGCTGCATCGTTCGCCGGGTCGTGCTGCCGAAATTCCGGGTGACTGTGAACAGCAACCACCCGACCGAGGCGGCCTTTGTTTCGTTCAACAACACGCCCAACGCCTTCACGGCGCCGGCAAATTCCGGGGCCGCCACCACGCCCGAAATCCTCGGCGGCCGGCTCATCACCATCAACCGCGGCACCGCGTGGCCCGGCGTCGAAGCACTGCGTTTCCACCTACGTGAAAACGCCACTGCCACCCTCCAATGAAATTTTCCTCTCCGATCGTTTCCTGCCTCTCGTTTCTCGCCGCTGGGATCGCGCTGCGCGCGCAGCCGGCCAACTCCGCCGCATTCGGTTCGACCGTCACCATCTGGTCTTCGCACACCACCGTGCGTGAGCGAATCGACGACAGCGTCAACGAGCGCATCGAGCTTTGGAACCGCGCCTGGATCGTCAGTCCCAGCGGCGTCACCTACGCCAACACAAACAACTACGGCCTCGGCGGCACTGATGGCTTTTCGACAACAACGGTGACGTTGAACGAAGTCGGCCGCTGGTCGTGGTGGACGACTGACGGCGGCGCGATCGACAGCTTCCGTTTCGGCGACAGCGCGAGCCCGTGGTATATGTTTCCGCACAACCCGCCCAACGGTGTCGGCTACGGTGGCGCGGGCTCGGCACTCGGGAGTTTCATCGACGTAGCCGCCGCGCCGACGTTCACGCTGACCACGGGCTCCATCGGCAGCGGCTCCGTGAGCGGCGGCGGAAGCTACGCCGCCAACGCGACCGCGACGATCGCAGCGACGCCGTCGGGCGGCTGGGTGTTCAGCGGCTGGCAGGGCGCGCTCTCCGGCAGCGCGAACCCCGCATCGCTGACGATGGACGCAGACAAGAGCGTTACCGCTGTCTTCACCGCAGCAAACACCGCGCCCACGATCACGTGGGTGTCGTCGCCGGCGAGCGCCGCGAGCGGCCAGAGCTACACGATCACTGCGCACGGCTACGATAGCGACGGCAACCTCACGCAGGTCAACGTGTGGAAGAACGGCGCGCCGTTCGCTTTCGTCGGCGGCGGGAACGGCTTCGACAACGATTCCGGCAACGCGACCTCCGACACCGGTCCCGCGTCCATTACATTCACGGCGAACGCGGTCGATGCGAACGGCGCGACTTCGTCGACGACTTCTCACACGGTCACGATCGCAGCCGCGAATCGCGCGCCCACGATCACGTGGACGACAACGCCCGGCAGCGCCGCCAGCGGACAGAGCTACACCGTCTCTGCGCGCGGACACGATGATGATGGCAACCTGGCGCAGGTGAATGTGTGGAAGAACGGCGGTGCGTTCGCGTTTGCCGGCGGCGGCAACGGCACCGATGGTAATTCCGGCAACGCCACCGCGGACACCGGGCCGGCAACCATCACGTTCACCGCGCAAGCCGTCGATACGAGCGGCGCGACCTCTGCGGTGATTTCTCAAACGGTGACAATCGCCGCGGCGAACTCTGCGCCGACGATTGCCTGGAACACCGCGCCGGGTTCCGTCGCGAGCGGGCAAAGCTACACGATTTCCGCGCACGGCCACGATGCAGACGGCAACCTTGCGCAGGTGAATGTGTGGAAAAACGGCGGGGCCTTCGCATTTGCCGGGGGCGGCAACGGCACCGACGGCGACTCCGGAAACACGACCTCGGACAGCGGCCCCGCCACGATTACGTTTACGGCGAACGCCGTCGATTCGCTCGGCGCAAGTTCCGCGACGATCAGCCAGACAGTCACCGTCGCCGCGCCCGCGGCAGTCTCGGCCTCGATCAGCGCGTCACCGGCAAGCACGACTGCGCCCGGCACGGCAACGATCGCGTGGACGAGTGCCAACGCGTCGTCCGTCGCCGTGAACGGACCCGGTCTGAACAGCGCCGCAACGAGTGGCTCGCAGTTGGCCAGCGGCCTCCCCGTCGGCACGCACACCTTCACGATCACCGCTCAGGGCAACGGCGGCCCGGTTACACAATCTGCCTCCGTCACTGTCACGGCCGCAGCCGTCGTCACCGCGTCGATCTACGCTTCGCCCGCGTCCGCTACCGCGCCGGGTTCCTCGACAATCACGTGGTCGAGTGCGAACGCCACTGCCGTTGCCGTTTCCGGCGATGGCCTCAGCAGCACCGCGAACAGCGGCAGCCAGAACGTGAGCGGACTACCCGCCGGCACCTATGACTACACGATCACTGCGCAAGGACCGAGCGGTCCGGTGACACAAACCGCGACCGTCATCGTCTCGGCGGCCGCATCCGTCTCCGGCTCGATTGCGGCGAGTCCGGCCAGTGGCACCGTGCCTCTTGCACCTACAATCTCATGGAGCACGGCCAACGCGGCTGCGATCTCCGTCTCGGGACCGTCGCTCGCCAGCACTGCGCCGAATGGGACCCAAAGCGTGAGCGGGCTCGCGGCCGGAACGCACACCTTCACGTTGACCGCACAAGGCCCCGGTGGCCCGCTCACGCGAACAGCGACCGTCACGGTCACGCCCGTCGCTCCGACCGTAAGCGCCGCGGTCAGCGCGTCGCCCACGACGACGACCGCGCCCGGTTCGACCACGCTCACATGGAGCACGGCGAACGCCACCGCGGTGTCTGTCAGCGGGCCGGGCCTCGCGAGCGCTGCCGAGAACGGCACCCAAACCGTGACCGGACTCGCGGCCGGCACTCACGTGTTTACCCTCACCGCGCAGGGCAACGGCGGGCCGCTCACGCGCACCGCCACAGTCACCGTGACCGCCGCCGCCGGCGTCACTGCTGCGATCAGCGTTTCGCCCGCGACCATGAATGTCGGCGGCACCGCTACGCTCACGTGGAGCACCACGAACGCGACCTCCGTGCACGTCACCGGCTTCGGCATCAACGGCAGCCCGTATCAGTCGAACCCGAATTTTACGGTCAACATCGGCGGCCTGCCGCCGGGTCAGTCCACATGGACGCTTGTCGCCGAAGGCCCCGGCGGCCCGGTCGCGCGCACCGCGACGATCATCGTCAACAGCACCGACGGCCTCGCCGGCTCACTCACCGTTTCTCCAACCGCAATCTACTCCAATCAGAGCGCGACACTGGCGTGGACTTCGAGCGGCGCGAACTTCCGCTGGATTCACGGCCAGCTCCCGAACAACAACGGCGTCTCGATTTATCCTGCGCCCGTCAGCGGCTCCAGCGTCATTCCTCCGCTTCCCCCCGGCGACTACAGTTTCGTTTTTGAGTATGGCCCCGGCGCGTTCAGCGCGACACGCGGCGCCTACGCCTACCTGACCGTGCTCGGCGTCGACCGCACCGTGACGGCGTCCGTCTCACCCGCCGGCACCGGGACCGTGTCGGGCGCGGGGACTTACCGCGAAGGCACAAGCGCGATACTTACCGCGACGCCGGACGCCACGCACGTGTTCACGAACTGGTCGGGCGACCTCAGCGGCAGCGCCAATCCCCTCACATTCACGGTCGGTGCACAGAACTATACGCTCACGGCAAACTTCGCGCTACGCACCTATTCTGTGTCCGCGAATGTCTCGCCAGCCGGGGCCGGCTCGGTCAGCGGCGCGGGCACCTACAACGCGGGCACGGCCGCGACACTCGTGGCGTCCCCGAATGCGACGCATGCTTTCACCGGCTGGACCGGCGATGTCGTCAGCGCCGCCAATCCGCTCGTCGTCACCGTCAACGGCAACATCGGCGTCACCGCCAACTTCATCGCCACCGGCCACTCGCTCACGACGGCCGCGACGGCCGGCGGCAGCGTGACGCCCGGGGGCGTTTATCCCGCCGGCACCGTCGTCACGGTCAGTGCGACGCCCGACGCGACGCACCGTTTCTTCGACTGGAGCGGCGATGCGAACGGCGCGGCGCCCTCCATCGCGGTCACGATGGACCGCGCAAAGTTCGTGCAGGCGAACTTCGTCCCGAAGACTGCGCAGACGATCACGTTCGATCCACCGGGAGACCGCGCGGTCAGTTCACCGCCGTTCGCGCTCACTGCGACGACCACCTCAGGCTTGCCGGTTTCGTTCACGCTGCTCAGCGGGCCGGCCACGCTCACCGGCGCCGGCCTCGCACTCACCGGCGCAGGTCCGGTAAGCGTGCAGGCCAACCAGCCGGGCGACGCCTTTTTCCTCCCGGCGCCGCCGGTCACGCGGACCTTCAACGCCGTCGCCGCCGCGACCCTCAAATATCGCGGCGAAGCGCGCACGCTCCTGCGCGACGAGTCCACGTCCGCCCCGCCGCCCTACGTGAGCGAGAAACCCTGAACCTGATCCAACCATGAAAACTGTCCTCTGTTTCCTCCTCACCATCGCGGTGGCTCTCGCGGCTGAGCCACCGGCCCTCGATCAACCCGTCGGTGCGCTCCGTTTCGAGAAGGCGCCGCTGTCCGCCGCGCTCCGCACACTCGGTCGCGCCGCGAAGGTAGCGATCCATGCTGAACCTGATCTTGCGGCGGAGGTGTCGGCGGATTTTTCCGGCGGCACCTTGCGCGAGGCGATCACGGCTCTCGTCGCGCCGGCCGGGCTTTTCTTCGAGACGACGGACGCCGGCTTCGTCGTGCGCGCAAAAAAGACGGTGCTCTACGCGATCGACTATCCGCAGCTCACGCGCAGCGGTTCAGGCAGCGCGTCGATCACCCTTGGCGGTGCGACCGGTGGAGGCTCGAGCGGTAACGCGCCCGGCGGAGTGTCATCCGCATCGCTCGCGCAGTCTCAAAATCTCGCCGGCGGCAACCCCGCCTCGGACGCGACGCAAGTGTCCATCTCGCAGGAAAATCAGAACACGTTTTGGCCGAACCTCGAAGCCGAGCTGCGTGCGATGCTGAAGGAAGGCGACGCGCTCATCCTGAATCGCTTCAGCGGCGTGGCCCAGATCACAGCGCCGATGAAACGCCACGACGCAATCCGCGCTTTTATCGAACTGGTCAACCGGCGCATCACACAACAGGTCGAAATCGAGGCGCGCCTCGTCGAGGTCACGTTGCGCGACGAGCAAAAACTCGGCGTCGATTGGGAGGTCGCAAGCACGCTGCTCGATGGCGTGCGCGTGCAGGGCCGCGCGCCGGTCGAGGTTGCCGGCGTCGGCGGCACCGTGCTCGGCGCGAGCACGTTTTCCGCGACGCTCGGCTTCGGCCGCGCCAATGCGATTATCCAGGCGCTCAAGCAGCAGGGAGACGTCAAGACCGTGGCGCAGCCGCGCCTCCGCGCCCTCAACAACCAGACCGCGTTCATCAAGGTCGGCGAAGATCGCCCGTTCTTCCGGTTGCAGCAGACGACCACGTTGCAACAGCCCGGCGCAACGACTGCGTTCAACCAGACGCAGGAGAATTTCACGGTCTCGACGATCACCATCGGCACGATCCTCGCCGTCACGCCGCAGATCGACGGCGACAGTGTCATCACGCTCGACGTGCTGCCCGCCATCACGCGGCTGCAGTCCATCGTCACAAGCCCCGACGGGCGGCAGACCGCCCCCGTTACCGAGGTGAAGCAGGCGTCGACCATCGTGCGGCTGCGCGACGGCGAGACCGCAATCATCGGTGGTCTCATCTCCGAGGAAAGCGGCGAGACCGTGCGGCGCGTGCCGATGCTGGGGCACGTGCCGATCGTCGGCGCGGCCTTCAGCAGCAAGGCCACGCTCCGCGCCCGCAAGGAACTCGTGATTTTCCTCACGCCCCGGCTCGTCCGCTGACCATGTTGGACTTCCTGCAAAACCTCACCGGGCGGGCCGCCGCCGTGCCGCCGCCGGACACGGGTGATCCCACGCGGACGCTCGACGCGTTGCTCCGCACCGCCATCTCCGAAAACGCGAGCGACGTGCATTGCGAGCCCAAGGAAGACGGCTTGCTCATCCGCTTCCGCCTCGACGGCGAGATGCGTGACCACACGCGGCTGCCGCTCGCGCACCGCGATGCGTTCCTGGCGCGCGGAAAAATCTTCGGCGGGATGGACATCACGGAGCGACGCCTGCCGCAGGATGGCCGCGCCGTGCTCCGCGAGGGGTCGCGCCGGTTCCATCTGCGTTTGAGCACACTGCCCACGGTGCGTGGCGAGAGCCTCGTCATCCGGCTTCTCGACCAGTCGATGCCGGCGCAGGCTTTCGAGCGGCTCGGCTTCGCGTCGGAGCAATCCACCGCGCTGGACGCGGCGCTGCACGGTCCGGCCGGCTTGATTTACCTCACGGGCCCGACCGGCTCCGGTAAAACGACGACGCTGCACTCTGCGCTGCATGCGTTGGATCACCACGGGCGCGTCATCCACACGCTCGAAGATCCGGTCGAATATGAATTCGCCGCGATCCGTCAGACGGAAATCCGCGAAAAGATCGGCCTCACCTTCGCCGC
>CAZENI010000002.1:0-44441 GCA_964513055.1 uncultured Opitutus sp.
TGAAGGATTTCACCGCCTCGTCGTCCAGCACCATGCCCAGCGCGATGGCGGCGCCCCACGCCGCGGCGGTCCAGTAGAGGAGCGGGACATCGTCCTTCGTGGTGCGGCGCACGGCGGTCGCCGCATCGGCGCGCAGGGCGGAGCTGAATCCAGGGTGGGTGACGTCGAGGCCGCGCAGCCCGTAGTCGCGGGCGCGCAGGTAGAGCCGGCGGGCCCGAAGCTGGGCCGCGCTGCCCGCGGCGAAGTTGGTCTCGATGAGCTCGTCGGCGTCCTGCTGCACGAAGGCGAAGCCGTATTGCGTGAAGCCGCTGGCGGCGGCGAGAAGCAGACCGCGGTGCTGCGGGCGCTCGGCGAGCAGGCTCTCGATCAGTTTCAGACTGAAGGGCGTCGCGGCCGCGATGAGCTGCGGGTCATTGTCGCCCGAGAACGTCGTGCCGGTGCCGGCCAGTGCGTCGCCGAGTTTGTCGACGGCGGCGTGCTTGAGCGTGGTGCAGCCGCTGAGGAGTGTAACGGCGAGGAGGGGGAGCGCGTTGACCCCAATCCGTCCAGGAGTGCCCGGTCGAACCAGCGGCTTGGGGTCAAGCCGCTCCACCGTGGGCAGGGAGCGTTCGGCATTCATCGGGTGGGGAGCGTGCGTATCCGTTACCACCGCACGCTTGTCTGCACCCCGAAGCGGCGCGGGTCGCCGGCGACGAAGGTCGGAATACCGAAGGAGCCGCCGGTGTTGCCGGCGTCGATCAGATGATCCTTGTCCAGGAGGTTCTCGGCGTGAGCGGTCACTTCCCAGCGGCCCTTGGGCGAGCGCCAGCCGACCCGCAGATTCGCGACGCCGAAGCCGTCCTGGCGGAGGCTGGAGCCGAAGAGGGCGTTGTTGTCGTCGAAGTAGTGCTTCGACTTGTAGCTCCAGATCGGCGTGACAAAGAAGGAGCCGCCCGGGGAGCTGGCAGTGGTGAACGTGCCGCCGAGGGAGAAGGCATGGCGCGGCGTGAGGCGAAACGTGTTGCCGCCCAGACTCTGCGGGCGGCCGGCGCCATCGTGGTCGTCGAAGGTTGCGTCGGTGAGCGCATAGTTGGCAAAGGCACTCAGCCTCTCCGACACGCGGCCCTGCAGGCTGAGCTCGAGGCCGCGGCCGGTGGCGTTGCCGGCATCCTCGACGGTGAAGCGGCCGAGGCTCAGGACCGTGGTTTGAAAGTGACGGTAGTCGTAGTGAAACGCGGAGGCGGACCATTGCACCCGGCCGGCGGCGAGCGTGCCTTTGAGGCCGGTCTCGTAGTTGAGCACGGTTTCCTCGTGGACCGGTGTCGTCGTGGTCGAGTCGAGCAGGAGGCTGCGAGGACGATGACCGCGGGCGATGCTGGCGTAGCCGCTGAGCGTCTTCGAGAAGGCGTAGCGGGCGACGGTGCGGCCGTCCCACGACGACGAGCGTTCGCTTGCGGTCCGGCGTCCGGCGGTGGGCAGATAAGGATAGCCGGGGATCGCGTTGACGATGAAGCCGAGCGTGGGCGTGCCGCCGTTGTTCGCCTCGTAACCGGACGAGATCTGGTCGCGGGTGAAGCGCACGCCGGCGGTCAGCTCGAGCTTTTCCGTCGCGCGGAAGGTGCCGTCGAGGAAGAGATCGGTCGCGCGGGTCCGGCCGGACTGGGTGTAGTCGTCGGTCCGATGCGGGCGGAGCGGCGCACCGGCGAGGCCGGCCAGCGGGCGCAGCACGGCCGGGAGGCCCGGCGTGGCGAAGCCGGCGAATGCCGCGGGCAGCGTAGCCTGCGGCGCGAAGGGATGGGCCGGCGGCACGAGCTGGCTGGCGAATGCCGCGGGCAGGCCGCCGGCGATCAGGTTGTCGCGGAACGAGCCCGCGAGAAACGGCCAGAGCTGGCGCTCGTCCGTGGAGAACGGCACGCGCGTCTCCCCGGTCTCGCGGAAGTGGCTCGCGCCGATGAAGCCGGAGACGCGGCCGCCGTTGTGGAAATTGAGCCGCACCTCCTGGCTGAACTGCCGGCCACGCGAGTCCTCCGCGAACTCCAGCAAGTGGATACGCGCACCGTCGGCGTCGAAGTTTTCAAAGGAATCGTATTCGCGCCAGCCGGTGATCGCGGTGAGCGACCAGGTCTTGCTGAACTCATGCTCGAGGCTCGCGGTGATGCCGCCGACCGTGCGGTCGGTGCCGAGGGCGCGGCCGCGGTTCAGCTCGGCGGCGGTGAACGGGCTGGTGTCGCCGCGCGAGGTCGGAATCACGCCGCTCTTGAAGGCGGTGCCGGGCGGCGTGTCGTGCTGCCAGTTGGCGATGAGGTCGACGGTGGTCGGCGCGGTGGGCTGCCAGCGGAGCGCGCCGCGCAGGGCGAGGGTGTCCTTGCCGTTGAGCTTCGAACCGTCGGCGAGGTTGGCGATCGAGCCGTCGCGCTCGCTCCAGGCGAAGGCAAATCGGCCGAAGAGCTGGTTGGCGACGATGGGCGCGTTGGCATGGCCGGACGCGCGGCGGTCGTGGTCGGAGCCGAAGCCGGCGGAAAGCAGGCCGGAGGTTTCGTTCTTTGGCTTGTTCTGGATGATCGCGATCGCGCCGATTTCGGCGCCGCGACCGAAGAGCGTGCCTTGCGGGCCCTTCAACACCTCGATGCGCTCGAGGTCGAAGAGCTCGACGACGCTGGCGCGCGAGCGACTGATCGAGACGCCGTCCTGGAAAAGGGAGATGCGGGTCTCGCTGCGCGGGTCGCCGCTGTCGGACGTGATGCCGCGCAGGTTGATGCCCGGATTGTTCGGCGACTGCTCCTGGATGAACAATCCGGGCACGAGGGGGGCGAGCGACTTGTAATCGGTGACACCCGCGCGCTCGAGGAACGAGCCGGTGTAGGCCGTGATGGGCACGGGCACGTCGGAGATCGACTGGATGCGCTTCTGGGCGCTGACGGTGAGCGCTTCGAGTTTTACGGTGTCCTGGGCCGGGAGGAGGAGCGGGGCGAGCGCCAGCAAGGGGGCGCGGAGGAACGTGGTCGCGGTGGGTTTCATGGAAAGCAGCGGAGAACGGGTGGACTCCTCCCCAAAGCGGAACCCGGGAACGAAACGGATCGTGGGCCGCTGGAAAAAATCAGGGGTGCGCGAAAGCACGCGGCTTGGTCGCGGGGGGCGCGAACGCGGGCGGTGGCGCACGCGGACCGAAAATGCAAAGCCCCCGCCGCGCGGCACGCAGCCGCACGGCGGGGGCCGGCCTGACCACGCTTACTTCCGCGAGCCGAGCAGCACGCGTTTCGCCTCAGGCTCGAGGGAATCGAACTCCTGCTGCCAGCGGGCGACTTCACCGGGACGGTCGAGGCGCTCGTAGATGCGGATGATCCGCTGCACGCCTTCGCCGATGCGGGGAAGATGAAACTCGGGCATGCTGGCGGCGCGCGCCTTCATGCCGCGGTAGCCCTCGATCAGCAGTGGCTCCGCTTCCGCGAGGCGATTCTGGAAGGCGAGGGCGGCGCCGAGCATGTGGCGGGCGTGATGCGTGCTCCAGTCGTCGGGACGCAGCTTCAGGCGGATGGCGAGGCTCTGGCGGGTGACGGCCTCGGCTTCCTGGTATTTGCCCTCCTCGAGCATGATCCAGGCGCTGAGCGCGAGGAAGAACGCCTCCTCCCAGCTTTCCTTGCCGTAGAGAATCTCGGCGTAGCGCTGCGCGTCGCGCAGCACGGCCTCGACTTCGGCGAGCGACCCGGGCTGCGCCAGCATGGTTTGCAGCGAGGCGGGGGAGGTGTCGGTGTTCGTCCGGGGCAGGTCGGTCATCGCGATCGACGGGAGCCGGGCCGGCGCGTCGGCAGCGGGGGCGGCTCCCGGGGCGGCGGACGCGTCGGCGCGGGCGAGGCGCTCGCGGATGTCATAGGCTTCCCGATACAACTGAATCGCCTGCTGGAGGCGTGGCAGGTCGATGGCGACGGTGACGGCGAGCTGGTTGAGGGTGCCGGCCACCTCGGGGGAAACGCGGCCAAAGGCCTGGACGTTGATCGCGTAGGCCTCGCGCAGCGCCTCCTCCGCGGGCACGATGCGTCCGGCTTGCATCAGCACCGAGCCGAGGCGCGTCAGCGCGGTGGCGGCGTTCGGATGACGCCGGCCGTGGAGCTCGCGCTGCAGGTCGAGCGCCAGGCGGAGGTGATGTTCCGCTTCGTCCAGTTTCGCCTGCTGCGCCAGAACCCAGGCGAGCGTGCTCATGGTCTCGGCGACGATCGGATGGCGGGGGCCGAAGTGGGCCTGCTGCAACTGGAGGGCTTCGCGATGGTTCTGCTCGGCCTCGGTCCAGCGGGACTGTCCGCTGTAGACGAGGCCGAGGTAGTTGAGGCACTGGGCGACTTCCGGCGCCTCGTCGCCCTGCACGCTGCGGCTGCGGCGCAGTTTCAGGGCCTCGACAAACAAGGCCTCGGCGCGCGCGTAGGCGCCGAGCCGGAAATAGGCGCCGCCGAGCGCCTCGTCCACGCCGGCGGCGAGTTCGGGTTGATCGGCGAGGTCCCTCTTGCGCGCGACGATCTGGTCGATGATCTCGCGGAGCTTGCCGCGGTCGCCGCCGATGGTCACGAGCCGGCCGATGTCGCCCAGCGTGCCGGTCATCACGGCGGCGATCTTGGCTCGCTGGGTGGCCTCGGTCTGGGCGCGCTGCTCGCCGGCCTCGGCTTCGGCGCGCAGCCGGGCTTCGTTGGCCGCGGCGATCTCGGCGCGGGTCTTCTCGAGCCGGGCCGTCGTCTCGGCCTCGCGGGCCCGCGCCAGCGCCTCGCGTTCGCGCAGGAAGAGCGTGGTGGAGACCGCGAAGCCGACGGCGGTGGTCGCGACGATCGCCGCGCCGGCGCCGAACGCGAGGCGGTGGCGGCGGATCAGTTTCTGCAGCAGGTAGGCGGTGCTCGGCGGGCGGGCGGTGACGGGCTCGTTCTGGAGGTGGCGCTCGATGTCCAGCGCGAGCCCGTTGGCCGTCTCGTAGCGGCGGCTGCGGTCCTTCTCGAGGCAGCGCATCACGATCCAGTCGAGATCGCCGCGCAGGCGCAGGGTGAGGCGCGGGGCGTCGGTGCCGCGGCGGCGCGCGACCGTGGTGCGATCGGCGTCGTTGAGCGTGCGCAGGCGGTGGGAGGGACGCGGCGGCTCCTGTTCGCGGATACGCCGGCGCATCTCGTCGATGCCCGACTGGAGGAGCTCCTGCGTGTCGAAGGGCGTGCGGCCGGCGAGCAGTTCGTAGAGCAGGACGCCGAGGGAGTAGATGTCGGAGCGGGTGTCGATATCGAGTCCGCTCATTTCGGCCTGCTCCGGGCTCACGTAGGCGGGCGTGCCGATGAACTGCTCGAAGGCCGTGAACAGGGTCTGGTCGGTGAGGCGGCCCTGCGTGGCCTTGGCGATGCCGAAGTCGATGACCTTGGGCACGGGCGCGCCGTCGTGGAGCGTGACGAGGATGTTCGAGGGCTTGATGTCGCGGTGGATGACGCCCTTCTGGTGCGCGTGCTGGATCGCCTGGCACACCTTGACGAACAGATCGAGGCGCTGCTCGGTCGAGAGGTTGTTCTGGTCGCAGTAGTCGGTGATGCGCAGGCCGCGCACGAGCTCCATCACGAAGAACGGCCGGCCGGCGGCGGTCGCGCCGGCATCGAGCACGCGGGCGATGTTGGGGTGCTCCATCCGGGCCAGCGCCTGCCGCTCGGCCTCGAAGCGCGCGATCACGGCTTTCGTGTCCATGCCGAGCTTGATCACTTTCAACGCCACGCGGCGGCGCACGGACTCCTCCTGCTCGGCCATGTAGACGATGCCGCAGCCGCCCTCGCCGATTTTCTGCAGGATCTTGTAGCGGCCGATGCGATCGCCGGGCTGCTCCTCGGCGGCGGTTTCGGCGGGCGTGCGCTCCGTTTCCAGATCGCGCGGGACGGCCTCCATGAAGCTCTGCGCCTGCTCGTGCGCGCGGAGCAGCGATTCGACGCGTTTGCGCAGCGGCACATCCGGTCCGCAGGCGTGCAGCAACCAGGCGGCGCGTTCGTCCGCCGGCAGGGCGAGGGCGCGTTCGAAGAGTTCCTCCTGGCGTTCGGCGGGGTTCTTCACGGGAGAGAGGGTGGAAGCGGGGTTCATGCGGAATGGAGGGAGGAAACGGATCGGTGAAACGTGGGCGGACGCGCGGAAACCGGAGTCCGGCGGCTGGGGCCCCGGGGCTGGAACGGGGCGAAGTCGGCGGACGCACCCTAGCCGAAGGCGGGCGGGAGGTGTTAATTGATAAACCCAATGGGGCCATTGACTGGATTGATGGCCGCGGCGGCCCCGGGCGGCGCAATCGGCATTGCCCCGCGTGCGGCGCCGGGTTTTCTCGGTTCGCCCCGATGAACGTCCACCACCTGGAGCTTTTCTACTACGTGGCGCGGCATGGCGGCATCAGCGCGGCGGTGCGCCACATGCCCTACGGAATCCAGCAGCCCGCGGTGAGCAGCCAGATCCTGCAGCTCGAACAGGATCTCGGCGTGAAGCTCTTCGACCGGCAGCCGTTCCGACTTACGTCCGAGGGCGAGGAGCTGATGGCGTTTGCCCGGCCGTTTTTCGAGAACCTCGACGCCGTCGCGGCGAACCTCGGGAAACGCGCGGCGGTGCAGCTCCGCTTCGGCTCCTCGGAGCTGATCCTGCGCGATCACCTGCCGGCGGTGATTCAGGAGGTGAAGAAGGATTTTCCGACGCTGCGCCTGATCATGCGCACGGGATTCCAGCCGCAGCTCGAAACGCTCCTGATTAACGGCGAACTCGATCTCGCGATCGTGACCGCGATGCACGGCCGTCCGTCCGCGGGCTTGCGGCGGCTGCCGTTCGTGCGAATCCCGCTCGTGCTGCTCGTGCACCGCGACTCCCCGATCCGATCCGCGGAGGAGTTGTGGGCGCGCAAGCGGGTCGAGGAGCCGCTGATCAGCCTGTCGGCGCCCGACAGCGTGTTTCAGCAGGGGCTGAAGCGGCTGGGGGTGGACTGGAAGCCGTCGATCGAGGCGACGTCGCTCGAACTGGTCACGTGGTATGTGGCGAACGGCCACGGTGTCGGCGTCCAGCTCAACGTGCCCGACGTGCTGCGGCATGCCGACGTGCGCGTGGTGCCGCTCGAGGGCTTCGATGCGGTGGAGATCATCGCGCTCTGGCGTGGCGAACCGACGCCGGTGATTCGCGCCGTGCTCGCGGCGTCGCAGCGCTACGCGCGGCTGACGTGGCCGGAGATGGCGTGCGACGAACCGGTGCCGTGAACGCGGAGGCGCCGGCGCGGAACTCGAGGGCGGCGGGCCTGCGCGAATGGCGGGCCGCCGGCCCGTCGCCGGCCCGGGCAATCCGCATGACGCCGAAGCCGGCCGACCTTGGCGGCGTCGCGGGCGAACGGGACCGTTTCACCCCGGCTCACTTCATCCGGCTGAAGGGCACGGCGCTGGTGAACAGTCCGGGATCCTTCGCGTGCTGCTCGATGGCGAGTCGCATGGCGGCGATGTCGTTGATTTTCTTGGACACGACCTCGTCGCGGATCAGGCGGAGGTCGAGCCGGTCATCGCCGGAGGAGAGCGTGCCGGTGAGATAGGCGAACCGCGTTTCCTTGGTCTCGATCGACTGCAGGGTGATGAGGGGCAGGCCGGCGACGGTGGAATGCCACGCGCGGTAGACGGCGCCGTTGTGGTAGATGACGTAGTTCTCCGCGTCGAAGCGGCGGACCTTCATCCACCCGTCGGGCGAAATCCAGTCGCCGACGAAGCGTTCGTCGATGGCCCGATCCGGGCGGAGTGACAGCGGGACCTGGTAGTCGCAGGCGGCGAGGAGCAGGCAGAGGAGGGAAAGAAGCGGGAGGACGAGGCGGCGGGCGGGCGGCGTGAGGTTCATGGTGAGCGATGGTCGGAGGTGGATCAGTCGGTGGTGACGGCGAACTGTGCGAGGGAGAGCGGAGAAACGCGATGATGCACCAGCCCGCCGGCGGCGCGGAGCGTGGCGGTGTCGAGACAGCGCTCGATCTCGGTGCGGACGAGGGCGGCGCCGTTTGCGGTCCAGTCGGGATAGGGGTGCGCGGTGCCGAAGTAATTCGTTTCGCGGCGATACAGCTCGGTGCCATCGGGCACGCTGACGAGCCGCACGCGGACTTGTGCGTTGAGCGCGAGGTCGCGGTTGAGTGGTGAAGGAGCGACGAGGGCGGGCGCGTGCACTTTGATCTCGAGGACGCGCTGGAGGCCGCGGGCGGCGAGTGCCCGCCGGGCCTTTTGGCTGAGACCGGCGTCGTTGCGCCAGGCGCGCTCGGAAAGCCGCGGGTCGAGCTCGCGGAGCGTGGCGTCGTCGATCAGGACGAGCGGCTGCTTCGTCTCGCCGCGCAGCTCGGTGAGGAGGCGATCACGCACGAGAGTCTCGAGCCGGATGCCGGCGACGGCGGCCTGCAGGGCATCGCGCGCGGGAGCGAGTTTGTGTTCCGGTTCGGCGCGGACCCAACTCTGCAACGCGTCAACGCCGCCGACGACCGCGGCGAGGGCGGGGACCACGACGGGAACGCTAAAGAAGGCCGGACCAGCGAGCGGGTAACCGAAAGTGGCGGCGATGGCCCTCGCCTCGAGTCCGTTCAGAAACTGAAATCCGTCGGTCGCGTGGCGCACCGCTTCCGCCTTGTTGGACGGCATGAGGACGTTGATTTCGGTGGCGCTGGAGAATGCGACGACCGCGACCTGGCCGGAGTGGCGGAGATCGACGCGTGTCTCGCGCAGCGGGCCGGAGGTGACGGCGGAGGGCGTCGAGGCGCAGCCGGAAAGAGCGAGGGCTGAAGCCAACGCGGCGAGAGCGAGGGGGCTTTTCATGTCGGGGCGGAGCTGCCCCTTCAATGCGCAGCGGTGGGCGGAAACGGATCGCGGGGATCCGTTGCGCCACGGTGATTCGAGCGAAACGCGACGGCCTCAGTCGCGCGCGGCGGGTGCAACCGTAAGGCGATCTTTTCCGCGACGAGGTCGAGTGCCTGCCGCACCGAGACAAAGGGGTTCGGCTCCACCTTGGCGGCAATTTGCCTGCTGCTATCCGCCTGGCTCAGCAGATTATGGGTCAGAAACCTGCTCACGGCCTCTCTGATGACCGTCTCGCTTTGCGCTTTCTTTTCGTTCACCTCCGCCACTGAACGCGCTCCCTCGGCCAGGGAACGCTGCACGGCTTCTTCCGAGCGCGCCGCATCGGCTCGATGGCGCTGCACGCCTTGCTCGCTCTCGGTTATCACGGCGCACTCGTGCGCGGCTTTCTCTCGGAAATACACTCACATTGAAACACTGAGCCCAATGAAGAGCGCCGCGGCGATCGCACCACCCGCCGCGCACGCGACTTTGTTGCGGCGGATCGTTTTTCCGAGCCGGTAGGCCGTGCAGGACGGTCGGGCGAGGACGGGCTCGTTGCGGAGGTGTCGCGCGATGTCGGCAGCGAACTCGCTCGGCATGTCGTGGCGTCAAAGTGGAATTCCCGGTGGAAGATGGCGCGCGGACGCACGATTCAGCGCTGCGGCGGGCGACTGGCCGGTTTACAGTGCAGTGAAGAGGTGCGTGAAGTCGGCGACCATTTAGATCAGACGTTATTTTCCCGCGACATGGTGCTCGGCCAATAGCGAACGACGCGACGCGTTGTCACCTTGTGCCGAGGGCTTTCTCCGCCGCGTCGATTTCACCCCATGATGGCGCGCGCCAGACGAGGAGGTTGCCCGCGAGGTTCATCGAACCGAGGACGTTTCCGTCCGGCGAAAATTCGCTGGAGCGGAAGACGGAACCTTGGCCTTCCAACGTCAACAACGCCTCCTGGCTTTCCATATCCCATAGTCTGATCGTCTCGATCCCGCCACTGCCGGTCACAAGTCGCCTGCCGTCCGGCGAAAATACGGCAGAGTGCACCCCTTGCATGAAACCGGAAAGCGTTGCGACTTCCTGCCAGGTCCCGGTGTGCCAAATGCGGGCATATCCCAGCATGCTGGGCGCGACAAAAAGGCCGCCATCGGGGGAGAAATTGCTGGGGCCCAGTTGGCGCAACTGCAGGTTTTGCTGCGTTTGGCGTCCCGTGCGCAAATTCACGAAAAAGTCCCCGCGTCGATACGCGAGAATCGCGCACTGCTGTCCATCCGGGGAAACGCTGCACTGAAACCCGAACGCGGATGCCGGTCCCTGCCAGACTCGCCGTGATTCGCCGGATGCCAGGTTCCACTCGGATACGCTCTCTTCCATGCGTCCGTAATCGCTGGTGATTAGTTTCGTTCCGCGTTCCAAGAACGCCTCCGGGATTGTTACCCTGTGTCCCATGGTTTCCCGTTCGTGCACCATCTTTTGTAATTCCCAATTTAATACACGCACCAAACCGCCCACGCCGATGGCGACCAGTGGTGCATCGTGCGCGATGCAGAAAGACCCTCTTTCGTTCGGTTCCGAAAACTCCGACAGATTCATCAGGGTATTCTTCTCGGCAAAATGGCGACCGTGCCATCGGGCTAACGTTGCACGCTCACTCACTGTGATGATGGAGGTGCTGTCCGCGGCAAACCGCCATTTGGCGATGCCGGTAAGGAGGGTTGGACTCCCGCGAGCCGGTTGCAGCTTCATGGCGTTCCACAGGTAAACCGACCCGTCCTTGCATCCACTCACCAGCGTTGTGTTGTCCGGCAGCAGCGCGAGGCTCCAGATTTCGAGCTTGTGGCCGCGCAGCGTGCGCAGCGCTTTCCGAGTGTTCACGTCCCAGATTCTAATCGTTTGATCGCCACTGGCGGAGATGAGCGTCTTGCCGTCAGGCCCGAACAACAGCGCACTGACATAACTCCGATGGCCCTCGAGGCGCCCGATTTCGAGGCCCGTTTCGCTATCCCAAATCCTGATGGTGGACTCGGCAAACCCGCCGGCAGAAGCCAGCGATTTTCCGTCAGGCGAAACAGCGAGGCTCACGATACGTTCATCGGCTGCTTTCGATGTCCATCGCTCCACGCCCGTTTTCAAATCGATCACTTCGATGCGACCGGCGCCGGCGGCGTTGACGGCGAAGGTCAAATTGCGATCCACGGCGAACGTGCCATCGCCTGCCGCTGCATTTATGCTCCGCACCTGCTTGCCGTCGGCCACGCGCCAAAGGCCTATTTCGCTGATTCCGCTATAGGTTTTGATCGCGAGCGTATCGCCATCCGCCGAGAAATAGAGCGCGAGGCAGATGCCAGGAATTGAAAATTTTCTCACCACCTGTCGCGACATGATATCCCACAGCAAGACTTCGAGCTTCCCCGGGGCAGACGCAAAACCGGAGGCAACTGCGATGGCGAGAAGCGGTTCGCGCGGAGAAAATGCCACGTAGGAGGAACCCTCGCTCCCCGGGACGGGCGTTTCGACCCGGGTGCGCAGGTTCATGACGGATAACTCCCCGTTGGTGTTGATGCCCCCGCCGAATCCCTCGCTGCTCTCCTTGATCGCCAGCCAATTTCCGTCCGCCGAAACGGAGAGGACGCCTATCTGGCGGCGCTTTTGGCAGAGCACGAGCTCCGCATCACTTTGGCACTGTTGCCATAGGTAACGCCATTCCCAGCCGCGCACGTCTTGTTCGCCGGATTTTGGACGGTAGCGATTGAGCAGCGTTTCTGCATGGCCAAGATTGTCCATGGCGAGCGCACGTTGGGCGAGATTCATGTCCGCCGCATAAGCGCGTCGACGCGAGCGCAGAGCGTCCGTTTCCGCCACGGCTTGCGCCATTTGCGCGGCGGCGCGAAGGCGCGTCTGCTCGCGTTCCGCGCGGGTCGCCCGCACCGCCTGCCAGGTTGAAGAAATCCCGCCCAAAACGACCGTGGCGGCAATCGCTGTGCCTGCCGCGAACCCGAAGCGGTGGCGACGGACAAGTTTTGCCAAGACATAGCTCGGCCGGGGCGGACGCGCCGTGACCGGCTCATGCCGCCGGTGGCGGGCTAGGTCCATGGCGAGGCCATTCGCTGTCTCATACCGACGCGTGCGATCCTTTTCGAGGCAGCGCATCACGATCCAGTCGAGATCCCCACGAAGCAATGTGGAGAGCTGAGCAGGCACGACACCGCGTTGTCGCGCGATGGTCGCACGATCGTGATCGCTCAGCGTGCTCAGCCGCGTCGACATCCGCGGCGGGTCCACTTCGCGAATGATCCGACGAATCTCGTCGAGACCGCCCTCGACGAGGGTCTTCGGGTCGAAGGGCGGGCGGCCGGTGAGGAGTTCGTAGAGGAGAACGCCGAGGGAGTAGATGTCGCTGCGCGTGTCGATATCGAGGCCGCTCATCTCCGCCTGCTCGGGGCTCATGTAGGCGGGCGTGCCGATGAACTGTTCGAACGCGGTGAACAACGTCGCATCCGTGAGCCGGCCTTGCGTGGCCTTCGCGATGCCGAAGTCGATCACCTTGGGCACGGGCACGCCGTCGTGCAGCGTGACGAGGATGTTCGAGGGTTTGAGGTCGCGATGGATGATTCCCTTCTGGTGCGCGTGCTGCACCGCGTGGCACACTTGTGTGAAGAGTTCGAGGCGCGCGGCGGTGGGGAGATCTTTTTCGTCGCAGAATTTCGTGATGGGCACACCGCGGACCAATTCCATCACGAAGAACGATCGGCCGCTCTCGGTCGCGCCGGCGTCGAAGACGCGCGCGATGTTCGGATGATCCATCAACGCGAGCGCCTGCTGCTCGGCGGAGAAGCGCGCGATCACTTCCTTCGTATCCATGCCGAGCTTGATCACTTTCAGCGCGACACGACGGCGGACGGGTTCCTCCTGTTCGGCCATGTAAACCGTGCCGCAGCCGCCTTCGCCGAGTTTTTGCAGCAGCTTGTAGCGGCCGATCATCTGGCCGGCGGCCGGCACGACGGTGCCCGGCACGGCGGATGTGGCGGTGGCCATGAAGCTTTGCTCAGCGCTGGCATGTGCGCGCAACAGCCCCTCGATTCGCGCACGACGTGCGGCGTCGCCGGCGCACGCGGTGTCGAGGTAGGCGGCCCGTTCCGCCGGAGGGCGTTCGAGCGCGGCGGCGAAGAGCGTCTCGTCGGAAGGCGGCGCAAGATTCATGGCGGGTTGGCGGGAGCGGAATCGTTCGGCGGCGATGGAAGAAATTGAGTTCTAGTTTTGGGGCGGATCGCTTTTTCTCAGACTCTCTGCTTCGGCCGTCCGGCCTTGCTTGACGAGGAGCGAAAGCAGGAACGTCCGGGCAGCGCGGACGGTTTTCTGGTCTGTCTCGTTGTCATTCATCGTCAATTGTATGGCCGTCCTTAGATGCGGCTCGGCCTCCTCGAGACGGCCTTGTGTCTCCAGACACGCTCCGACCAAGGTGTGCGCGGCACCGAGGTAGCGTTGCTTGGGCGGCGGCACTTGCTGAAGGGCAAGTAAGGCTTCACGCGCGAGAGCGGTTGCTTCCGTCACGCGTCGTTGTGCCAGCCTTATGCTGGAGAGAATGATCTTGGCGCCGGCTACGTCCGGGTGCGCCTCGCCGAGCAGCGGGAGATTTCTTTCCAAGGACTCCAGCGCGAGTGATTCGGCTCGGCTGAACTCTCCCAAATCCAAATACACTGTCGCCAGCACACCGCGCACCGTCCCGTCAATGTCGGGAGTGTCGCGCATCTCAGCGGGAAGCCGAACGACCGTTCTGTCCGTGGCCTCACGGAGTGCCAAGGCGACAGGGGTTTGTGGATCGATCGAGCCGATCCGGCGTAGCATGTGCGCCATGAAGGCAAAGGTCTGCGCGCTCCGATTCGCTTCTGACGTCGCTCTTTTCTCGTTGGCTTCGGCTAGGCGGCGCTGTTCGACTGCTATGGTCCGGGTGGTTTCCGCCTGCTGGCGCAGACGGCTCTGTTCCGCCTCGGCCGCGACCGCTCGGGCCCGGGCGTTTCGCTCCTGCACCAACGACCATGTTGCCACCGCAAACCCGATCACCAACGCCGCGGCGACCAACCCGCCTGCGCCAAAAGCCAGCTGGTGACGGTTGACGAGTTTACGCACCAAATACGCCGTCGTAGGTGGCCGCGCGATAACCGGCTCGCGCTTCAGGTAACGTGCGATATCGGCCGCCATCGCACTGGCGCTCTCGTAGCGGCGTCTGCGGTCCTTCTCGAGCGCCTTCATGGCAATCCAGTCGAGGTCACCGGCAATGAGACTGGCGAGCTTGGTGGGGGCCGTGGCGCGCTGTTTCGCGATGGTGGCGCGATCGAGATCCGTGAGGGTGCTCAGTCGCGTGGACATCCGTGGAGGATCAACTTCGCGGATGACGCGCCGGATCTCGTCGAGTCCGGCGGCAACGAGCGACTTCGGATCGAAGGGCGGACGGCCGGTGAGCAGCTCGTAAAGGAGGACGCCGAGCGAGTAGATGTCGCTGCGCGTATCGATATCCAGGCCGCTCATCTCCGCCTGCTCGGGACTCATGTAGGCGGGCGTGCCGATGAACTGCTCGAAGGCGGTGAACAACGTCGCGTCGGTGAGCCGACCCTGCGTGGCCTTCGCAATGCCGAAGTCGATCACCTTGGGCACGGGCACGCCGTCGTGGAGCGTGACGAGGATGTTCGAGGGCTTGAGGTCGCGGTGGATGATTCCCTTCTGGTGCGCGTGCTGCACCGCGTGGCACACCTGCGTGAACAGTTCGAGCCGCGCGGCGGTCGGGAGGCTCTGTTCGTCGCAGAACTTCGTGATCGGGATGCCGCGGACCAATTCCATGACGAAGAACGGCCGGCCCGTCTCCGTGGCGCCGGCATCGAAGACGCGTGCGATGTTCGGATGATCCATCAACGCGAGCGCCTGCTGCTCGGCGGAGAAGCGCGCGATCACCTCCTTGGTGTCCATGCCGAGCTTGATCACCTTGAGCGCAACACGGCGGCGGACGGGCTCCTCCTGCTCGGCCATGTAGACCGTGCCGCAGCCGCCTTCGCCGATTTTCTGGAGGAGATGGTAGCGGCCGATCGTCTCGCCGGCAGCGGGTTCGACCGCGCGCGGAGTTTCGGCGGCAGCCGTTTGCAGGAAGCTCGGCTCCGCGCTTTCGTGGGCGCGGAGCAGGCCCTCGAGCCGGGCGCGGCGCGCGGCATCGCCCGCGCAGGCGGCGTCGAGATACGCGGCGCGTTCGTTAGCCGGCCGCTCGAGGGCGGCGGCGAAAAGCGTTTCGTCGGACGAGGCCGGTGGGTTCATGGGCTGGCCGGAGCAGTGGCAGCGGGCTTGCGATGGAGGCGGTGGAGCGAGGGGAGATCGACGACGGCGACCTGATTTCGACCGGCGACGTCCAGATGCACGATCAGCCGTTGCGGCGAGGGCGTGATGCGAAAGAAAAAACTGCCGCACGTGGCGCTCCCGGCCGCGACGGGGTGCTGGAATGGGAGGCGCCGGCGGTCGAACTCGGACGCGATGAACTTCTCGGCGTCCTCGGCTTGCGAGGTAAGGAGATGGGCGGTGCCGAGCGAAACCAGCGCGGCACCGGCTGCGATGCCCAGCACGGGGCCGGAGCCGACGATTGCAGCCGCGAACATGCCGATGGCGGAGGCGCCAAGGGTGCCGGCGACGACGGTCAGGCCGGCGCCGAGGGCGAGGTTGTTGGCGGTGGCGTGGCGTCTCCACCAGTCCGCACTCTGCCGCTCCAGATCCTTCCAGTTGCTGCCGGACGCGATCCACTGGTTCTGCGCATCCACGAGACTCGCGCCCAGAATCGACGCCGGGGTGGGGCCGGAGTTCTTGACGGTGACGACGTATTCATCCCAGAACGCGCGGCGTTTCCACGAACCGGGGCCATCGCAAACGATCACGGTTTCCACGATGGCCTGCAGGGCCCCGGAGGGCCGGCCGGACAGCGCGAGGGAGACGGCGGGTGGCGTATTCGCGGAGGCGCGACGGACGCTGCTGGACGCGCAACCGGAGAAGGTGGCGACGAGCAGGAGCGCCACGGTGAGAGGAAGAAGGCGTGAAACAGGCATGGAGGGAGCGGGGTGATCTCGTCTCAATGCGTGATGGTGGGGCGCAATGGATCGCGCGGCGTCTCGCCGCGCCGGACTTTGGGGGATTACGGGGATCGGCGCGGAGCAGGCTCGTCCATCACGAGCCGCGCGAGGTCGCGGGTGCCGAAGGTCAGCGCGACGTCGAAGGGCGTGTGGCCGGCGTCGCTGGTGGCGAGCCGATCGGCACCGGCGGCGAGGAGGAGCTTGATGATCGCGGGACGATCGTTGCCGGCCGTCGGGCTGACGGCGCTGGGCGGCGTGCCCGGTGGCGGCGTCGGCTGGCGCACCATGACCGCGAAATGCAGGGGAGTCTCTCCGCGCTTCGACCGGGCGCTTACGCTGGCACCGCGTTCGAGCAGCAAACGCGTCGACGCCAGGTCGGACTTGAGCGCGGCGATGTGCAGGGGAGTCTGGCGGCCGACATCCAGGGCCTCGAGCGGCGCGCCATTCTCGATCAGGAAGCGCGCAGCGTCGCTGCGGCCGTTCATGAGCGCCAGGTGGAGTGGCGTGGCCTGGAACGGGCCGGTGGCGCGCAGGCTGGCGCCTTTCGCCAGGAGCGCGGCGAGCACGGCGACCTGGCCGCCGTTGGCGGCGTGATGAATCGGATGTGCGCCCTCATTGGATACGGAGTCGATCCGGGCGCCGCGGCGGAGCAGGAGCGCGACGGTCGGCTCGCCGCCGCTGAGCGCGGCGCTGTGGAGCGCGGTCTGACCGAGGTAGCCGGGGCGGTTCACGTCCTCGCCAGCGTCGAGCAGCGCCTCGACCACCGGGTGGTGGCCCTTCGTGGCGGCGAGGTGCAGCGCGGTGCTTTGCTCGAGGTTGAGCGCGTCGAATTTCGCGCCGTGTTTGAGCAGGACATCGGTGATCCGACGATCGGGGAGGTTGGCCGCAAAGTGCAGCGGCGTCATCCGGCGTTGCGCGATGACGTTGGGGTCGGCCTTGCGCTGGAGCAGCGCTTCGACCAGCGGGGCGTTGCCGCTGGTGACGGCGGAGTGGAGCACGCTCCAGCGGTTGACATCGAGCGCGCGGAGATCGGCGCCGGCTGCGATCAGGCGGTCGACGAGCGGAAGCAGGCCGGCCCGGGCGGCGGCGTGGAGGGGCGTGACGCCGGCCTTGCTGGCGCGATTCACGTCGGCTTTGCGCTCAAGGAGCAGGGCGGCGCCGGCCTCGTGGCCGTAGGCGGCGGCGAACAACAACGGCGTCTCCCCGGTGTTGCTGGGCGCATCGAGAGCGGCGCCACGGTCCAGCAGCAGTTCCATGATGCGGCGGTGACCGTGGCCGACGTGGCGCCGGTTCGTGGGCCCCTTCTCCCACACCGCGCGGTCCGGATCGGTCCGTGTGGCCGCCGCAGAGTGGAGCACGGTCCAGCCCTGGTCGGCGCGGGTGTGGGGATGCGCGCCGGCGGCGAGGAGCAGCTCGACGACGGGGTCGTGTCCAAAGAGCGCGGCGATGTGCAGCGGCGTGCGCTGGTGGGCCGTCGCGGAGCGATCCACGTCGACCTTGCGCGTGAGCAGGAGGCGGACGATGTCGGCGCTGCCGCTGCGCGCCGCGGAGTAAAGCGGAGTGCGACCGTCCCGGGAAGGCGTGTCGGCCGAGGCGTGGTGACGTAACAACATTTCCACGACGGCGAGCTGCCGGTGCTCCGCCGCGGAATTGAGGGCGGAGAATCCCTCCGCGTCCGGCGCGTCCACCGCAGCGCCGTGGGCGAGCAGCACCTCGATCACGGGCAGGGCGCCGGCAGTGGCGGCGACATGGAGGGCGGTGCGGCCGAGCGCGTCCATCGCGTCAAGCGGCGCGCCGCTCGCGAGAAGCTGTTCGACGGACGCCTTCCAGGCCTCGGATACGGAGGGGGCGGCGGTCGACGCCGGCGCAGCCGCCGTGAGCCCGAGGAGTCTCGCGACCCGGGTGCGCGCGGCGGAGACATCGTCGATGGCCGCGACGACGTGGAGCGGCAGGCTGCCGCCCGGGCCCGGCGACTTCACGTCGGCACCGCGGCGCAGGAGCAGCGAGATGATTTCGGGGCGCGCCGTCGCGGCCGCATAGTGCAGCGGTTTGAAGCCCTCTCCGTCGACGGCGACCGCGGCAGCGGGGGTGGCGTCGAGCAGCGCCGTCACCCGCGCCAGGTCGCCCCCGGCGATCGCCCGGACAAGCGTGGGAGCGGATGTGGGCGCGGCGGAAGCGAGTGCGGCGAAGGCCACCAGCAGCGCGGGCCGCAGAAGGTGAAATGCAGCCGGGGAGCGCCGGAGGGTTCGGGGTGACGTTCTCACTGCGGCCAATGCGCGGAATCCGCCCGAATCCGATCAGGGTGAAGGTGAATCGCGGGCGCTACTCCGGCCGCAGCTCGCGGTAGAGGCGCGCGCGCGAGTAGGTCCACCAGCGTTTGGCGGTGCCGATCGGAATACCCATGGCGCCGGCCGCCTCCTCGAGGGTAAGGCCCGCGAAGTAGCGCAGCTTCACGAGCTCGGCCTTCTTCGGATCCTCGGTGGCGAACGTGTCGAGGGCGTCGTGCACAGCGAGGAGCTGGTCGTCGGCGCGGTTGACGTCGCCGGCGAGTTCGAGGTCGTCGGCATTGAGGCGCTGGAGATCGCCGCCGTGGCGCTGGGCTTTGCGGCGGCGGGCGCGGTCGATGAGGATGCGGCGCATGGCCTCGGCGGCGGCGGCGAAAAAATGCGCGCGATTCTGCCAGCCCGGTTGGGCGTCGCCGCCGAGTCGCAGCCACGCCTCGTGCACCAGGGCGGTCGGCTGGAGCGTGTGGGCGGCGGCTTCGCGGCCCATCTTGGCAGCGGCGAGTTTGCGCAGCTCCTGGTAGACGAGCGGCAGCAATTCATCGGCGGCGCGGGCGTCGCCCTTTTCGATTTTCTGCAGGATCAACGTGACGTCGCTCATGGGGCGAAGACAGGAGGCGGAGTGGGGCGACCGGCGGCCGGCGCACGGGCTGGAGACCGCGGCCCCGGACGCACGCGACGTTGCAGACCGCGCCGGCGCGGCGCAATCGCTGAAACGCCCGGCGCCGCGGCAGATGGCTAGGCCGGAATGGACCTAGCGCGCCGCGGAGCCGCCGGTGCGCGCCCGGCGGGGCGCCGCTCTGCTCGAGTGCGCTCGACCCCATCGCCCCGCGCGCGCGGCGTGAGATTCGCGGCTGCGTGGGCGGTCGCCTCGGCGGAGCCGCGCGCGCTTGCCGTCAATCCGCGAGCGGCCACGAACGGCCGCGGCGTTGCCAGTGCAGGCGCAGGGCGGCGGCGTGACGCTCGGTCACGGTCTGCGCGATCAAGGCATCGTCGAGCAGTCCGACCTCGGGCACGGAGTCGGGGATGCGGTCGAAGCCCTTGAGGAAGTAGAGCAGGGCAAACGCCGCCTCGCGCATCGCGGGGGTGAGCGTGGCGCGGTCCGCCGCGCACTCATCGAGGAAGAGCGCGAGCACTTCCAGGCGGGTGCGCAGCAGCTTGTCGTCGCGCAGTCCCGCGATCTTCGCGTGGAGCGCCGGGCGCAGGGCCCGCAGGCCGGTGAGCGAGAGCGGCGTGACGAGCGTGCCGCCGCGCTCCACGTAGGCCGCCGTGCTCGTGATGTCATCGGCGGAGTTCGTTGCGAGATAGCGGTCGAGATCGGGCGGGAGGGTGGTTCGGGTGGTTTTCATGGGATGAAGAAGGGAAAAATTCAGCGGGCGTCATTTGCCGGCGCCGCCGCGGGTGGACGGGGTGGAACCAGCAGCGAGATTGCGATCGAGGCGCCGAGCAGGCCGGCGATGATGCCGAGCGACCAGGTGATCGGAAACTTCCCGCCGGAGAGATCGTTGAGCCACGCCATCTTCAGGCCGACGAAGATCAGGACGAGGCCGAGGCCGTATTTCAGGAAGCGGAACTTGTGCACCACGCCCGAGAGCAGGAAGAACATCGAGCGCAGCCCGAGGATGGCGAAGATGTTCGAGGTGAAGACGACGAGCGGCTCCTTCGTGATGGCGAAGATCGCGGGCACGGAATCGACGGCGAAGATGATGTCGCTGAACTCGATCGCCGCCAGCGCCACGAGGAGTGGCGTGCCGTGGCGGACGCCATTTTCCGTCACGAAGAACTTCTGCCCCTCGAAGCGCGGCACGATCGGAATCAAACGGCGGAGCAGCCGCAGCAGGGGGTTCTTTTCCGGGTCCATCGGCTTCTCCGGCGCGAAGAGAATCTTGAGCCCCGTGAGGATCAGGAAACCGCCGAACACCCAGATGACCCAGTGGAACTGCATCAGCACCGAGCCCAGCGCGATGAAGAGGACACGGAAACCCAGCGCACCGAGGATGCCGTAGAAGAGCACCCGATGCTGATACTGCGGCGGCACGCCGAAGAACGTGAAGACGACGATGAAGACAAAAATGTTGTCCACCGAGAGCGAGAGCTCGACGACGTAGCCGGTGAGGAACTCGAGCGCCGTGCGTTGGGCCAGATCGGACGCCGCGGCCGCGCTGACTCCCGCGGCGATCAGCCGCGGATCCTGGGGCAGCTTCCATTCCGCGTAGCGCCACAGCGCAAAGCAGAACACGAGCGACAGCGTGGTCCACACGATCGTCCAGCCGAGCGCCTCGCGGAAGCCCACTACATGAGCCTCGCGGTGAAACACCCCGAGGTCGAGGGCGAGGAGCGCGAGCACTCCCAGCGTGAAGATGGCGTAGAACCACCAGTAGTCGGCGAACGGGAACAACAAGGGCATGGTCAGACTATTTCAAACGGCGTTGCAGGGCGGAGAGGGAATCTTGGAGCGCGTCGACCTGTCGGCGCAGCGCGGCCAGCTCGTCGGCGGGCGTCGGCCGGCCCGTGGTGGCGAGATGCCGCTGGCGGTCGGCGTCCTCCATGTCGCGACGCGCCTCGTCCATGCCCGTCACGATCACGCCGATCAGGAGGTTGAGGGTGATCATCGTGCCGAGGAGGATGAACGAGACGAAGTAGGCGGCGGTCAGGGAGCGCCCGAGGCCGGCGTCGAGCTGCGTGCGCATGATCTCGGCCCAGCCCTCGAGCGTGACGATCTGGAACAGCGTCAGGGCGGACGCGGCGAGCGAGCCGAAATGCTCGGCATCCGCCCGGCCGAAAAGGGAAACGCCGAGGACCGCGTAAACGTAGAAGAGCACGCAGAGCAGCAGGGCCACGTAGCTCATCGACGGCAGGCTCTTCAGCAGCGCGGTGACCAGCAGTTGCAGGCGGGGCACGGCGGTGAGGAGGCGCAGCACCCGGAGCACGCGGGCGAGCCGCAGCACGGCCGAATACCGGGCTTCGAGCGGAAGCACGCATATGGCCACGATCGCGAAGTCGAAGACGTTCCACGGATCGCGGAAGAAGCGCCAGGGCTGCGCGCCGCACGCCCCGATGCGCACGATCAACTCGACCACGAAAAGCGCCAGCACGACGCGGTCGATGGACTCGAGCAGGCCGCCGAACCGCGCCACCAGAGCGGCGTCGGTCTCCAGCCCGACCAGCAGCGCGGCCACGAGGATCAGGCCCAGGACGACGCGCGGAAAGGCGGCGGTGTCGATCAGACGCTGGCAGAACGACTGCACGCAGGGAGGGGGAGTCGGCGCGGTGGCGGCGGGGAGCGGTCCGGTTTCGGTGCGGCGGGCTTCACCAGCCCCGCCCGCCGGCGGCGAGCAGGGGCTGGCGGCGCCGGCGCGAGACGCGGCGGCCCTGGCGCGCGGCGATCTGGGCTTCGGCGGCGGCGAGGGCCTTTTCGACCGCGACGCGCACGGTGTGATCGGCGGCGGAGGCGTGGATGTCGGGACCGGGGATGCGGAGCAGCACGCTCGCGTGGAAGCGGGGGCTGGCCGCGCGCTCGTCCGCGAGGCGCACCACCGCCTCCTCGAGACGCTGGCGGGTGGAGAGGGCGAGCAGGCGGCGCTCAATCAGGCGCTCGATCGAGAGGCGGGGGCGCACGTTGCCGTGCTGAAGCAGGAGTTTCATGGCGCGGCGAAGGTAGCAGCGCGCCTACGATTCGACTAATACGTAGTTTGACAGTGATAATTAGGTTATACCTAAGTGAGGCCGACACCATGGACTGGATCAATTTTCACCACCTGCGGTATTTCTGGATGGTCGCGCGCGAGGGCGGACTGCGGCAGGCGGCGGAAAAGCTGCACGTCTCGCCGCCGTCGATCTCGGCGCAGATTCACGAGTTGGAGGCGGCGCTGGGCGAGAAGCTGTTCCGCCGCGCGGGCCGGGCCAACGTGCTCACCGAGGCCGGCCAGATCGCGCTGCGCTACGCGGACGAGATCTTCGGCCTCGGCCGCGAGCTGGCCGCGGCGATCAAGCAGCAGCCCAACGCCAACGCGCTGCGGCTGCACGTCGGGATCGCGGACTCGTTCCCCAAGCTCGTGACCCAGCAGATTCTCCAGCCCGTGTTCGCGATGGCGCAGGCGGTGCACGTGATCTGCCGCGAGGGAAAGGTGACCGATCTGCTCGGGCAGCTCGCGGCGCACCGGCTCGACGTGGTGCTCGCCGACGAACCGGCGTCCGGCGCGCTCAAGATGCGGGTCTTCAACCATCCGCTCGGCGACTGTGGCGTGACGTTCTGCGCGGGCTCGCGGCTGGCGCAGGCGTTGCGCAAGGGTTTCCCGCGTTCGCTGCACCAGGCCCCCGCGCTGCTGCCGGCCGAAGGCACGGGGCTGCGGCGTTCGGTGGAACAATGGTTCCAGTCGCTCGGCATCGCGCCGCGCGTGCTCGCGGAGTTCGAGGATGCCGCGCTGATGAAGGTGATGGCGGCCGACGGGCGCGGCTTCATTCCGGTGCCGACGATGGTGGTGCAGGAGGCGGTCGACCGTTTTTCGCTGCGCATCATCGGCGCGACGGAGAAATGCCGCGAACAGTTCTTCGCCATCACGGCCGATCGTCGCATCCACCATCCAGCGGTCGCGGTGATTACGCGGCCGGCTGGCACCGGAACCCGGTGAAATCGCCCGAACCCAACGCCAGCGGCGATACGGGTCAGAAAGGAGACTGGCGGAGAGGGGGGGATTCGAACCCCCGGTAGGCTTTTACACCTACAACGCTTTAGCAAAGCGCCGCTATCGACCACTCAGCCACCTCTCCGAAGTCAGATTGCCGAGCGAAACGCCGCGGAATCAAAGTGCAAGGCCGATTTCGCTCAGTCTTCGTCGTCGTCCTCGACGGGACGCTCGAGTTCCTCGCGGCACTCCGCCATCACGCGCAGCCAGATCTCGCGCAGATCGAAAAGCCGGGGCAGGGAATCCTCGCGCCACGCCTGCAACTGCGGACTCCGCGCGACGGCTTCGTCGCAGACCAGCGCGAGCGATCCGTTCAGGGCGCCGAGCGCGCGCTTGAAAAGGCTCACCGCCATGGCGTAGTCGCCGAAGTCGAGCGCGTGGATCGCCTGCACCGCCATCTCCTCGCCGCGATGGAGCGAGGCGAGCAACGCCACTGCCAGCGGCTGCGGCACCGTCGCGGCATCGGTGGCGAGCACCTGCCACGAACGGTTCAAGCCGAGGTAGATGGCCTTGGTCGCGATGAAAATCGGGTTCTTGTGCAGCGTGTAGACGTCGTCCTTGTCGTCCGCCGCCTCGGCTGCCTCGGCCGCGGTCTCATCGCCGCCTTCGCCTTCCTCGCTCCAATCGTCCTGACCCCAGTTCATTTTCTCGGCCACCTGATCGATGCGATCGGTGAGGCTCTTGCAGCCGTCGTAAAAGCGCAGGTAGCGGTGGATCGCCTCGTCCTGCTCACGCAGGTAACGCTCCCAATCAAACTCGTTCCAAGCCAGTTCCCCGCGATCTTCCCACTGGTTTTCCGGGCCCCCGTCCGAGTCGAAATTGCTCATCGGTTGGGCGGAAACTGAGGGCCCCGGAACCGGAATAGCAAATAAAATTCCGGCCGGCCGGACGGCGCGCCGCGTGCCCTCGCGGCCGGGCGTTTTGCGGGTTGAACGCCGTCGGCGCGGTGCCTACGGTGCGCCTCCCCATGGCAGACACGCATCACGAAACGGTTTTCTTCACGGGTCACGTGCAGGGCGTCGGTTTCCGCTATTCCGTCCTGCAGGTGGCGCGGGAGTTCGAGGTGACGGGCTACGTGAGCAACCTCGCCGACGGCCGGGTGCAGCTCGAGGCCGAGGGGGCGAAGGCGGACGTTGAGACCTTCGTGGCGGCGGTGCACGAAAAGATGCATGGCTACATCCGCAAGCTGGAGCGCGCCGCGGGCCGGCGCCCGGCGCAGTTCACTGGTTTTGTGATCAAATAACGGATGCCCGCCGCGCCCAACGCGAACGCCGCCCCGCCCGCCGCCCTGGAACTCCGGGGGCTGGTGAAGGATTTTGCCGTGGGCCTGCGCGGCCTGAAACTGCGCGCGGTGGATCACCTGAGCCTCCGCGTCGAGGCCGGCCAGGTCTACGGCCTGCTGGGCCCCAACGGTTCCGGCAAGAGCACCACGATCAAAATGATCCTCGGGCTGCTGGCGCCGAGCGCGGGTGACTGCCAGGTCTTCGGAGTTCCGAGCGCGCGGGTCGCGGCGCGTTGCGACGTCGGCTACCTGCCGGAGTCGCCGAACTTCTACCGGCATCTTTCCGGGCGCGAACTGGTCCGCTTCTACGCCCAGATGTGCGGGCTGCGGGGCGCGACGCTCGAGGCGCGCGTCGCGGATGCGCTGGCCGCCGTGGGCATGACCGAGGCGCAGGAACGACGCGTGGGCACGTATTCGAAGGGCATGCTGCAGCGCGTGGGCCTGGCGCAGGCAATCGTCCACGATCCGCGGCTGCTGATTCTCGACGAGCCGACGGCGGGCGTCGATCCGGTGGGCTCGGCGGCGATCGCCGAACTGATCCTGGGGCTGAAGGCGCGCGGGAAGACGGTGCTGATCACCTCGCACCTGCTCGGGCAGATCGAGGACATCTGCGATCGCGTGGCGATCCTCGACCGCGGCCGGCTCATCCTCGAGGGCGCGGTGCCGGAGCTCGTGGGCCGCGCCGATCGGCAGGCATTGGTGATCGAGTCGCTGCCGCCGGAAGAACTCGCGGACCTGCGCGCCTGGCTCGCCGCGCGCGGCCGCACGCTGGAGACGATCGAGGCGCCGCGCGTGCGGCTGGATCGGATCTTTCTCGACCGCGTCGGGAGGCGGGACCCGTGAGCGCGGTGCCGTTTTCGCCGTTCCGCACGCTGTTGATCGCGCAGAACACGCTGCGCGAGGCGGCGCGCCAGAAGCTCTTCGGCTTTCTGCTCATGATCGCGCTCGCACTGGTGCTGGGGGCGCGGTGGTTCCGCGACTTCAACTTCGGCGCGCCGGAGCTGAAATTCCTCGCCGACTGCGGCTTTGGGGCGATGGCGTTTTTCGGTTCGGCGCTGACGATCGCGGCGACGGCGCAGCTCTTCTTCAGCGAAATCGAGAACCGCACCGCGCTGACGCTGCTGGCGAAGCCGGTCTGGCGCACGGAGTTTGTCGTGGGAAAATTCCTCGGCGTGGCCGCGCTGGCGGCGGTGTTCTGCGCGCTGCTCACGGCGATGCTCGCGCTCGTGCTGGCGTGGCGGGAAGGGGAGCTGATGGCCGAGCTGCCCGAGAATTTCCCGGACGGCCGGATCGTGAGCTACGGGCTGGTGGCGGTCGCGGGATTGATGCAGTGGCTGAAACTGGTGGTGCTCGCGGCGTTCACGCTGCTCGTGGCGAGCTTTGCGCAGACGCAGCTTTTCACGGTCGTGACAGGTTTTTTCGTGCTCGTGATCTGCCACCTGCAATACCTCGCGCAGGACGCCTACGCCCGGGCTGGCGCGTGGTCGGGGCGCGTGCTGGGCGGGTTGATCGCCTCGGTGTTTCCAAACTTCCAGGTGTTCGCGCTGGCGGACTCGCTCAGCGCCGCGGACGCGCCGCCGTGGGCGCATGTGGTGCGGGTCGCCGGCTATGCGCTCGGCTACGTGGTGGTCGCCTGCGGCCTCGCGGTCTTCAGTTTTCGCCAGCGTGAAATCTAGGCTGCTCACGCCGTTGATCGTGCTCGTGGCGCTCGCGATCGCAGGACGCGCGCTGGACGTGCTGGCGGCGCCCGCGTGGGCGGCGACGCGCGCCCGGCAGCCGGCGCTGCGCCTCGATTCGTCGCTGGCCGCGGCCGGACAGGGCGTGACGCTCGCGTTGCTCGGCGGCTTCCGCGCGCTGGTGGCCGACGCGACCTGGATTCAGATGTATTCGCGCTGGGAGGCGCGCGACCTGCCTGGGACAGAGACGTTGATCAAACTCGTGGCGGCGCTCGATCCGCGGCCGGTTTATTTCTGGCTGAACGGCGCGCGCATCATCGGCTACGATCTGCCGGTGTGGCGCGTGGAGGCGGCGGGAGGATACGAGGCGGTGCCGACGGAGGTGCAGGAACGGATCGGCCGGGAGCAGGGCCACGCGGCGGTGCGCCACCTCGAGCTGGCGATGCAGTATCATCCGGCCAGTGCGGATCTGTGGATCGAGCGCGCGAACCTCGAGCTGAACCGGCTGCGCGATCCCGTCGCGGCGGCCGAGAGCTACCGTCGCGCGTGGGAGCAGCCGCGGGCGCCGTTCTACGCCGGGCGCATGCATGCGGAACTGCTGCGGCGCACCGGTCGCCGGGCGGAGGCGCTCGCCTGGTTGGTGCGGCTGCACCCGGGCTTGCCGCCGGGAGAGGATTCGGGGCGCGACCTGGTGCTCGGCCGGATTCGGGATTTGGAGCGCGAACTCGGCGTGCCGGCGGACGCCGCCTACCGGCCGGCAGCGGCCCCGGCGCGATGAAGGTTGCGGCGAGGCGCGCGGCCACTTTGATCCCGGCTCGTCGCGTCGATTTGCCCGGCGCGCGCTCTTCATGACCGTCGATATCCCGCTGTTTCTGATCGGATTGTTGCTCCTGTGGTTTCCGCGCCAATGGATGCGTCGCGGGGTCGCGTTTCTCCGCCGCCGCCGTCGCAGCGCCGAGAGCGTGCGCATCACGGAGCCGTGGAAGAATTCGGAGCCGGGCGATCCGCGGGTGAGTTTCGCGACGGAGTTCGCGAAATTCCGCAACTACCTGGATCTGCTCCGGGCCGGTGCCGGCGGGCTGATGCTCTGGGGCGGCCTGGGGATGCCTTCGGCGATCACGCTCGAGGCGGGATCGGGCCGGTCGGCTTCGCTCCAGTTTCTCGGCCTGCGCGTAGGCGTGCTGCTGGTGGGTGTGATCATCCAGGCTGTGCGCTACGAGAAGCACCGGATTTCGTTTTATCCGCCGATTTTCTACCTCACCGGGCTGACGGTCGGCCTCTGCGGCATCCAGGTGGCGGCGTTCGCCTTCGTCCTGATCTGGGCGATCAACTCCGCGCTGCCGAACGCGCCGGCGTTCCTCTTCACGTATGCGGTGCTGGTCGTGCTCTTCGGCTTTTTCTTTCGCGGCAATTTCAATGTGCCGACGATGTTCGCCGGCGTCCTCGTGTTCCTGCCGGTGCTGCTGAGTCTGCTGGCGAAGCGCCAGTTGATCATCTTCACGCGGAAGGAAACCCGCGCCCGCGGGCGGAAGTGAGCGAGTCGCGCACGACGATCTGGCTGGGGGCCGTGCGGCCGCGCACGCTGCCCGCCGCGGTCGCACCGGTGGTGGTCGGCTCGGCGCTCGCGTGGCACGACGGCCGGTTCAACGCCCCGGCTGCGACGCTGTGCCTCGGCTTCGCGCTGCTCGTGCAGATCGGCACCAACTTCGCCAACGACTACTACGACTTCCTGCGCGGCGCCGACACGGCGGCGCGCGTCGGCCCCCGGCGGGCGGTCGCCGCGGGGCTGGTGGCGCCGGCGACGATGCGGCGCGCGATGTGGGCGGTGTTCGCCGCCGCGTTTGTCGTCGGGCTCAGCCTGATCGCCTGGGGTGGGCCGTGGTTGCTGGCGATCGGGATTGCCAGCATCGTCTGTGGCATCGCCTATACCGGCGGGCCCTGGCCGCTGGCCTACCTGGGTCTGGGCGATGTGTTTGTCTTCCTCTTCTTCGGGCTGGTCGCGGTGGGCGGGACTTATTTCGTGCAGGCGGGGCGCGTGACGATCGATGCCGTGCTCGCGGGCGCCGCGATCGGGGCGCTCGCGGCGAATATTCTCGTCGTGAACAATTATCGCGACGTCGAGACCGACGCCGTCGCGCGCAAGCGCACGCTCGTGGTGCGTTTCGGTCGGCGCGCGGCGCGGTGGCAGTTTGACCTTTCCCTCGCGGTCGCGCTGGCGATCCCGGTGGTGTTTCGCGCCCGCGGCTACTCGTGGGCGTGCCTGCTCCCGCTCGCGCTCGGGCCGATGGCGCTTTGGCACGCGCGGCGGCTGCGGGAAAGCAAGACGCCCAGCGAGCTCATCGCTCTGCTGGGCGCCACGGGAAAACTACTCGCGCTCTACGCGCTGCTGCTGGCGGCGGGCCTGGCGTTCTAGGCGTTCCCGCCGCTCAGGCGACGTGGGCCGCGAGCTTCGCCTTGAGGGCGGCCTTCGGCATCATGCCGACGAGCGTCTCGGCGACCTGGCCGCCCTTGAAGAGGATCATCGTCGGGATGGCGCGCACCCCGTATTCCGCGGCGATGCCGTCGTGCTCGTCGATGTTCACCTTCGCGATCTGCAGCTTGCCGTCGAGTTCGGCCGCGAGCTCCTCGAGGATCGGGGCGATGGCCTTGCAGGGCCCGCACCACGGCGCCCAGAAGTCCACCAGCACGGGCGTGCTCGCGGAAGTGACGGTGCTCTTGAACGACTCGGTGGTCAGATGGGCGATCTTTTCGGACATGTGAATTAGCGGTTCAGAAACATCAGAAGGGAAAACAGCGCGGAAGCAACTGCGGCCACGCCGCAGACGCCGACGACCCACGACGGCAACGGTTCCGAGGCGGCGGGCGCGCGCTCCGGCGCGGACTTGGGCGCAGCGGGCATGCGGCTCAGCGCGGCTGCGACTTGTCGATGATCTCGCCGAGCTCGCGCGGGTCGACGGACTCAAGGTGCTTGTCGCGCCGCTTCAGTTCCTCGAAGGTCTTGATCATCGTCTCCGTCATGCGCTCGTGCGTATCCTGCGAGCCGCCGACGAGCACGAACTTCTCCCCCGTGGTGATCCGCTTGTGGCCGTCGTCATGATCGAGTCCGACGCCGAGGATGCCGCCGATTTTCGGCTGCCGCTTCTTCCGGGTGGGCTTGCTGGAGTCTTTGCTCACGCGGTCACCGTGGGTGCGTTCGTCCCGGTTTCAAGCGGGTTTTCCAGAATGGGGGCGGGCGGCAGCTCCTCCACCGCCTCGACCAAAATATCGGTAAACGCCTCGCTCTGCCGGATGCGGAGCTTCTTCAGGCGGGTGAGCTCGAGCATGGCGAGAAACGTCGCCACCAGCCGGCGCAGGGTGACGCCCTCCGGGAAAAGCTGCGAGAACACGAAGTTCTTCTCCGTCTGCGTCCGCTCGAGCAACCACTCCATCTGGTCGGCGACCGTGACAGATTCGTCGTGGATCTCGCCGACAACGAGTTTCTCGGCGAGGCGGCGCAGGACGATGTTGAAGGTGTTCCAGAGTTCGATGCGGTCGACGCCCTTGAGCGGGCGCTCGCTCTCCTCGTTCGAAAGGCTCGAGACGTGGCGCGCCATCAGGTTCTGACGTGTCTCGACCAACTCGGCCAGTTTGGCGGCGGCCTCCTTGAACTTCTTGTATTGGAGGAGCTGGTGCACGAGCTCCCAGCGCGGGTCGACCTCCTCGTCGTCCGCGTTGGGATCGATCGCGTGCTGGCCCTTGGGCAGGAGCAGCCGGCTTTTGATCTCCATCAGCGTCGCGGCCATGACGAAAAACTCGCCCGCGACGTCGAGGTCGAGCTGCTGCATCGTGTGCAGGGCGTCGATGTATTGCCGCGTGACCGACTCGATCGGGATGTCGTAGATATCGAGTTCGTTCTTCCGGATGAGGAAGAGCAGCAGATCGAGCGGGCCTTCAAAGACCTGCAGCTTGATGCGATAATCGGCGTCGGGAACCACGGCGCGATGCTTGGGCGGCGGCCGAAGCCGGCAAGGAATTTATCCGCGGCGCAGCGACGCCACGTAGAAACCATCGGTGTCGTGGCGCGCCGGCATCAGGAGCAGTCCCGCCGCGCCGCGCGGCTCCGCGCCGAAGGTCCGGGCGAAGGGCGCTGGGAGGAACCCCGGGTGCGCGCGGAGAAACGCGTCGACCACGGCCTCGTTCTCCGCGGACGAGAGCGAGCAGGTCGCGTAGACGAGCCGGCCGCCGGGGCGGACGTGGGCGGCAAACTGGGCGAGCAACGCGGCCTGGAGCTGCGCGCGTTCGGCGACGAGGCCGGGTGTCGTCGTCCATTTCAGGTGCGGCGAGCGCCGCCACGTGCCGGAGCCGCTGCACGGGGCGTCCACCAGCACGCCGTCGTAAGGCGTCGTCGCCGGCCCGCGCGGGAGCGTGCGGAGATTCGGCACGCCGGCGCGCCGCGCGCGCAACTGCAGTTCTTCGAGGGCCGCGGGACGGATGTCGTGCGCCTCGACCGTGCCCGCACGGCCGAGGAGGCGGGCGAGTTGCAGGGATTTGCCGCCGGCGCCGGCGCAGGCGTCGAGCCAGCGAGCGCCTGGCTCGACGCCGATGGTCTCGAGGAGAAGCTGCGAGCCGAGGTCCTGCACCTCGATCTGTCCGTCACGCCAGGCGGCGGTTTGCGTGACATCCGCGTCCGCGCGCCACTCGACCGCGGACGGCAGCACGTCGGAACGCCGCCACGCCCAGCCGCGCTCGTCGAACTCCTCGAAGATGCGCGCCGGGTCATCCGTCTGCAGGCGCAGCCACACGGGAGCGCGGCGAAATTGCGCGTCGAGTTCCGCGCCGGCGAAAATTTCCGGGCAGTGCGCGCGAAACCACGCCGGCAGCAGCTCGGCCCGGTCGCCGGACGGCGCTTCCCCGGTGGCGAAGGCCGCGCGGAACTCCGCGGTTGCCTTCGATTCCGCCGCGAGCCAGGCGACGCGCCGCACCGCCTCGTCCGGCGCGGCGTCGAGGTGCGGTTCGATCCACGGCAGGTGGCGGAGGGTGGTGTAGAGGAGTTCCCGATACAGCCGCCGGTCGCGCGAGCCGAAGCGGCGCTCGCCGGCGAGCAGCGACTGGATCGTGCGCGGCAGCGCGTGGTCCGTGCGCCAGCGCGGGCGGAGGTGCTGCACGAGCCGCAGAAACGTCTGCGCCTGGCTGCCGGCGACGCTCATAAAGGAGTGAGAGTGAAAGTGAGGGTGAAAGTGGAGATGCTGGATGAATGATCGAGCACCCGCACTTTCATTTTCAGAACCGCACCGTGTCGATCTGCACGTTGAAGCCGAAGCTGCTTTCGCGCCGGCGGCCCGAGTAGAGGCTCACCGTGTAGGACACCAGCCAGGTGTTGCCGAGATTCTGCACGATGCCGTAGGCCTGCTCGTTGAAGCGGTGCCGGCGCGCGTCGTAGTGCAGCCGCGTCAGCGCCTCGAAGCGCTCGTTGATCCGCAGGCGGCCGTCGACCGAGTAGTCCTGAATCTCATTGCGGAGGAAATTATTCCCGAACCGCACGGACCAGAAGCGGCCGTCGCGCACGGTGATGCCGGAGTTGAACTCCCGCAGCGTGAGCGTGCGCGGCGCGAAGCTCTGGTAGACGTCGACCTGCAGCCAGTTCGCCGGCGTGAGCGCCAGCTCGGTGTGGATCTCGGAGACATCGCGCTCGCCGGGGGCGCGGCGGAAACGGAAATCGTTCGCGATGTTGAACGCGATCAGGTCACGCGTGCCGGCGGCGGGGTCGCGGGTCTGCAGGATGTTGTCGAGGCTGAGGCGCAGGGTGTTGGTGGCGTGGAGGTCGTCGAGGCTGCGGCGGTCGCCGAGGCCGAGCGGTTGCAGATAGGTCGAAAACACCTCGCGGTCGATCGGCGGGATGCGGGCGCGGCCCTTGTCGGCCTCGGGGATGTAGCGATAGCTCAGCCGCGGGGTCACGAGGTGGCGGAGGCCGTCGATCTTCCACTGGGGATTCCGGTAGTCGAAGGTGCCGCTCGCGCGCAGCGCGACATCGCCGCCCACCTCGCCGAGGAGGCGGAGGTAGTTGTCCGTCTTGGTCGATCCGAACCGCGTGTTCACGTAGTGCGTGAGCCGCCCACCGGCCATGGGCGTAAGCGCGAGCCATTCAGTCGGTGCGATCGGGCGGGCGAGCGCGTAGTAGGCGTCGAGCCGGGCGGTGCGAATCGTCGCCAGCGACGCGGTGCGAACGGGAGTGCCGGCCGGTGTTCCCGCGCCGCCCGCCGTCGATGCGCTGCTCGATCCGATTGCGCCGGTTGTGCCCGTCGCCGCGGTCGTGGAGGTGCCGGGAGGCGGGAACGGAATAAACGGAATCGGAAGGATGAAGTAGGGCGGGAGGAGCCAATCCGGGACCTGTGTGGTGGCCACGACGGCGACGGTGGCGGGCCTTAGCGGGCTCGCCGGCAACGGATCCTCGCGCAGCATCGCGGCGCTCGCGTTGAAGCGCTGATAGAAACCGTTGCCGACCGCGAACGGCAGCAGGTCGAAGCGCACCTCGGGCAGGCGCTCCTGCACGCGGTGAAAGGTGTTCGGCTGGAAGCGCGCGAACGCCGACACGAAGTAGTTTGCGCCAGTATAGACCGACTCGACGAAGGTGTCGGGCTCCTGCACCGGGAAGAACGCCCGCGGCCGGAAGTCGCGCAGCACCTCGGAGTCCTTCCACCAGTTGAGCTGCGCGTTGAGCGTGAGGTTGGGCGCGAGCGTTTGCTGGTGCTGCCACTCCGCATACGCGCGCTCCTCGGCGATGGGGCGGTCGTGGAGGTCGAGGCCCTTGTCGCCGTGGTCGCTGATGTAACCGCTGCGGAAATACCCGCGCAGCGCCTCGGGGTGCTTGGGGTCGGTGTAGCGGCCCGAGGGCCCGACCATCACGCCGCGACTTGTGAAGATGCCGACATCCGCGCCGAGGCGGACGCCGGGCGTGACCGGCACGTGCAGGCTGCCGTCGGCGAAGACCCCGAGCGAGCGCCGGTAGCCGCCGGTGAGCGCGACCGTGCCGATCAGCGGGGCGCCGAGGGCGTGGTTGAAGCGCGGGATCGGCACGGGCTGGGCGTGGCCGATGCCGAGGGTGACATTTTCGGAGCGCAGCTCCTGGCCCGGCGCGTAGATGATCGTGTCCGCGTTGATCGTGGGCTGCCAGGGGCCCGGCTCGCCGTAGCTCGCGCGCGCGCGCCGCACGGTGACTTCCTTCGCGGTGCCGGAGGCAGAGAAGCCCTCGATGAAATACGGGTGGCTGCCGAGGCGGATGTTCTCGGCGGTGAACGTGCCGTCGAGGCGGTGGTAGACGAGCTTGTCGGCGAGCAGCCGCAGGGGGCCTCGCGTGAAGGCGATGTGGCCGGTCGCGGTGGCGATCTGCGTCTTCATGTTGAAGCGGATTTCGTCGGCGAGGATGAGCACGCCCTCGTCGGTGAGGCGGGCCTTGCCTTTCAGCAGCCATTCCGCGTCCGCGTCGCTAAACGACCAATGGTCGGCGCTGATGTCGGGCTTCGATTCCGGCGCCGGTTGCGCGCGCAGCGAAGCGACGGCGCACAGCGCGAGGAGGAGGACGAGTCGGCAGATCACGCGCGGAGCAAAGGCCGCGGCGCAAGCTCAGGCAAGCTTCAGCGGGACGCGGAGGGCGCGTCCGGCCGGGGGCGCGCGAAGGGGAGGGCGGATAGGGAGAATGCGGAGCGTCCGGACTCGGAAGTTTCCCGAGGCAATTTCACTGGAAACTGAGTCGGGGAATAAAAGTCTTTCCAGATTACCCATGCTCAACCCACCTCCGTTCGATCGTCCATCGCCGACCGGCATCGCCGGGCTGGACGAGATCCTCAAAGGCGGCTTTCCGGAGAACCGCCTGTATCTCCTGCTCGGCAGTCCCGGCGTGGGCAAGACCACGATCGCGTTGCAATACCTGCTCGAGGGCGCGCGCCGCGGGGAGGCGGGCCTCTACATCGCGCTGTCCGAGACGCGGGATGAAATCCTCTCCGTCGCCCGCTCGCACGGCTGGCCGATCGAGCAGATTTCAATCTTCGAGCTGTCGGCGCTGGAGCAGCAGCTCGCCCAGGAGGAGCGCAACACGGTCTTCCATCCGGCCGAGATTGAGCTCAACAAGACCACGCAGCTCCTGCTGCAGCGGATCCAGGAGGTGAAACCGAAGCGGCTGGTGCTGGATTCGCTTTCCGAACTCCGGCTGCTTGCGGATTCGCCGCTGCGCTACCGGCGCCAGATGCTGTCGCTGAAGCAGTTCTTCGCGGGCCAGCAGATGACCGTGCTCCTGCTCGACGACCATTCGGCCGACGGCGGCGATCTCCACGTGCAGAGCATCGCGCACGGTGTCGTCACGATCGAGCAGGTGCTGAACGACTACGGTTCCGAGAAGCGCCGCGTGAAGATCAACAAGATGCGCGGGCTCAACTTCGTCGGCGGCTATCACGATGCGATGATCGTGCCCGGCGGCATGAAGATCTTCCCGCGTCTGGTGGGCTCCGAGCATGTCCGCCGCCAGGTCCGCGGCGTGATGAAGTCCGGCATCGCGCACCTGGACAATCTCGTCGGCGGCGGGCTCGATCGCGGCACGAGCTGCCTGCTGCTCGGCCCGGCGGGCACGGGGAAATCGAGCATCGCGTTGCAGTTCGCGGTGGCCGCGGCGAACCGCGGCGAGAAGGTCTTCATGTGCCTGTTTGAGGAGAACCTCGACACCCTGCTGGCCCGGGCCGCCTCGATCGGTCTGCCGCTGGAGGACTGGATCGCGCGCGGGCTGATCACCGTGAAGGAAGTCGATCCGGCGGAGCTGGCCCCGGGCGAGTTCGTGCACCTCGTGATCGATCACGTGCGCGACCACGACACCCGAATCATCGTGATCGACAGCCTGAATGGCTACATGCAGGCGATGCCGGACGTGCAGTTCCTCAACATCCAACTGCATGAGATGCTCTCGTTTCTCAACCGCCGTGGCGTGCTGTCGCTGGTCACGGTCGCGCAGCACGGCCTCGTCGGCCAGATGCAGACGCCGATCGATCTCACCTACCTCGCGGATACCGTGATCCTCCTCCGCTTCTTCGAGCAGGGGGGCCGGATCAAGAAGGCGATTTCGGTGATCAAGAAGCGCATCGGCAAACACGAGGACACCCTGCGCGAGTTTCGGATCGACGACGGCGGGCTGCGGGTGGGCGACGCGCTCGAGCAGTTTCACGGCGTGCTGACCGGCACTCCGGTTTACACCGGGTCCTCGGAGCAGATGATGAAGACTCGCTGACATGATGAGGGGGCAAAAGCCGGCTGGCGACGTGCTCGTGATGGCCCCGATCGGGGCCGACGCGGCCAACATCCGCGGCGTGCTGGCGAAGGCCGGGCTGGTCACCCGCGTCTGCGCGACCGACGCCGAGCTGCGTGCGGGCATCGGCAGCAACTGCGGTGCGATTCTGCTGACCGAGGAGGCCCTGACCGGGCAGATCAACCGGATGTTCGGCGAGCTGTTCGACGCGCAGCCGCCCTGGTCGGATATTCCCGTGGTCCTGATCTCCAGTGTGGGACTCTCGAACACGGGGCCGCAGGCGGCCGCCCGGCTGCGCGGATCCCGGCGCACGGTGACGCTGCTGGAGCGGCCGTTGCGCTCGGTGACGCTGCTCGCGACGCTGCACACCGTGCTGGCGGCGCGCCAGCGCCAATACGAGATCCGGGATCTGCTGAACGAGCGCGACATGCTGCTGAGTTCGCTGGAGACGCGCGTGGCCGAGCGCACGGCCGAGCTGCAGCGGATGGTCGAGGAGATGGAGGCGTTTTCCTACAGCGTCTCCCATGATTTGCGCTCACCGCTCCGCAGCCTGGAAGGCTATGCCCAGGCCCTGCAGGAGGATTACGCGTCGGATCTTCCGCCGGGTGCCCGCGTTTACCTGGACAAGATCGCGCGCGCCGCGCGGCGGATGGACAGCCTGACGCAGGACGTGCTCGCCTACACGCGCGCGGCCCGCTGTGAGATGGAGATCAGCGTGGTGGATCTCGATTCGCTTTTCGCGGAAGTGATCGAGCAATACCCCGCGTTGGTGTCGTCGGCCAACTGCATCCGCGTCGCGGGGCCGCTCGGTGGCGTCATGGGGCACGTGCCGTCGCTGATCCAGTGTTTCTCGAACCTGCTCGGCAACGCCGTGAAGTTCGTGCCGCCCGGCCGTGTGCCGCAGATCGAAGTGCGCTCGGAGCGGCGCGGGCCGTGGCGGCGGGTGTTCGTGAAGGACAACGGCATCGGCATCGACCAGGCGGATCACGCGCGGATTTTTCGCATGTTCGAGCGGGCGGCCGGAAAACAGATCGGAGGGACCGGGATCGGCCTCGCCATCGTGAAGAAGGCGGTCGAGCGGATGGGCGGGGCCGCCGGGGTGGTTTCGATTCCGGGTGCGGGTTCGGAATTCTGGATCGATCTCGTTACTGCCGGGGAAGCGGACGCCATGTCCTCCGCACTGCCGGCCGCGGCGGCGCTGGAAACAGGAGTGGCGAAATGAACGACGCGCTGCAGGTGCTCGTCGTCGAGGATGACGAGGATGACTTCTTCTTCACGCAGCGCGTGCTGCGGAAATTCACCGCCGGTTCCATCTACCGCGTCGAGAGCGGGCGGGCCGCGATCGATTACCTCGCGGGCCGCGGTGTCTTCGGCAATCGCGCGGAGTTTCCGCTGCCGCACCTCGTGTTCCTCGACTTGAAGATGGATCAGGTGGGCGGGCTCGACGTGTTGCAGTGGGTCCAGGCGCATCGGCCGGAGTCGCTACCGCGGATTTTCGTGCTCACCGGCTCGAACGAGCCGCGCGACCGCGAGGCGGTTCGGAATTCGGGGGTCTCGGCGGGCTACATCGTGAAACCGCTCCTGCCCGAGCATCTGAAGGACGTGTTCGGCGCCGCAGGGACACCGGGACCGGGGCGCTGAAAATGCGCCCGTCGCGAGCGGTGAAGGGATTGCGCCGCGCCGCCGGCCCGGCCCATGCTCAGGCGACACCATGACGAGCCCAGCCACTGTCCCGCACCCCGCGCTCCGCGAGATCTCCCAACTCCGCGCCGAGGTGCGCGCGCTCGGCAGCGCGCTCGGGCGCGTCATCACGCGCCTCGAGGGCCGCGCGACGTTCGAGACCGTCGAGAATCTCCGGCAGCTCGCGAAGGCGCGCCGGACGGGCGATCCGGCGGCGGCGAGGAAGCTCGAGGCGGCGATCGGCGGCCTCGAGGCGGCGGAGGCCTTCAACCAGGCGATGGCGTTCACCCTTTATTTCGAGCTGGTGAACCTCGCGGAGGAGAATTTCCGCGTGATGCTGCTGCGCCGCCGCCGCGCCGAGCGGCTGCACGCGGGCGGACCGCCGCGCCGCGAGAGCATCGAGGCGGCGGTGCTGGCGTTGAAAGGGGAGGGCGTCGATGGCGCCACGATGCAGGCGCTGGTCGATCGGCTGGGCATCGAGCTGGTGTTCACGGCGCATCCGACCGAATCGAAGCGGCGCACGCTGCTCACGAAGCTGCGGCGGCTCGGCGAGCTGCTGCGCGATCGCGCCCACCCGGAGCTGGCGCGGGATCCGGCGGTGTTCGACCCCGAGTGCATCGAACGGGAGATCGCCTCCCTCTGGCTTACGGACCGCAGCCGTGTCGCGCGGCCCGAGGTCGCCGACGAGGCGCGGACCGGTCTCTGGTATTTCGATACGACGCTCTACGCGACCCTGCCGCAGTTGCAGGTGGACCTCGAGCACGCGCTCGCAAAACATTTTCCCGGCGTGAAGGCGCCCGTGCGCTGGCTGACGTTCGGCACCTGGATGGGCGGCGATCGCGATGGCAATCCCAACGTGACCGCGGCCGTGACCGCGGAGGTGCTGCTGCTGCACCGGCGGCTCGCGATCGAGAAGATGCGGCTGGCCGCGCGCGAGCTCGCGCGCACCCTCACGGTCAGCGATCGGCGTGACTCGGTCGTGCCGGCGCTGAAGCGCGGCCTGCGCGAGAACCTCCACCTCTCGAAACACCTCGAGGAACTGAGCAAACGCTATCCGCACGAGCCGTATCGGCTCCTGCTCGGCGTGCTGCGCGAGCGGCTGGCGCAGGCGGTGGGCGAGGTGCGCGACGGCAGCGTGCTCGCGGCGGAGACGGTCGTCGGTGCGTGTTTCGATCGCGCGACGCTGGCGGAGACGTTCGCCGCGATCCGCGCCAGCCTGGCGGCGGGACGCGGCGTGCTGCTCACGGGCGGCGAGCTGCGCACCGCGATCCAGCAACTCGAGGTGTTCGGGTTGCACACCGCGCGGCTCGATCTGCGGCAGCACTCGAGCCACCACGCGACCGCGGTGGCGGAGGTGCTGGATCGGGACGACTACGGGAAGCTGCCGGAGGCGCGGAAATGCGAACTCCTGGTGGCCGCGCTCGTGACCGCGGCGCCGCGGCGCGCGGCGGAGCTCGCGCGCTACTCGGCCCACACGCGCAACGTCCTCGATCCGCTGGTGCTCACCGCCCGCGCCGCGGCGAAGTTCGGGCCCGACGCGCTCGGGATCTACATCATCAGCATGACCGACGGCGTCTCCGACCTGCTGGAGGTCGAGCTGTTGATGAAGCTCGCCGGCGCCGCGCTGCCGATCGCGCCGCTCTTCGAGACGCTCGATGATCTGCAGCGCGCGCCGGCGATCCTGCGCGCGTTCTTCGAACTGCCGGGGCGCGCGCGGCCGGCGCACCAGCACGTGATGCTCGGCTACTCCGATTCGAACAAGGACTGCGGCTACCTCACCGCCAACTGGGCGCTCTACGAGGCGCAGGACGCGATCGCGCAGCTCTGCGCCGCGCAGGGCGTGCGGCTCACGCTGTTCCACGGGCGGGGCGGCAGCATCGCGCGCGGCGGCGGCCCCGCGGCCAAGGCGATCCTCGCGCAGCCGGCGGGGCTGCGCGACGGCGCGATCCGCGTGACCGAGCAGGGCGAGGTGCTGTCGACCCGTTACCACGATCCGGATCTGGCGCACCGGATCCTCGAACAGATGGCGTATGGCGTGATGCTCGGGATTCACGCGGCCGGACACCCGCGCGAGGTGCCGGGCGAGTGGCGGGAGGCGATGGCGACGATGAGCGCGGCGGGCGTCGCGGCGTATCAGGCGCTCGTGCACGACGACCCGGAGTTCCTCGTGTTCTGGCAGCAGGCGACGCCGATCGACGAGATCAGCAACCTGAAGTTCGGCTCCCGGCCGACCTTTCGGCGCGCGACGAAGAGCGTGGAGGATCTGCGCGCGATCCCGTGGGTGTTCTCGTGGATGCAGAGCCGGTTCAATTTCTCCGGCTGGTTCGGCCTCGGCACCGCCCTCGACGCGGTGCTGAAGACCGGCACGGGCGGCCGCCGGCTGCTGCGCGAGATGCACGCCGAGTGGCCGTTCTTCCAGACGCTGATCGACAACGCGCAGCTCACGATGCGCAAGGCCGACATGGGCATCGCCGCGCTCTACGCCGGGCTCGTGACCGACGAGAAGATCCGGCGGCGGATCTTCGGCCTGCTCGAGGCCGAGTTTGCGCGGACGGAGGCGGCGATCCTCGCGGTGACGGGCCAGAAGCAACTGCTCGCGGGCGATCCCGTGCTGCTCAACTCCGTGCGGCTGCGCAATCCCTACATCGATCCGTTGAACTACCTCCAGGTGGAAATGTTGCGGCGGTTGCGCGGCGGGAAACTGGACGCCGCCGGCGCCGAGGCCGCACGGGCGGTCGTCGAGCTCACGATCAACGGGATCAGCGGCGGACTGAAGAACACGGGCTGATTCGCTGCTAGACGCCGCCGCAGTCCTGTCCCAGCTTGGACGCGTTTAACCCTTCTCCCGCGTGATTCTTTCCAAGACCGACCTCGCCGCGCTGCTCGAAGCCAGACACGCGACACCGCACTCCGTGCTCGGCATGCACCCGTGCACCTACCGCCGCAGCCACGGCGTCGTCGCCCGGGCCTTCGTCCGCGGCGCGACCGCCTGCGAGGTCGTGGATCGTGACGCGAGTCCCGCGAAGTCGTATCCGATGACGTGCCTCGCGCCCGAGGGGCTGTTCGAGGTGTTCATCCCGAAGCGCAAGGAAGTCTTCCGCTACCAGCTCCGCGCGGCGTATGCCAACGGCGAGTTTCGCCAGTTCTTCGACCCCTACTGCTTCCTGCCGACGCTCGGCGATCAGGACCTCTACCTGTTCAACGAGGGCAACGAGCACCGCGTTTACGAGAAACTCGGCGCGCACCTCCGCGATCTCGGCGGGGTGAAGGGCGTGTCGTTCGCCGTCTGGGCGCCCTCGGCGGCGCGCGTCTCCGTGGTCGGCAACTTCAATCATTGGGACGGCCGCTGCCATCCGATGCGTTCGCTCGGCGCCTCCGGCGTGTGGGAGCTGTTCATCCCCGGCCTCGGCGAGGGCGAGCTCTACAAGTTCGAGATCCGTGATCAGCGCGGCGGCCTCCGCCTGAAGACCGATCCCTACGGCACGTATTTCGAGGGGCCGCCGAACAACGCGGCGATCGTCTTCAATCCGCGCGGCTTCAAATGGAGCGATGACGCCTGGCTCGAGGCCCGCAAGGCGGGCGCGCAAAAACTCGACCGGCCGATGTCGGTCTACGAGGTGCATCTCGGCTCGTGGAAACGCATGCCGGAGGACGCGGATCGGCCGCTGACGTATCGCGAACTCGCGACGCAGCTCGCGGACTACGCGGTCGAGATGGGTTTCACGCACATCGAGGTGATGCCGCTGGCGGAGCATCCGTTCGACGGATCGTGGGGCTACCAGGTGACGGGCTTCTTCGCGCCGACGCACCGCTTTGGGACGCCGGAGGATTTCGCGTGGTTCGTCGACCACCTGCACAGCCGCGGGTTGGGCGTGATCCTCGACTGGGTGCCGGCGCATTTCCCGCGCGACAGCTTCGCGCTGGCGGAGTTCGACGGCACGCATCTCTACGAACACGCCGATCCGCGGCAGGGCGCGCACATGGATTGGGGCACGCTGATCTTCAATTACGGGCGCAACGAAGTCCGCTGCTTCCTCATCGCCAACGCCCTCGCGTGGCTCGACCGCTACCACCTCGACGGCCTGCGCGTGGACGCGGTGGCGTCGATGCTCTACCTCGATTACTCGCGCAAGGAGGGGCAGTGGATCCCGAACAAATACGGCGGCCGCGAGAATCTGGAGGCGATCGCGTTCCTCCGGCAGGTGAACGATCTCGTGCACCACTACTATCCCGGGGTCGCGATGATCGCCGAGGAGAGCACGTCGTTCGCGGGCGTGAGCCGGCCGACGAAGGACGGCGGCCTCGGTTTCGACTACAAGTGGAACATGGGCTGGATGAACGACACGCTCCGCTACTTCGCGAAGGAGCCGATCGTCCGCCGGCATCACCACAGCGATCTGACCTTCGGCATGCTTTACCAGTATGCGGAGAACTTCATCCTGGTGTTCTCGCACGACGAGGTCGTCCACGGGAAGGCGTCGATGCTCTTCAAGATGGGCGCGTGGCACATCGCGGAGAAATCCGCCAACCTGCGCGCGCTCTACGCGCACACCTGGATGTGGCCCGGCAAGAAGCTGCTCTTCATGGGCAGCGAGTTCGCGCAGTCCGGCGAGTGGGCGCACGACCGCAGCCTCGACTGGCACCTCACGCAATACATCGACCACGAGGGCGTCCGCCTGCTCGTGCGCGATCTCAACAAGCTCTACACCAGCGAGCCCGTCCTCAGCCGCAACGATTTCAACTCGCAGGGCTTCCGCTGGCTCACGTGCCACGACGCCGACGCGAACCTGATCGCGTTTCTCCGCTGCGACGCGGAGGAGCAGGTGCTGTTTGCCGTCGTCTGCCATTTCGGGGGCGCGCAGCGCGACTACCGGATCGGCGTGCCGCGCCGCGGCTTCTGGCGCGAGATCGTGAACACGAACAGCGAGTTCTACGGCGGCAGCGGCCTCGGGAACGACGGCGGGCGCAACGCCGAGGAGGTCGAGCGCGATGGCTTCAGCCAGTCGATCCTCGTGAAGCTGCCGCCGCTGAGCGCGTTTGTCTTCAAGTGGAGCGGCGGGCAGTGAGGGGAGGGCGGCCCGGGATGGAGCGGCTTGACCCCAAGCCGCTGGTTCGAGTGCGCACGGATTTCCCTCCGCGGGCGGGTCTCCTCGAGCGGCTTGAGGTCGAGCCGCTCCACCTTCCGCTTTTCCGTTTGCGGGGCCTGTAACGTTCGCGCTTCACTCGCGTCCTTTCCCCTCCATGTCGCTCGCGCGCCTCAGCCGTCGCATGTCCCCGCTTGTCCGCTCCCGCCGGGGCGGACGGGGCTTCACGCTGGTCGAGTTGCTGACGTCCATCGCGGTCATCGCGATCCTGAGCGCCTTCACCGTCGGCGCGGTGCGCGGCGCCAAGGAGCGTTCGAACATCGCGCGGGCGCGCGCCGATCTCGCGGCGCTCTCGACGGCGCTCGAGGAGTTCAAGCGCATCTACGGCGACTATCCGCAACTCGGGGAGTTCGGGCAGGCGCCGGTGACGCCGACGGGCGTCACGGCCACGCTGCCCAACGGCGCGGGTCCCGGCGTGAACACCGCGCAGGCCAAGCTCTTCAACTGCCTCACCGGCGTCTTCGGCGCGCGGGCGTTTTCCAACTCCGATCGGCTGAACGGCCCGAACCTGCTGCCGCCGCAGTTCGCCGACGCCGCCAAATACATCAACGGCACGCTCACGACCCAGTATCTCGTGCCCGTCAGCAACACGCCCAATCCGCCGAGCAAGGTCGAGCAGAACGTCTCCCTCCTCGATCCGTGGGGCCGCCGCTATCTTTATTACTACAAGAACGCGCGCACGCCCACCGCCTGGCAGGCCACCGGCTACGTGCTCTACTCGGCCGGCCGCACGGTGGCGCCGAGCGGGGTGCAGACGCCTCCGATCACCGTCAATTCCGGACTCCTGCTCGCGACCCAGACCGCCGAGATGGCCGACAACCTCTACGCCAATTCCCCATGAACGCTCCCTCCGTTGATTGCTCCGACCTCGCGCGGCATCGCCCACGCGCCGAGATCCGCCGCCGGCGGATGGGCCGGCGGACGCGGGCCTTCACGCTCATCGAACTGCTCACGGTCATCGCCATCATCGGCATTCTCAGCGCCATCCTGATTCCCACCACGTCGTCCGCCCGCACCGCCGCCCGCAAGGCGAAGACGCGCGGCCAGTTCGCGCAATGGGGCGCGGCGATCGAGGCGTTTCGCCAGGAATACGGCATGTATCCGACGTTCGAGACCGCCGGTGCCGGCCTGAACAAGGTCAACGGCAACACCGTCGGCGGCACGAACCTCACCGCGGTGCACCGGTTCTACGAGACGCTGGTCGGCGCCCGCCGCGACGGCTCGGCCCTGCCGACGGTCCTCACGGGCACGCCGCTCCCGCCGCAGGCCCAGAACTCCCGGCGCATCCAGTTCATCACCTTCACCGAGGCCGACATGGTGCCCGTCACCACGAGCGACACGTCGCTCTCCGCCAAGCGCGGCCTGATCCGCGATGCATTCGACGGCACCGACATCGTCGTTCTGGTGGACCGCAATCTCGACGGCTCGATCAAGGTCGGCGGCAACGGTGGCGATGGCATTGCGAGCCTGCCGGCGGTGACGCCGCCGGACAGCACCACGCGCCTCACGCCGACCAGCACGGGGGCGACCCCCGATGTGCCGACGGTGGCCCAGGGAGGCGTGCGGGCGGGCGTGATCTTCTATTGCCTGCCCCCGAAGGCGACGGCGGCCACCGATTTCATCTTTAGCTGGAAATGAACGATCACCGTCCCGCATCGGGTAGGGACGCGCCGCCGGTGCGTCTGCGCTCGCGCCTGCTCCTCGGGACGCGGCCCGGCCGGACCGATCGGGGTTTCAGTCTGATCGAACTGCTCGTGGTCGTCGGCGTGATCGTGATCCTCATTGGCGGCGTGGGCATGGCTGTCGCCGGTCGCGGCGGCTCGGGCCCGGCGCTGTCCACGGCGCAATCGCTCGTCGCCGGTCTCGTCGCCACCGCGCGCGCCCAGGCCGTGCTGCACCAGACCGAGGCGCGGCTGTTGGTTTACGCGCAGACTCCCGCCGCGGGAAATCGCGACAACACTCGCTACCTGCGCGCGCTGCAGGTGGTGCGCCTGGAGACGCTCGCCAACGGCACGACCGCCTGGGTCGCGGTCGGCGATTCGGTGCTGCTGCCCGCGCCGGTGTGCGTCGTGCCCCCCGCGCCGGTGCCCGCCAACCATCTCGCCCAGGGCGTGGCGTGGAACCAGAATGCCGCGACCGGCCCGGTCTCCACCTTGAATCTCACCAACATGAGCTACCGCGGCCAGAGCGGCAGCACGACCCTGCAGCATTTCGGCGAGACCGGCGCCGCGCGCGCCGTGCGCTATCTCGAGTTCGGGCCCGACGGCAACGTCACGATGCCCGCCGGCAACCTCTTCAAGATCGCCCTCGCCACGGCCAATCTGAGCACGACGGCGTTTCCGCTCTTCAACGACGCGAACGCCGTGCGCGGCCTCTTCATCCGCCGATCCGGCGCCGTGTCGCTCGTCGATACGGCGACGGGCTTTTGACATGAGTCGGACCCGCGCCTGCAGCGTTTCTAAAGGGAGGAGCGGCTTGACCCCAAGCCGCTGGCTCGACGGCGGACGCGCGCCGCAAAAGCGGCTTGGGGTCAAG
>CAZENI010000002.1:44451-49947 GCA_964513055.1 uncultured Opitutus sp.
CCCCCCGGCGGGGGGGCCCGCCGCCGCCGCCCGGCCCCCCCGCGGCGCGGCGCCCCCCCCCCGCTCCTCCTCGGAGCCAAGCCATCGGCCCGCGCGTTCTCGCTCATCGAGGTCATCGCCGCCGTGGTGATTTTCGCAATCGGCATGGTCGCGGTGCTGAGCCTGTTTGCGCCGGTGACGAAATCCGTCACCAGCGTCGGCGAGGCCGAGGCCGCCGCGCGCGTGGCCGACGCCGTGCGCGCGCGCCTGCGGGCGCTGCCCTTCGATGCGGCGGTCGCCCTCGTGCAGGAAGCCGCCGACGTGCGCCGCAACGACGGTCTCGGGACCTACAATCCCAACGACGGCCGGAATCCCGCCGTGATGTTCGGCAAGCTCGGCGGCGACGTAGGTATTCTGACCCTGCAGAACAGCCGGCCGGTCTGGCTGGATTCGAGCGTGCCGACGCCGCAGCCGATGGCGGATGCGGATAAATTTTTCGAGATCGAGCTGATCCGCAACGACGCGCTCTCGCCCAAGTCCGGCGACGCGACCGCGGCGCTGGTTGCGTATACGATGCGCGTGCGCTGGCCGGCCTTCCTACCCTCCGCCGGCGGCGCGGCCGTGCAGGTCGGCGCCACCGGCACCGGCGCCGTGCCGTTCGATCACGGGCGCAAGCAGGTGCTGTTCTTCTCCGGATCGATCATGCGATGAAAACGTCTCGATCGCAGCGGCATGTAACAAGCCGCGCCACCTCCCGGGCCTTCACCCTCGTCGAGTTGCTCGTCGCCGCCGGCATCACCGTGCTGCTCGCCGGCTTCATCGCCGTGATCATCCGCAACGTCTCGACGACGTGGTCCCGCGCCGGCAACCGCCTCGGTGCCGACGCTCAGGCGCGCGTCGTGCTCGACCAGCTCCAGCTCGATTTGCAGGGCGCGATGTTTCGCGACGACGGCAACGTCTGGCTCGCGGTGGATTTGCTCTCGGGCTCCAACGGCGGGCAGACCGGCCTCTGGCAGGTCGCCGCGCGCAATCCGAAACCCGCCGGCGGCGTCTCCACCGACCTCACCGCGACACGCGCGCAGTTGCCGCCCTCCGAACGCGGCAAGCTGGAGAACGCGCGCTACAGCACTGCCGGCGTGTGGCTGCGTTTCTTCACGAGCGCCCGGCCCACCACCGGCACCACGGGCGCGGTGACCGTTCCCTCCGCACCCGTCGCCGTCGGCTACCAGATCGTGCGGCGGTTCACGGCCACGAATCCCGCCAACCAGGGCACAGCGTATCTGCTGCATCGCGCGGAGGCCCGGCCGGCCACCGCCGCCGGTCGCATCGGCGTGCTCGAGGCCGGCTACAACATCACGTCGGCGAACTACACCACGAGCACCTCCGGCACCAACAGCGGCGCGATCACCGGCGATCCGCGCAGCATCCAGGTGCCCGGCGCCGTGCGGAATCTCGATTCGGTGATTGCGGACAACGTGATCGATTTTGGCGTTCGTTGCTACGTGCGCGACCAGACCGTGCCCGGCGGGCTCCGGCTGATTTTTCCTGCGAACGCGAATGGACAACTCACCAACAACCCCCAGCCGCTGCGCGCGCAGTTGCCGGCCGACACGCCCACGAGCGCCAGCAACTACAACCCGCGTTTCCTCTTTCCCGATGTCATCGACGTGATGGTGCGGGTGCTTACGGAAGACGGCGCGACGGCCATCGCCGAGATGGAGCGGACGCAGACGCCCGCCCTCGTTCCGCCGCAGAAATACAACAGCAACGCGCAGGAGTGGTGGTGGGGCGTCGCGCAGGAGAATTCCCGCGTCTACACCCGCCGCATCGTGCTCAACGCCCGTCCGCTCTGAACCGCCGCGCGCCATGAAGCCAACAACTCCAGCCCGCCGTGATCAGGTCGCCCTGCGCGTGACCGCAGGGATTTCCCCGCGTGCGTCCGGCGGCGGCCTGGTCCGTCGAAGCGCGCCGCGCGTAGGCGGCTTCGCGCTGCTGATGGTCGTCACGCTGCTCGCGTTCATCGTGCTGCTGCTGCTCGGCCTCGCCGTCTACACGCGGATCGAGACTGCCGCCGCCGGCAACACCCAGCGCCAGGCGCAGGCGCGCGAGAACGCCCTGCTCGGGCTCAACGTCGCGCTCCGCCAGTTGCAGGAGCACGCGGGCCCCGATGCGCGCGTCACGGCCACGGCCGCGCATTTCGAGGGCACCAACGGGACGCGCCACTACACGGGCGTCTGGAACGCCGCCCCGCCCGCGGGCGATTCCCTCACGCTGCCACGCACCTGGCTCGTGAGCGGAAACGAATTCACCGTGCCCGACACCACCGAGGGCGCGGCGGCCGGCAGCCGGGTGCCCGCGCCGCTCGCCGTCACGCCAGCGACGCTGACGGGCCGCACGGTCGACCTGGTCGCGCGCAATTCCCTCGGCCTGGCGCTGACCAATCCGAACCGCACCGACGTCGTCGCGGCGCCGCTCGTGGACCTCACCGCGACCGGCATCCCGGGCGCGCCGGCGACCGCCAACACCACCATCGGCCGCTACGCCTGGTGGGTCGGCGATCAGGGCGTGAAGGCCCCGGTCGCCGTGCCCGACGCGACGACCGCGATCACGTTCGCGCCCTTCGACTCGGCTGAATTGCGTTCGCGGATACGCCAGCAACTGCCGCTCGGCGCCGGTGCCGCGGGCGCCACCGACGGCGCGACGCTCTTCGAGCCGCAGGACACCAACAACGCCAGCCTCATCGCCGGCCAGAAGGTGACGACGGCGGGTCAGCTCGCGTTCCTGCGCACGCCCAATTCGACCGCGCAGCTCGGTGTGACGCGCCTGCAGCAGAATTTCCACGCGTGGTCGCCGAATAATTTCGCGGTGCTGGCCAACACGAAGGACGGCGGCCTGCGGCAGGATCTGTCGCTCGCGCCGGGCGCGCTCGGCGGCGCGTTCGCCGCGTGGGCGAATTACTCCGCCTACATGGAGAAGTATATTCCGGATCCGCCGGTCGTTCCGGCGGACGGGGAGGGCGGCACGACGCCCGCGCCGGTGGTGTCGACGACGCCGCCGATCTCGCCGGCCTACAGCAGCGATCCGTTGCGGCGGCGGTATGTGATGACGCCGCACCAGATCGCGGACAACGGCGCCCACCAGGTCGCGCCCATCCTGACGTATTTCCTGCTGACCTTCAACGTGCGCACCGAGAACGAGTCGACCGCCACGCGTCCGCTCGAGGTCAGGGCGCGCTGGATGCTGTCGCTCTGGAATCCCTACACGAGCGCGCTGGTGCCGGAAAACCTGCGCGTCGAGGTCAGCGGCCTGCCGACGACGGTCCGCGTCGTGAACGAGACGCCCACGCGCGAAGGCGTCGCCGGTGAGTTCTCGTTGCGCTCCGCCTTCGGCTCGCCGCTGCGCATCAATCTGCCGTGGGATGCGACGACGATTCCGGAAGCGACGCCCGCCGAGGACCGCCAGTCGTGGCTGCCGGGACGCGTCTACACCTGGCGCTCCGCGGAAAACACCACCAAGGACAGCTCGCCTCCGGCGAGTGGATACGACAGCCGGTTCTATTCCCAGACGCTCAGCGAGGGCGGCGCGGGCGTGATTCGTCCGGTTCCCGATCCCGCCGTGATGGACGGCAACGACGTGGGCCACCTCGAGGTTTCCGGTGCCGACCAGCTCACGGTCACGCTCTACGCCGTGCGGCCGGAGGGCGACGTCCGCCTCGGGCGTTTCACGTCACCCGCGTTCGTCGATGGGTTCACCACGACGGCGCAGGAGATGAACAAGAGCGGCTACCAGTTCAGCTATGTGTTCCGCCTCGCCGAAAGCGTCGACACGCCGGCCGAACCCGGAGCGTGGCTGACGACGGCCGGGCGCGATTTCCGCCGGCGCTCCCCGCCGTCCGAGATTTTCGTCGTCGGCGAGAACGGGAACGACCCTGCGCAATACAGCGGCAACTACAGCAAGATCCTGCAGCCGGATCGCCTGCTGAGCCGCCGCACCGACTCCTGGACCTACAACGAGGACGTCCCCGTCTTCGAGCTGCCGCGGGCGCCGCTCCTGTCGCTGGGTTCGCTCCAGCATTTCCGGCTGCCGGGCCAGCGTCCGTTCATGATCGGCAACCCGTGGGGCGCCACCACCGAGCTGAACAACCTCCGGACCGCGGCCCTCTTCGATCGCTTCTTCTTCTCGGGGCTGGTCGACGGCGTCACCCCCGCGACGACCTCGACCGGCGACCTGGTGCTGCCGAATCCGCTGATGCGGCCGCTACGGAAACCGGACGCGACCAAGGTCACAATCGACGATATCCGAAATATGGCGACGCCGCCGAGCACCGTGGACGCCGACGGCAACGTGATTCCGGGCCCGCCCGGCACGGCGTTTTCTTCACAGTTCTTTCTGCAAGGGGGCGCATTCAACCTTAACTCCGTGAACGCCGCGGCATGGGCCGCTGTGCTGCGCAGCGTGCGCTTTCCGACGGCGCAGAAGGCGTTCAATTATCTCAATGTGACCGAGGCCACGGGCACGGCCGGCGACGGGGAAGTGGCCAGCGTGCAGTCGGGCGATGCGCAGTTTTTCCGGTTTTCCCTGTCGGCCCAGGAGACCTACAAGGCCGAGTCCGGGCAATCGGCGCCCGGCGAGGACAGTGCGATCACGCCACCCAACACGCATCTCTTCCGGCGCGGCATGCGCACGCTGAGCGGCGCGCAGGTGGCCGCGCTGGCGGCGAAGATCGCGGAGTTGGTCGGGGTGAAGCAGGCGGCGGCGGATCCGTTGGGCGGGCCCTTCCGGTCGCTCGAGGAGTTCCTGACGCCGTCGGCGCTGTTTGCTGGCGTCGATTCCGAGGGCAACGCGCTGGCGCCGCGCAGCCTCCTGGAGGCGGCAATTGCGGATGCTGGGACGAATGCGGACATCGCCGAGTTCAGTTCGCAGTGGTTGACGCAGGGCGACGTGATGACGGCGCTCGCGCCGATCCTTTTCCCGCGGTCGGATACGTTTGTCATTCGATCCTACGGCGAGGCGGTGAATCCCGCCACGAGTGCGACCGAGGGGCGCGCCTGGTGCGAGGCCATCGTGCAGCGCGTGCCGGAGTATTTCGACAAGAGCATGGCGGTGGATTCGCTGCCCGGCGCGTTCGAGCCCGTGCCCGATCCCAACGACCCGACGCTGCCGGCCACGTCCACGCAGGCGCAGGATCTCAACAAGCGCTATGGCCGCCGGTTCAAGGTCGTCTCGTTCCGATGGCTGACGCGCTCGGATATTTGAGGCGGCGGTTTGGTGGCGGGGACGCGCAGCCGGCGAGTCCGCGGACGCGCCGACGGCCCGTCGTGACCCTCGGAGTCCTCGCGCTGCTTTGTGTGGGTGGGATGTGCTGCGCTGCGAAGGCATTGGCGCAGCCGGCCGTTCCCTCCGTGCGCTTCACCGTGTTTTCGTCCAAGCCGATCAAGGACGTGGGGTTTGTAGCACGGACGGGGGGCGCGCCGCAGCCCGTGGTGTTTTCGCCGACGGCGCGTTCGCCGCGTTACG
>CAZENI010000002.1:49957-56302 GCA_964513055.1 uncultured Opitutus sp.
TACGAGTATCGCGGGGCGATGCCGTTGCGTTTCGTGGATCTGGCCGGCGGAGGCGTCGTGGCGGAGGCGAACATCCCGGCGGGGACGCGCGATGCCTTGCTGCTGTTCTCGCCAATCGAGGCGGCGGCTCCGAAAAGCGCGAAGGTCGAATCGACGCTGCGCTATCAAGTGGCGGTGCTTGACGACAGTGCGGTGCGCCACGGGCCGGGCGGACTGGCCATCATCAACCTGAGCGGGCTCGTGCTGAAGGGGACGGTGAACGGGGAGAACGTGACCCTGAAGTCCGGCCTGAACCCGACGCTTTCGGTGGGCCGCGCAGCGAAGATGACGTTTACGACCGTCTTCAAAGAGCGGACCTATCAGGCCTATGCCGGCACGGCGAATCTCGGTCGAAACGAGCGGGTGCTGCTGATCCTGTTCCCGCCCTTTTACGCGGGCTCGCTCGAGGTCCAGTCGCGCCTCTTGGTGGATCAGCCGCCCGGCACGGCGGCGGCGGCGCCCGCGAAGCGCTGAAAAAAATTGGTTGGATTTTCGCCGCGGACTCGCCACGTTTCGCGACTTGGCTTCGCCAGAGTAGCTCAGCCCCGACCTTGTCGGGGTGAATGGTAGAGCAGCCCCGACCTCGTCGGGGTTGGTCGCACCGGGGTTACGGTGACGAGCCGAGTAGAAACGCCAGAGTAGCTCAGTGGTAGAGCAGAGGACTCATAACTCGTTCAGGCCAAATAAGCTACAGTCCTCCTGAATCATCTGGTGTCGTAAAGAACCGGATACAGAACGACAAGCAACGTTTCGCAGTTGTCTTGTGTCATCCCGAGAACGCCGATATTTCAAGGTCGGGTGACAACACGGGTGACAACAATTCCAGCGCCGCTCTCGCCTGAGTCTGTCGCGGATGTGTTGGGACGGGTCATCGGGTTTGCCGATTTCTCCGTCGCTTCGGAGCTGCTCCTCGAAAGCACCGGCATGGCTGACGGCCCCGCGTCGGAATACCCGGTTTGGGTGAGGCAGTGCGGCGAGAAGGTGAACCGTGCGCTGTTCCCGCGCGTGTATGCGCCGGCGAAGTCATTCCCGTCGGCATATGGTGCGGGCGTCGCGGTTGGCATGATCGTTACCGGCAGAAAAACTGCGTCGGTGACCTTGGCCACGAAGTTCGCGACGCTGTCGGCTGAGCAACGGGGCGACATCTGGCAGCGCGTGTCAGGTGAGGAAAGCGCGCCGCCAAGCGGAATCACAGCGGGAGAGCGCGAACAGGTTTCTGAAATTGAGGCGAAGTTTACGCCTGAGCAGCAAGTTGACTTTGACCAGGGCAAGGCGGATGCCGGCAGAATGCTTTTGGGCGAGAACGAGACGACGGAAGCGACGCAGATTTACAAGCTGATGCTGACGTTTTGGCGATTCGTGGACGAACTCCCGAACACGCAAGTCCTGTTCGAATTTCTATCCGCAACGCTGGGGCAAAATGTCGTCGGCAACGACCCGAAGCGGGTGCAGCAACTCTGCCGACGAGTAGGGAAGAAATTCAGGCCACCGGGCCGTCCTCGAAAGAACTACGTCAGCGACGTTGGTCAGTGAAGTAATTCAATCCTGCTGAACCTGCGACGCTGGCGGAGTGAAGAATACTCCAGACCAGCCAAGCCGAGCGCCGTCCAAACTCGCGCTCACTCGCCAAGAAACTGCTGAGGCCATCGGCCAAAGCACCGTCACCGTTGATCGCCTGACGAAGCGCGGGCTGCTGCGTCCGTCGCGTGCAACGCGACGGCCGGTTTATCCCATCTGGGAAATCGAGCGTTTCCTGCGTGAAACCTCCGCCCTCGTTTCACTGTGAGCGCCGACAATGGCGGCGGCTCGAATGTGGGTGCGGTCCGAGACGAGGGGGGTGCACCGCAGGTCCGGACGCACTTGCAGGGCAGCGAAGGCGCGGCGTTAGCCGGCTCTGAGCGCGGAGGGGCGCACGACGTGGGAACGCACGCCGGACGCCCCCGAGCGAGGGAGGACGGGCGTGCGGCGGTTACAAGCCAGCCCCCTCCCAGCAATCCGGAGGCCGGCAGTGACCCTGTTGGCTGCGATTCGCAGTCTGATTCCGACGGGCCGGAAGGAGCGGTCCGGAGCCGCGCGGAGCGCGGCCCGGACGGCTCCGCCGGCCTTCCTTGTCAGAATAGAAACAATTCCGACAAGCCCGCTAAACGCTACAGCCTGAAACCGGTTCCCGGGATCCCTGGCTGTTTCACCGCGAAGGGCGATGAGCGGGGCATCTGGAAGCAACTCGACGGCGACACGATTGAGCGGTGGGGATTCCATACGGGAGCCGAGGCGAAGGCGGCGTTTCATCTCAGGAAAAACGTCGAGGCGTTTGTCCGCTATTGGGGCCGGAATCGCTGCCTCTTCTTTACGATAACCGACAAAGACAATCTCCATCCGACAGTCTTTGCGCGGCGCTGGAATCACTACCTGCGCCGGCATGGTGAGTGGATTGTGAGCTTTATCCGTGTCCTCGAGCCGCAGAAGCAAGGCAGGCCGCATTATCACGTCTTGGTTGCCGTGGCGTGGGACACGCGGCCGGATTCGTTCGACTGGGAGGCGTTCGACGGGTGCCAGCAAGAACTCAAGGCTAACGGTCGGAGTGGTCGTTTCCGCGAGTTGCGCAGTCGTTACCGGGCATCGGCTGCACCTGAGCTTGTAATGATGTGGGGATTACATCGAAAAGTTCTCCCTCGATACGGACTGGGAGACAGGGCGGAACTCCTTCCACTGCGAAAAGGGGAAGGGGCAATCTCGGAATACATCGGAAAATACCTGCAAGGTGGCCTGGTGCTGCGGCGCCACTCGTGGAAGGGGTGCCGCCGCGTGGAGTTTGACCGACGCGCAAAGGACGCGTGGCTGGCCTGCTCGCGGGTGTTCGCCTGGCACTCGCCCGGCGCGAAGGCGTGGCGGAAGCGCGTGGGTGAAATTGGGGTTGCGTTGGGCGCGCTCGACCTGGACGGCATCCGTCGGAGGTTGGGGCCGAAGTGGGCCTATCGGCTGCGTGACGCGATCACCCTCGCGAATGAAGTGGATTGGGCACTTGTGCTGGGCGCGCTTGCCGGTGAATTCAAGCCCGCGGCGTGAGCCGCGTTTTCCTTGTTTATATGGGTAATAACTGTTCTAGCTCCCTCTAGGGTAAAAAGCGCTCAACAGTGCTTCATTCTGCCGGACGGCAATTTGCTGGACGAAGGTCTCTTGAGCGGTAACCGTCTCCGTAAACCCAACGCCCAGTCGAAGCAACCTGATCTCATGTATCTCAAACATGTCGAAATCGAAGGCCTTAGCGGAAAGCTGGACTGTAAATTCGCCTTTCAGCGTGATCTAAATTTAATTACGGGAGTAAATGGTTCTGGAAAGACTACGTTGCTGAAACTATTGTGGTATATAATATCAGGTAATATTGAGCGTATAGTTCCAGAAATAGAATTTAGAAAAATTCATTTAGCCACATCAGAATACGATATCTATCTAGAGAGTGATAAGAAGAGCGTTACTTGGAAATTTATTTCTAAAGACGTTTCGGAGGGAAGCACCTTTGACCCTAGTATGGACTACCCTGGCCTTCAGGGGCCTGAAATGGCGAATCAGCTAGTCCTGTTATCGGGTCAATCGTCGGTTTATTTTCCAACTTTTCGAAGAATAGAGGGAGGGTATTCAATGACGAATACGAGGCGGGTGCGCAGGCGGGTTCGATCGGGAGAACTTGTGACAGAGATGGTCGAGCACGACGATTTTCAGAATCAGTTCGATGAGCTCGCTGGACGCATTAGCGTTCAAAATCATCGATTTGTTTGTTCGATATCTACTCATGATATCGTTCATCTTTTGACTGCGCGATATGCCAAAGCGTCGGAAGCTTTGAATGAATCGTATAGAATCCTGAGCACTTCGATTATCAGCACAATTGAAGGGGCTAAGGCGGAAATAGGGAGTGACAGGGAAAAGGCATACTCGCTGCTGACTTCGATTCAAAGTCAGGCGGATGACGTGAACAAAAAGCGAGAGACGCTGCTTCGACCTTTTACTGTATTATCTGCTCTGACTGCGCAAATATTTCGCCACAAGGGAATTAAGGTTCGAAGTGTCACGTTGGGTGAATCTGTTGACGCGATTGATTCGGGTGTTTTGTCGGCTGGTGAGAAGCAGATGCTTAGTTTTCTTTGCTATAATTCATTTTATGAGAACTCGCCTGTTTTTATCGATGAACCTGAGCTTAGTCTTCATCCTGATTGGCAACGAAGGCTTTTCCCGACATTATTGGGCCAGCAAGCGTCAAACCAGTTTATCGTAGCGACTCATTCCCCGTTTATATATTCAAAATATCAGGACAAAGAAATTAGTATAGCGGCTGACAAAGGAGAATGAAGCGTCATCCTGTAATGTCGGCAGAGGAATTGGTTGCTTATCTTAAACGGACAAGCCTCCTTACTGTGTTGGTTGAGGGGACGGCTGATGCCTACGTTTATCGGTGGGTGGAGGAGCGATTGAAGGCTGATGGCGATGTCTTGGTGTGCAACGGACGAGATACGTTGCTGGAGGTATTTCGCCGGCGTAATGAATTTGCGAATTCCAAGGCTGTCTTTGTCGCCGATCAAGATATGTGGTATTTCTCGGCGATTCCATCGGAATACAGTGGCGATGTTATTTTCACTGATGGGTATTCAATCGAGAATGATTTATTTGTGAGAAGTGTTATGGAAAAGCTCCTTGGCCCTGAGGAGAAAGTGGCCTTCGAGTTGCTGATTGAACAGCTGGTTAAATGGTTCGCGTTTGAAGTAGATAAACATCTGAAGACAGGCCGGTCGGACTGTGCCGTGCATATAAATCGAGTTTGCCCGGGAAGTGTTTTATGTGAAGACTATAAGAAGAGTGTGAAATTCTGTGATGCGCCCGAAGAGTTGATTGCACGTTTAAAAGCCGAATACGACCGGGGTTTGCGTGGTAAGAGCCTTTTTGAGGCGCTTGTGCGTTTCCTTAGTCATCCGAATCGGGTATCTAAATTTAGTAAGTTCAACCTCATGGAAATCGGGGCGAAGATGGAAAACGAGAAAATTGTAGCACTTGCTTCTCGTATAGATATACGGTTGTTGGCTTATGGTGGAAATTAGAATCGGACGAGTTGCGCGGCGCGAATACTATGTTCTTGTCGTAGGTGGCCGTAGACTCTCATCGCCAGGGCGCCCCCGTCTTTGTGTCCGAGCCACCTGCTAACCGTTGGAATATCCACTCCGGCCTCAATGCAGGTGGTAGCGAAGAAATGCCTGAAATCGTGATGCGTGAACTGCTCACACTGCAGGCGGCGGCAGGCGGTTTGCAGGCATTTCTTGGCGCTGTCGGCGAGCGTCACGGAATCTTCCGGCTTTGGTTGTCGTTCGTCGCGTAGGCGCAGCAACAGTGTGCGGAGGGCATCCGTCATCGGGACCGTCCGCGTCTCGTCGTTCTTGGTGCCGCGTTCGCCGCCGCTTACGGTCAGCGCGCCTTTTTCGAAGTCCACATCACGCCAGCGAAGCGAAGCGGCTTCGTGCAGCCGGCATCCGGAGTAGGCGAGGAGTTCAACGAAATCGGCGCCGGGTTTGGCCTTCGCCTGGCTGTCGGCGCGGCCGTCTGATTGTCGGATGGCGGCGAGGATGTCGCGGAATTGCTGGCGCGTTGGGACCACAATCCGCGCCTGACTGATTTTGCGCCGCTTGATGTCCTTCGCGGGGTTGGTGAGTATCAGGCCGAGGCGCGCGGCGTAGTCGAAAATCGACTTCATCGCGTTCAGTTCATGGGCGAGGGTCTGCGCCGCAATCGTGCTGCCGCGCTCCGTTAGCCAGCGTTCGCAGTGCTTCGGCTGCACGTTGCGAATCGAGACTCCCAGAAAGAAGGGCGACAGGTTTTTGATGCAGGTGCCGCGGCGCGTGATGCTGCTGGCCTTGAGCGTGTGCTTCGTGGTGTCCATCCACCGCGTGGCGATGTCATCGAACGAAAGGCGGGCGTCGTCGGTAATGGTGAGGTTGCCGACCTGGGCGCGCAGCTCGGTCAGCCGACGATCCGCGAGCTTGCGGTCCTTGGTCTTGAGCGACCGGCGAAATTGCTTGTCACCCCTTTTCAGCAAAGCGTAATAACCGCCGCTTGGTTCTAGTCGGTAGAGGTTTTCCGCCACGTTATGCATCACCATTTTTCTAGCAGCTTTGGTCTCCATAAGAGCCGGGGTTTCCATGCTGGGAACGTGCGGGTGACAACTCGGGGTGACAAAGCTAATACCCTGGGACGCGCAGATAGTTGTAAGTCGTTGCAGTAGTTTGGTTTCGCCAGAGTAGCTCAGTGGTAGAGCAGAGGACT
>CAZENI010000003.1:0-51837 GCA_964513055.1 uncultured Opitutus sp.
GACATCCAGAAGCAGGCGGCGGACATCATGGCGGCGGCGATGAAGAAGGAAGACATGCGGCTGATGTACGTCATTGGGCCGAAGACGGGGCATTCGTATCATCCCGCGGCGAAGAAGGAAATCAATGAACGGATCGACGCGATCGTGGCGGGACGGCCGGCCAGCATGCCCTTCAGCGAGGGCGCGGCGCTGACGGAGCGCGTGTTGCTCGGATCGCTCGCGCAGCGGACGGGCCAGCCCGTGCGCTGGGAGCCCGGAACGATGCGCTGTCCGGGCAACGCGGCAGCAGAGGCCTTGCTACGGCCGGCGGTGCGGGCCGGCTGGCCGGCGGTGGACTGAGGGCCGGATGGGATGACGCCGGATCATTCCCGGCCGACGAGCGGCTGGCCGAGGCGGAGGTAGGCGAACAGGTCACGGAGATCGCCGTCGCTCAAACCAGCGAGGAGGCCGGCGGGCATGAGCGAGGTGCCGAGGCCCTTAAGCGAAGCGAGATCGGTGCGCTCCACGCTCACGGTGAGGCCGGCCATATCGCGGAGGACGACACGTTTCGCATCCTGCGTGGCGACGAAGCCGGAATGCACGGTGCCATCCTTCTTCGTGAGCACGAAGGGCTCGTAGCCCTCGCGGATCTCCGCGTTGGGACTGACGATCGCGAGGGCGAGGCTGGCAACGTCGTCGCGCTTGAACGCGGTGAGATCGGGGCCGATCTCGCCGCCGACGTTGAACAGCCGGTGGCAGGCGGCGCAGCGCTGCTGGAAGTGGGTGCGGCCGGCGTAAACATTCCCCCGACCGTCGCCGAGCGCGGCGAGGAGGCGGGCGATCTCGGCGGCGTCGGCGGAAGGGGCGACGACGGCGGGGCGGCCGAAGACGCGGTCGATGCGAGCGGTGAGCGCGGTGTCGGCGACGAGGCGGAGTTTCTCCTGCATCTCGGACGGCACGATCGAGGCCGCGATGGCGTTGCGCTCAAGCGCATCCAGCAGCGCGGCACCACCCGATTGGCGACTCGTGAGCACCGACAGCGCCACCGGGCGCTCTTCCGTGCCGTAGCGCGGGAAGCCGCCGATGATGGCCCGGGTGAGAGCCGGATCGTCGTAGGCCGCGGCGGCGGCGAGTGCGGCGCGCACGATCTCTTTTCTCGGATCGGTGAGCACCGCGGCGAGTTTCGCGGCGGCGGCACGATGCGGCACTTCGCCGAACGTCGTGATCGCACGCACGCGCTCGACGAGCGGGGCCGTGGCGTCCGTGACAAGTGCCAGCCCCTGCTCGAGCGCGGCGGGATCGCGCTGACGCATGCGGAGCGAGAGGGAGGCACTGCCGGTTTTCACGAGCGCGGCGATGAGCGCCTCGGGCACTACCGGCAACGCCCGGCCCTCGAAGGCCTGTTCGAATCCTCTCACCAGTTCACGACGCGCGGAGGCGTCGGGCGCGAGCGCGAGGAGTTGGGTGCACGTCTCCCAATCCTCCGCGCTGCCGGAGGCGGCGAAGCGGCGCATGAGGCGCGAGGCGAGATGGGTGGTTACGAGCGGACGGGACCAGAGGGAGTCGGCGGAAGACGGCGTGAAGAGTGCGAGCACGGCGTCGCGCTGGTTGGCGCACTGGGTCTCGATCGCCCACCAGAGCTGGAGCGGCAAATACGGATCGGCCGCGTCGGCGTCGTGGCGGAGCAAGGCGCGGACGAGCGGCAGGCCGACGGACGCCGGAAACCGCTTCGCGGAGGCGGCGAGTTGACTCCGCACCTCGACGTCGGGCTCGGACTGCGCGAGGGCGACGAGGGCTTGGGCGGTGGCGGGCGTGGCCGTGCCGGTGTCGCCGACGAGGCGCGCGGTCCAGAGGCGCACGCAGGGGTCGGCGTGGTGGAAGAGATCGCGCGCGAGCGTCTCATCGAAACCGCCGCAGAGGTTCAGCGCCCACAGGGCCTCGAGCGCGAACTGGCCCGGCGTGTTGCGCGCGAGTTCGGCGCGGAGCGGCGCGACGACGGCGGGATCGCGGCGCTCGCCGAGGACCTGGCGGGCGGACTCGCGCCACCAGCGATTGTCGTGGCGGAGGAGTGCGACAAGTTCGGCGGAGGTTTTTCTGCGCAGGTCGAACGCGGGCACGCCGGGCTTCGCGTCGCGCGCGCGGAGACGGTAAAGGCGGCCGTCGTCGCGGGTGATCTGGCCCTCGTGGTTGCGGTAGTGGTTGATCTGGAAATCGCGCCAGTCGGCGATGTAGATCGCGCCGTCGGGGCCGTGCTTGATGTCCACGGGGCGGAATTTCGCGTCATTGGTCTGCACGACCTTGTCGAGGTCGCGGGTCTGAAAGGTCGCGCCACGCGGCTGCACCTCGGTGAGCGAGAGGTAGTGGTTCATCGGATCGATGCCGATGAGCTTGCCGCGGTAAACTTCGGGCAGTGCGCCACCCTCGTAGAAAATAAAGTTGTGCGTGTAGCGCGGGACTTTGGCGTGAGCCATCGCGGGGAAATAGCCGAACGCATACGGGTTGGAGAGATCACCGTGTTTCTCGAAACCTTTCCGCAGATAGGCGCCCTGCGCGTAGTGAAAGCCGCGGGTGTCGCCGCCGTTGTGACCGGAAAAGACGCGGCCCTTGGCATCGATCTCGCAGCCGAAGGAATTGCCGCCGCCCTCGGCGAACACCTCGAAGCGCCGCGAACCGGGGTGATAACGCCAGATCCCCTGCCCCACCAGGTGCGCGATGGGTGCGGCATCGAGCTCGGGGCGCACAATGGCGCACGTGACCGTCGAGCCGACGGCGCCGTAGAGCCAGCCGTCGGGGCCCCAGCGGAGCGAATTTGCGATCGAGTGGGTGTCCTCGAGGCCGAAGCCGTCGAGCGCGACCGTGGGCGGGCCGTCGGGCACGTCGTCGTCGTTGACATCCGGATACCAGAGGAGCTGCGGCGGCGAGAGCACCCAGACCCCGCCGCGCCCGCGGCAGACGGCGGAGGTGATGTTCAGACCATCGAGAAAGGTGGTGACCCTGGCGAAGGAGCCATCGCCCTGCACATCCTCGTGGATGGTGATGCGGTCGCGGCCCCGGAAAGCGGCCGTGGCGGGCGTGTCGTAGGGCGGCGCGGGCTTCTTCCGGTCGTAGCGCACGCGCCAGATGCTGTCGCGGGCCAGGAGCCTGAGCCCGGCGGGCTCGGGATACTGCCGATACTGGACGACCCACATCCGGCCGCGCTCGTCGAAATTCAGAAACACAGGCTGCGCGACGACGGGCTCGCGGGCGATGAGCTCGACGGTGAGGTCGGCCGGCGTCTGCAATGGCGGTTCGGGCGGCGGCGAGGGGTCTTGGGCAGCGGCCGGCAGCGCCCCGCCGAGCGCGAGCGCGGCGAACAGGCGCGGGATCGAGAAGGCACGACGACGAGCGGGCATGGAAGGGAAATTGGCCGGCGCCGAGCCGGGACCGACGCGAACGAGCCGGGCCGGGGTCTTCGCCGCGGACGTCAGAACGACACCGAGTTGGTCCAGACGAAGCCGCGCGGCTCGGCGGTGAAGCGCGCGGTGCGGGCATCGCCGGTGGAGCCGTTGGGCAGGATCTGGACTTGGTATTGGTTGAAGAGGTTCTCGATGTTGACCTGCGTGGACCACTCGTAGCGGCGCGCGAATTTGAAGCGATAGGCGAGCATCGCGTTGGCCCGGACGTAGTCGGGGGCGGAAAACATCCGGCGCTCGCTGCGGGTGACGACGCCCGCGGCGTCGCGGAAGACCTGCGTGTAGGGATAAGTGCGATCCTGCATGCGCAGGAAGATCGTGCCGCCGAGGGTGAGACCCTTCAGCCGGCCCTCGGTGAACGAATAGCTGTTGGTGAAGTTGGCGGAATATTTGGCGTAGCCCGAGGTGGGCTCGCCTTCCTGCGAGACGACGATGGAGCCGCCGTTGCCGTTGGGGTCGGTGAAACGAAGCTGGTGCGCTGAAAGCGGCAGGCCGCGTCGGCCGGTCCCGACGGGGGCGCCGGTCGCGCTCGTGGTGGTGAGGCGGAGCGCGGTGGCGTTGGTGATGCGGCCGCTGTCGGGATCGAGCACGGCGAAATACGGGCTCGCGGGATTGTTCATCATCGCGACGGTGAGTTGCTGGCGCGGGGCGGCGGGGTTGGCCTGCTGCGCGGGATCGACGGTGACGAGGAGCGGCGTGCCGTCGCCGTAGGTGACGCCGCCGCGGCCGTCGGTGTTGAACTCGTCGTTGTAGAAGATCGCATATTTCTTGGACTCGCCGACCTTGCCGTCGGTGAACGCGAGCGAGAAGCGGGCGCGCCAGTTGCGCACGGGCTGGGCCGTGAGGATGAGCTCGGCGCCCTTCGATTCGCGGTCGACGTTGATCCAATTCTGCGTGGGCGAATAGGCGCCATTGATGCCCGGCGGGTTGATATCGTCGCGGAGATCGGTGGCGATGGAGACCTGCTCGTCCTTCGACTTCACGGTGAAGACGCCGACGGAGCCGGAGAAGAAGCCGGACTTGGGATCGAACTTGAGGCCGAACTCGTGGCCGATGCTGTGCGCGGTCTGCGCCACCTCGCCGTGGGGACCGAACTGCACGATGTCGGGCGGGTTGAAGGCGTTCGAGTAGCCGTAGTAGGGACGGAGAAAGCGATTGAGCCGGTAGTTGGCGCCGAGATTGAGCGAGCCGGGCGATTTCTGGGAGCGCTTGGCGTCGCCGATCTCGTAGCGTTTGTTTTCGACGTTGTTGGTGCGGTAGCCAGCGAGCGTGGTGAAGCGGTCGCCGAACCAGTCGGTCTGCGCCGCGGCGTAATACGAATCGGTGTAGCCGCGCTGATCCCAGAAGCTGCCCGTGCCGCGCACGCCGAGGGGATTGGTGCGCGTCTGCGGGAGCGCGCCGGTCTCCACGCGCTCGCCGTAAACGTAGGTGAGGCCGTCCTGACCCTTGATGGTCTGGTCGCGCCGGCCGAAGGAGAGATACTCCAGCGGACCGTTGGCGAACGCGAACCACTGCACGGGCATCGGGGTGCGGCCGATGTTGGTGTTGTTGATCTGAGCCGGATTGACGACGGCTTTGCCGCTGGCGTCGGCCAGATAGTAGAACTGCGAGCGGCGCTTGTTGTAGACCGTCTCGTAGGTGGCGCCGAGCAGCACCTGGTTGCGGGCGAGTCCGCCGAAGAGCGCAAACTCGCCGGCGAAATTGGCGCGATAGCCGCGGCGCGTGAAACTCTCGTGCGTGTTGCCGGGCTGGAAGCCGATGGCCCACTCGTTGAACGGATTGTTGTTTCGCAACGGCGCGACGAGGTTGGTGTAGGCATTGGGTTCGCCGCGATCCATGCCGCTCACATCATACATCGTCGCGAGCTGGACCGTGCCGAAGCGGCCGACCTTCTGCTCGAGTGAAGTCTCGTAGTGGGTGTTCTCGCGCTTCGCGCCGTAGTAGGCGGTCCGCAGCGAGTCCACGTTGTCCCAGTGGAGCCGACCCCCCATGATGTCGCCGGCCTGGCCCTGCGCGACGAGGAGCCGGAGCCGCGCGCCGTTGCGCGGATCAGCGTTGAGCCGCACGCCGTTCACGGTGGCCGCGGGCATGCTGAGCGTCGTGCCGTTGTTGGATTGCACGGTCTCGGACAGCTTGCGCGAGGTCTCGACGCGGACCGTGGTGGTCTTGGTGGCCTGCACGGCGACCTGCGCGTGGACGCCGCGGGACTTGGCGCCGAAGAAGAGGCGTGACGTGCGCTGATCCTCCATCATGCCGGAGAGCCGCAGCGCGAGACGCTGGCCGCCGAGGCCGTAGTCGACCACCCCGCGCAGCGAACCGTTGTCGTCGGTGCGGAACTGGAGGCGCGTGAGGCGCGAGTTGAAGCGGGCCTGCTTGGAGATGGCGTTGACCACGCCACCTCCGCCCACCCCGCCGTTGAGCAACGACTGCGGGCCGCGCACCACATCGACACGCTCGGTGCTGAACGCGTCGTCGATGCCGCCGGCGCCGAAGGAGTTGATGCGCATCTGGCCGGCATCGAGGCCGCGGATCTTCACGTTGACGTTGGAGGCACGGTCGCCCGGGCGATTGGATTCGGCAGTGCCCTCGGGATTCGCGCCGCCGACGCCGGTGCCGGTGCCGTAGTTGACGACCATCTCCTCGAGCGAGGTGGCGGCAATGTCGTCGAGAAACGACTCCGTGAAGACGTCGGCCGAGACGGGGAGCTTGGAGAGTTCGGCGCTGAAGCGCGTGACGGAGTTGGTGTTGAGCGCCGAGTAGGAATCCGTGCCGCTGGCGACGACGGCGAAGGGGCTGAGTGCGACGACTTCCTCGGCGGACTTGGTCGCGGTAGAATCGGAGGAGGTGGTCGCGGGCGTGGACGTTGGCGTGCTGGCGGGCCGGACGGGCGCGGCCTGCGCCAAGGCAAGCTGCGGGGAAAATGCAAACGGAAGCGTGGCCGCGAGCGTGAGGACACGGGCGCGAAGAAACGACGCGCAGGGGTGGCTGGTCTTCATGGCGGGAGACGTTGGGGTGGACGGAACGCAGCGAGCGCAGCGGAATGGGCGGCGCTATTTTTTCCCGACGGGCGGTTCGATGTCCGCGGCGGCGCGATATTTTGGCGCCGTCCATTTCGGGTCGGGGCGCGCGGCGTAGATGCGGAGGCGGCGCAGTTCGTGCCTGCTCAGGCCGGTGGCGAGCCAGACGGAGGTCTTAGGCAACGCGAACTTGTCGTAGGTGCCGTAGACCGTGCTGCCGCCGCCGGTGGCGAGCACCTTGTCGCCGATGAGTTCCATGCGGAGCAGGTGCCAGGTGTCGGGCTGGAACTCGGTCATCTTCCGGTTGACCTGCGTGATGTGTCCGGGCGACCACTCGTCGTGCTCGAGCACGAGGCCGACGGCGCGGGACTTGTAATCGACGTTGGCCCAGAGCGACGCGGCGTAGGCGCGCGGGTTGAGCGCCTGGTTGGTCGGCGAGATGCGGCACGCGGCCCACCGGTAGTCCGGCTCCGCGCGATAGCGGAACTCGAGTTCGATGATCGCGTCGCCGAAGTCGCCCTCGACCAGGAGCACGGGCTGGTGGCCGGCCACCCACGTGACCTCGACGCCCTCGGCGGACCGCTTCCACGTGCCGTGCGCGACGCGGGCGGTCCAGCCCTCCTTCAGCGGGACTTTTTCCTTGGTGAACTCGGCGTGCGTGCGGAAATCCTCGGCCAGGAGGAGTTCGCCTTTGAGCGCCATCTGGGCGCGAGCCGTGAGCGCGACGGAGAAGGTGGCGCCGGCGAGAGCGACGGCGCGCGTGAGACGGAAAAGCGTAGTCGTTTTCATGCGAAGAAAAACTGCGGGCGGGACTGTGCGGCTGGCCGTCACTCGGACTTCTTCGCGGGAGCGGCAGCGGGCGGCGTGGTGGCCTTGGGTCGCGGCCACGCGGGGTTGGGGCGGGCGGCGTAGATGCGGAGGTTCCGGATCTCGTGCGGGCTCTGGCCGGTCGCGAGCCAGACGGAGGTTTTCGGCAGGCCGTATTTTTCGTGGGTGCCGTGGATCGTGACGCCGTTGCAGGAGGCGGCGGCCTTATTGCCGATGGTTTCGACGCGGTAGGTGTGCCACGTGTCGGGCGCGAAGTCGGCCTTGGCGTAGGAGACGCGCGTGATGGGACCGTCCCAGACATCGTTCTCGAGCAGGAAGCCGCGGCCGCGGGACTTGAAGTCGACGTTCGCCCAGGTGGAGAGCGCGTAGCCGCGCGGGAAGAGCGCGGGATTGGTGGCGGAGATGCGGCACGCGGCCCATTTGCCCGGCTCGGCGCGGTAGCGAAACTCGAGTTCGATGATCACATCGCCAAACGCGCCCTCGAGCACGAGCACGGGGCTGTGGCCGGTCTCCCACGTGCTCTGGACGCCTTCGGTAGTGCGTTTCCAGATACCGTGCGCGACGCGCACCTCCCAGCCCTCGCGCAGCGGGAGTTTCTCCTTCGTGTAGGTGGCGTGGCGCTGGAAGTTCTCCTCCAGCAGCAGCGGGCCCTTGACGGCGATTTGGGCGGAGGCGGTGAGCGCGCCGGCGAGAAAGCCGAGCGCGGCGACGAGGCGGCGAAGACGGGGCATGGGGTGAACGGGGTTGGCGACCGACGCCGCGCATCCTAGCACCCCGGCGCCGCGCGTCGCTTGTCGGCGCGGGCGATTCGCGTTGTGGATTCGGGCAACGCGATTGCGCGGGGCTGACCGCGCCCGGGGTTCCGGCCGCTCCGCCGCCACGGGCGAGCAACTTTCGGCGGGCTACTCACGAGGCGGGACGCCTCGTCCAGGACGCGCTCAAAACTTGATCGAGTTCGTCCAGGTGTAGGCGCGGGGCTGCTGGTAGAAGGTGGCGTTGATGCCGCTCGTCACGTTGAAGCCCGTGGTGGCGTTGGGCTGGAGGGCGATATCGTAACGATTGAAGACATTCGCGACATTGACCTGGGTGCTCCACTGGTAGCGGCCGAACTTCCGCGCGTAGGCGGCGATCAAGTTGAACTGCCGCGGTGGCGGCGTGTAAAGCAGCGTGCGGCGCAGCGTGAGGGCGTTGGCGGCGGTGACGGGCGCGGCGTAGTAATAATAGCCGCGCTGCTTCCAGCCGGCGGAGAACGTGCCGCCGAGGCTCAGGCCCTTCAGGAAATGTTCGCCGGTGAACATATAGTTGCTCGTGAGATTGGCGCTGTATTCAGGATAGCCCGTCGTCTTGTCGCCGACGCGCGTGGCCACGATCACCCCCGGCGGCGCGACGCCGGAGAGTGTCTTGTTGAGCTGCAGATCGGAGATCGGCAGCGCGACGCGGCCGGTGAGGATGGGACCATTGGCGTTGATCGCGGCGGCGTTGCCGGTGCCGAGGAGAATGTTGGCGGCGGCGGAGCCACGGTTGATCGCGCCGGAGATGAGGTCGGGGTTGGCGAAGTAGGGATTGGCCGCGCCGGGCGTGCTCATCATCGTGATCGTGAGCGGGACGGCGCCGGGGGCATTGGCGGCGACGACGGTGGCCTGCGCGGCGTTGGCGGCGGCGCCGTTGACGAAGACGACGGTGCCGTTGCGGTAGGTGACCTGGCCGGCGGCGTTGGCGTGGAACTGATCGTTGTAGAGCTGCTCGTAGGTGCGCGTGCTGCCGATCTCACCGTCGTTGTGGGCGGCACTGAAACGCAAGCGCCAGTTGCGCGTGGGCGCCGCCGTAAGGCGCAGTTCGAGCCCGCGGGTCTTGCGGTCGATGCTCACGAAGTTGCTGCCGCCGCTGTTGCCGTTGAGGCCGTTGGGATTGATGGCGGAGCCGATGGAGCCGTTGATGCCGTAGAGGTCACCCTTGCCGCTGGTCTGGAAGGCGGCGAACGTGCCCGAAAGGGTGCCGGTGGCATTGTTGAGCTTGAGGCCGGCCTCCATGCCGATGCCTTTCGCGGCGGTGGGCGAGTTGCCGAGTGGATCGGTGCGGTTGGCGACGTAGGGCGGCATCACCGAATCCGAAAAACTCACATACGGGTGCAACCACCGGGCGGCATTCCAATCGACGCCGATGTTGTAGTTCATCGGGGTCGACTTCGCGAGGTAGCGGGCGCGGAAGTTGTCGTAGTGCTGGAAGCGGTCCTGGATGTAGTCGCCGCGACGCACGCCCGCGAGCGTGTTGAGCCGGCCGCCGAGCCACTGCGTGTAGTTCACGAAGTAGGCGCCTTTGTTGAAGTATTTCGTGAGGATGTAGTTTCCCGAGGTGAAGGGCGTGCCGAGCGGGTTGAGCGGCGTCACGAGACTGGGCTGCGGGGGGTTCTGCAGGGCGCGGACGTAGTTCACGCCGTTTAGGGTCATGCGATCGCGCGCGGGATTCTGGTCGCCCCACGGGTAGGGCGTGGGGCCGCCGTTGAGCGACCAGCGCTGCTGCGCGATGGGCGTGCGGCCGAGGTTCGCGGTGGTGAGCGTGGCGTTGGCAGCGGTGATGATGTTCCAATTCGCGTCGGCCTGATACCACTGGTAGCCGATCTGCCCGGAATCGGAGCGCAGGTAGTCGGCACCGATCAGGGTCTGGGTCTTGGCGCGGCCCTGGAGAAAATCCTTGGTGATGACGGCGGCGACGCGGCCGGCCTTGGTGCGCGCGGGCTGCCAACTGTCGCTGGGCGTGATCGCGCCGGCCCAGTTGTCGGTGGTGTTGTTGCCGGATCGCGGGGCGAAGAACGTGAAGCCGGGATTGATGCGACGATCGGTGTAATAGTCGTAGCCGGCGGCGAACTGCGTGGTGAGCCAGTCGCGCCATTTGGTTTCGATCGTCACACTCGAGTAGTCGTTGCTGACCGGCTCCTGCTGCGCGTTGCCGGCCGCGAAGGAGTCGACGTTGTCCCAGTTGAGTTTGCCGTTGAGGATCGCGCCGGCGGGATAGCGGACGCCGGTCTGCGGGTGCGTGTCGCCGGTCTGGCCGGTGGCGAGCAGGTAATGCAGCGCGTGGCCGTTGCGCGGATCGCCGGCGGCCGTGAGCGTGGGATTGGTCGAGAGCCGGCGGCGGTTCATCGTCAGCGAACCCGAGAGGCGCACGGTCGTGGGCACGGTGTTTTGGAAAAACCTGAACGCGAGCTGGGCGTATTGGCCGTTGGTGACACCGCCGATGTTGACGCGGCGGCTGGACGTGCTCTCGCGCAGGAACGCGACCCGCGCCGCGAACCACGTGGTGCCGACGCCGACGTCGAGCTCCCCGCGCTTGGAGCCGAATTGATCGACGCGAAACATCGCCTCGCCCTTCAGGCTCTCGCGCAGGTTCTGCCGCGCGAAACGGGCCTGCTTGGAGGTGACGTTGATGACGCCGCCCGCGCCGCCGCCGCCATAAAGCAGGGCCTGCGGCCCGTTGATGACCTCGACCCGCTCGAGGTCGAAATTGTCTGTGCGGCCGACGGCGGTGGAGCCGGGGTTGCCGAACGCGCCCACCGGCATGAACGAGTCGCGCTGCATCGCGGGCGTGTTCATGCCGCGAATCTGGATGTAGAAGTTCCCATTGCGATCACCCGGCTGGGTCGCGAGCGTGCCGGAGCCCGCGCCGTCGCTGTTGCCGGTGCCCGCCGAGTAACCGCCGATCACTTCCTCGACGGAGGAGGCCGCGACATCCTTCATGAACGTCTCGGTGAAGATGTCCGCGGAAACCGGCAGTTTCTCCATCTCGACATTGAAGCGCGTGATCGAGGCGGACGTGAGCGCGCCGTAGCTGTTGTCGCGATCGGCCTGCACCTCGAACGCGTTGAGCTCGATCGGCTTCTCGGTCGAACGCGTCGCGTCGACGGGGCGCCGGCCGGCGGCGTTCGCCGCCGCCGCGGGGAGCGCGGGCGGCGGATTCGCCGTCTGCGCGATCGACGTGCCGAGCAGGGCGAGGGCGGCGGGGAGTGCGACGGCCGCGCGGAGGCGGCGCAGGAACGCAACACGAGGAAAAAACGCGATCAGGGGCGAGGGCGTTCGCATGAGGGGAAGGGGTGGGACGCCGCGTCAAGCCCGGTGGCTGGTCCGGGCGGCGCCACGCCGGGCCGCAGCCAAGGTAACAACTGGCGCGGGCGCCGTCTTGTCCGCGCGGGCGGCGCGCATTGGGTTTTTGGGCGAAACGGCATCCTCCGCCGCGAGGGTTGCGCTTGTCCGATCCTTCCCGCAGGGTGACCGACCCGCCGGATCATCCGGCGCGGTCTGCATGTCATTCTTCTCCCTGCCGCGCCTCAGTGCCCGTGGTTTCTCCGCCGTCCGGCGGCTGCTGGCCCGTGCCGGCGAGTGGATCGCGGCCCGGCCCCGGCTCGCCGCCTGGTTCTATCCCACGGATACGCGCACCGCCGACCAGCGCTACCGCGACTTCAACGAGCGCTACTTCGCCAATTTTCACGAACAGGAGCGCATGCTCGCGGACAAGCCGCGGATGAACTTCTACCACACGGCGATCATGCGGCACATCCAGCCCGGCGATCGCGTGATCGATCTCGGCACGGGCACCGGCATCCTCGCGGCCTTCGCCGCCCGCCGCGGCGCCGCCCAGGTCTACGCCATCGATCATTCGGAGATCCTCGAGCACGCCCGCGCGCTCGCCGCGGCCAACCACGTCCGGAACGTCGAATTCGTCGCCACGCACAGCACGGCCTTCCAGCTCGACGAGCGCGTCGACGCGATCATCCACGAGCAGATGGGCGACGTCCTCTTCGACGAGTCGATGGTGGCCAACGTCGCTGACCTGCGCGACCGCCTCCTCAAGCCCGGCGGCCTGATCCTGCCGAGCGTCTTCGAGTTCTACTGCGAGCCGATCAAGATCCGCGATCACCGCCACGTGCCCTTCATCTGGGAGCTCGACGTCCACGGCCACGACTACTCGTCGCTGGAAAAGCACCGCCCGCAGGAGCCGTCGTATTATCGCGGCGTCAGCAGCGACCCGACCTTCGTCGAACACTTCCTTACCGAGGCGGAGCCCGCGCTCACCATCGACCTGCACACGGCAAACGAGGCGGACCTGCCGCGCGAGGTGCGCTTCACCCGCACCATCGTGAACGCTGGCCGGCTCGACGGCTACGCGATCTTCTTCCGCGCGCGGATCGACGACGATCTCTGCCTCGGTTCGAGTCCGCTCGATCCCGGCCGCGCGCCGCACTGGGGCTTCCGAATCCTCCGCACCGAGCGCATGGACTTCGCCGTGGGCGACGAGATCGACGTCCGCCTCACCGTCGGCTCTTGGCCGGAGATGGACACCTGGCGCTGGAGCCAGGTGAAGCGCACCGCGCGCGAACTGCGCGGCGACAACTTCGCGGCCCCGCGCCGGGCCTGATCCCGCTCCGGGGCGGCATATCCGCTTCCCTGTGACGCCTCACACCCGCTCCCGCCGCCCGCGCGTCTGCGCCTGGTCGACGACCTTGCGGCAGAGGCCCGAGCCCCGCTCGAAGATCCGGCACACCTGCGGCCGCCGCTCGTAAATCGTGCAGAGCCGCGTCGCGGGATCGAGCGCGACACACGCCCCGTCGCCCTGCTGCTCGAGACAGCGCACGCCGCCGTGCTCCACGACGAGTTCCTCGGGCACGTCCTCGTCACCGGGCCCGAGTTCGACCAGCAGATGACAACACACGCCGCACCCGGCGCACGCCGGCAGGTCCTCGATCGGGTCACTCATGCCGCGTCAACCGACCGCCCGGTTCTTGTCGCCCAGGATCGCCCCGATCCGATCGAGAATCTCGGTGCGGCCCGCCTTGGTCTGCGCCGAAGTGAGGAAAATCTCCGGCGGCACGGCGCGCCAGGCCGCGACCTGCTTCATGAACGCCGCGACGCCCGCCTGCGTCTTGGTCGCCGACTGCTTGTCCGTCTTCGTGAACACGAGCGCATATGGCGCGCGGCAGGCGCCCAGCCATTGCAGAAACTCGAGATCGATCGCCTGCGGCGGCAGCCGTGAGTCGATCAGCACGAACACCTGCGCGAGATTCCGCCGCTGCGCCAGGAACTCGGCGACGGCGTCGTTGAAGCCCTCGCGCTCCTTCTTGCCGACGTGCGCGTAGCCGTAGCCCGGCAGATCGACGAGGCTCCAGCGTTCGTTCATCACGTAGAAGTTGATCAGCTTCGTCTTGCCCGGGAGGTCCGACACCTTCGCCAGCTCGCGCCGCGCCGCGAGCAGGTTGATCAGGGAGGACTTGCCCACGTTGGAACGGCCGATGAACGCAAACTCCGGCAGCGCCCACTTGGGGCACAGCGCGAGTTCGGGCGCACTGACTTCGAAATCGGCGGAGTGGATCTTCATCGGCAGCCCGCACCCTGACTCCGTCCGGAGACACGCGCGAGCTTCGCGCACGGAAATCGCGCGTGCGCAGCCGCCGGCGCGCACGCGGTCGTTGACAGGCCGCGGCCCGCCGTCCGACCTCAATCGCCGCACCACCACCGCCCCCGCATGAACGTCCAAGGCCGCCCCACCCGCACGATCTGGCCGTCGGCCGACGGCACCGCGGTCGAAATCATCGACCAAACGCGCCTGCCGCATGCGTTTGTCACCGCCCGGCTTTCCTCGCTCGACGACGCCGCGCACGCGATCCGGGCCATGCTCGTGCGCGGCGCGCCGCTGATCGGCGCCACCGCGGCGTGGGGCCTGTGGCTGGCGCTGCGCGCCGACGCCTCGGACGCCGGCCTCGCGCACGCGCACGCCACGCTGCTCGCGACACGGCCCACCGCCGTCAACCTCCGCTGGGCCCTTGATCGCGGCCGCGCGCAGCTCGCGCCGCTCGACCCGGCCGCGCGCGCTCCCGCCGCGCGCCGTCTCGCGGTCGAGATCTGCGACGAGGATGTCGCGCTGAATCGCGGCATCGCCGCCGCCGGCCTGCCGCTGCTGCAGGCGCTCGCCGCGCGCAAACCGCCGGGCGCCCGCCTCAACCTCCTCACCCACTGCAACGCCGGCTGGCTCGCGACCGTCGACCTCGGCACCGCCACCGCGCCGATCTACGCCGCGCACGATGCGGGCCTGCCCGTGCATGTCTGGGTCGACGAGACGCGCCCGCGCAACCAGGGGGCCAGCCTCACGGCGTGGGAGCTGCTCAACCACGGCGTGCCGCACACCGTCATCGCCGACAACGCCGGCGGCCATCTGATGCAGCACGGCGAGGTCGACCTCGTGATCGTCGGCACGGACCGCACGACCGCGACGGGCGACGTGTGCAACAAGATCGGCACCTACCTGAAGGCGCTCGCGGCGCATGACAACGGCGTGCCGTTCTACGTCGCCGCGCCCTCGCCCAGCATCGACTGGACGCTGCGCGACGGCTTGCGCGAGATCCCGATCGAGGAACGCGACGCCCGCGAACTCTCGCACCTCGCCGGCCGGCTGCCGGACGGCAGGGTCGCCACCGTGGCGCTGCTGCCCGCAGGCAGCGCCGCGGCAAATCCCGCGTTCGACGTGACGCCCGCGCGGCTCGTCACCGGGCTCATCACCGAGCGCGGCGTGTGCGCCGCCGAGGCCGCGGCCCTGCAGCGGCTCTTTCCGGAAAAGTGATCCGCGCGGTGCCGCCGCTCAGAACCGCAGCCCGACGGAGGCGATGAACGTGCGCGGCTCGCCGTATTGGAACGTGCCGTTGAGGTAGTGCTTGTCGGCGAGGTTGCGGGCGTTCACGCGGAACTCGACCGGCGTGTTGGCGACTTTGGTCGTGTAGCCCACCATCGCGTCAAAGAGCACCACCGCCTCGCTCTCGATCGGCACCGTCCAGCTCGGGTGCTCGTAGGTTTCGCCGAGCATGGTGCCGCCGCCGCCGACATACCAGCCGCGCAGCGCGCCGGTCGTGAAGGTGTATTTGTTCCACAGATTCACCGTGTAGCGCGGCACCGACTCCAGGTGCGAGCCGACCTCGCGCGGGTCGGAGGGATTCGAGATTTCGTTTTTCTTGAAGAAGTAGCTCGCGCTCAGCAGCGCCTGGTAGTTCTGCCGCGGCGTCCACATCCACTCGGTCTCGAGCCCGCGCGTCTGGGTGCGACCGGCCGCGACGCGCACGGTGGCGCCGGGGAGCTGGTAGAGCACCTGGTTGGGCGTATCGACGTCGAAGCGCGACGACTCCTCGTTCGAGAAATAGCTCAGCGTGCCGAGCAGCCGGCCTTGGCCGAGGTCGAGCTTGCCGCCGACTTCCCAGCCGCGGCCGAGCAGGTCGGCCACGAGGAACTGCACCGGAATCACCGCGGGCGGCCGGTAGCCGGGCGCGGTCGGATCGCCCTGCGTCGCGCGGATCGCCGCGAGGTCCGCCGTCTGCTGCCGCTGCGGGACAAAGGTCTTGCTGAAGCTGCCGTAAAGGCTGAGCGCGGGCGTCACGCGCACGAGCGCGCCGTAGTGCGGCAGCAGCTTCCGCGTCTTGAAATCCACGTCGATGCCGTCGCGGTTGTCGTCCGTCGGCCGGCTGTTCTCGATCTGGCGGCCGCCGATCAGCGTGCGCAAACGATCGTTGAAAAACGACGACTGCGCCACGCCGTAGACGGAGTTCGAGTGCGCGCCGCCTTTGCGCACGACGCCGGGCTCGTGGTAATTCGCGCCGTATTGGTCGCGCATGAGCTGGAGCAGGCCGGGCAGCGGATCGGTCCGCGGGTTGAAGGTGATCACGCGCGTGGTCGCGACCGTCACGGCGCTGATCACGTCCTTGCCGCCGTCGTGCTGCACGCCGCCGAGCAGGTCGTGGCGGCCCGCGCTCTTGAGATCGAGTTTGTAGACGCCCTCGAGCTTCGCGGAGAAGTTCACGCCGCCCGGCTTGAAGTCGGAGATCGAGCTGCGCAGCCGCTGCCCCGCGACCGGCCGCAGGCCGTTGAACTCGCGGCGCATGCGGTTGCTGTCGACCTGCTGGAAGATGCCGCGCACCGCGAGCGCCGACGATGCCACCCACTCGCCCTCGAGCGTCGTGGTCTGGTTCAGGTAGTTGTCGCGGCCGTCGGGCCCGTTGTAGTTGTAGGAATCGTCGGGGAAGAAATCGCGCGAATAGATTCCCGGATACGGCGCCACGTTGGGCCCGAGCGTGCGCGCGATGAAGGCGTCGACGCCCTCGGGCGCGGGCCGGCCGGTGACGATCGGCTGGCCGGCGGGAGTGCGCACCGCGCCGTTCTCGAGCTGCGGGTAGCTCGCGGGCCGCGGCAGGCCGAGCCGGTCGAAGAGCTGGATCGCCTCCTGATCGCGCTGCTGGTAGAGCGGGTGGCTGACCACCGTGTGCGGCCGGCGGCCGGCTTCGCGGTCGAGGTTGCTGTAGCGCGCGGTGAACGTCAGGCGCGGCGTCGCCCGCCACGTGAGGCCGCCGCTGTAGAACTGCTCATCCGTGAACATGTGGTCGATGTTGCTGCCCTCGTTGGTCGTCCCGTAGATAAGACTGTAAGCGAGTTTGTCCTTGAACAGCGGCGCCGTGGAGCGCAGCACCGCGCGGCGGTGCTCGAACGAGCCGTAGCTCACATCCACCGTATGCCGCGGCAGGAAACTCGGCTTCAACTTGATCAAGTTCACCGTGCCACCCGGATTCGAGATGCCGGCGAAGACGGCGTTGGGCCCCTTCACCACCTCGACGCGATCGACGTCGTAGAGCGTCATGCCCGCACCGGCCGGCAGGCCGTTGACGAATTGCGGTCCCGTATAGCCGCGCACGAGGATCATCCACTCGTCCTTCACCTGCAGCGCCACCGAACTCGCCGAGCGCAGCACGTCGATCAACTGATTGCCCGCCTGATCGTCGATCAGCTCGCGGGAGACGATGCTGATGTTCAGCGGCGTGTCCTTGATCAAACCCGCCGTGCCCGTGCCGGTGATGGCCGCTCCGGCGCGATAGCCCTGATCCTGCGGGCTCCGCACCTCGAAGGGACTCAGCACCACGGTCTCGCCGGCGGCGGCGAGCACGCGGGCCGCGCTGCCGAGCGCCAGCGCGAGGGCCAGGGCGCGAGTGACAACGGAAAGGAATACGGCCGAAGAAGACTTCATGGTGAGCTTGGGACGCTAGGTGGACGGACCGCCGCCGCGCGAGCCTTCCCGAACGCAAAAAAATCCCCGGGGCATTTGACCAAACGCGCAAGGTGGCATTCGTCCTTTCCCCTCGCGGTGGGCGCGGGCGAGCGGACGGGCGGATCACCCCGCACTCACGCTCGCGGCCATCCTCCCTCCCGGCCGAACGGCGCTCCCGGCTGGTTTCCGACGGCTCAGTCCTTGCGCGGCCGGCGGACATTGAGCTGCGCGATCACGTCGGAAAATTCCTGCGCGATCGGCGAATCCGCCAGCAGCTCCGCGCTGGCGACCGTGTCGCCGCGCGCGCGCAGGTTGGCGTAGACGTGCAGTTCGAACTGCGCCCGCAGCGCGTCGTGCGCCGCCTGCAGCCCGAAGCCGCGCAGCAGGAACAGCAGCGCCTCGGCCGTCGAGAAACGTCCCTTCTCCGACTGCGCCCGCAGCCAGTAGCGGCTCTCGCCCGTCATCGGCAGACTCACGAGCCGACCCCAGCCGCGCACCTCCTGGGCCATCGCCGCGGTCTCGCGCCACGACCCGTCGAGGAGCATCACCTGCACCTGGTCCGGCGGCGTCGCGAAGTCGACGACGGCGCCCTGCGGGTGCAGCAGCCAGAGTTCGCGGCCCGGCAGGCGCACGTCGTCCGCCGTGAGCCGGCGTTCGCGCCGCCACAGGAAATGGCGCGACGCGGGCAGCACGCGGTTGATGAGGTTGCCCGTGCTGCTCGGCCGGAAACGCTCGCGGTGGTGCATCAGCACGTCGACCGCGAGCGGGCAGGCGACGTCGCGTTGCGCGCTGCAGATGCACCAGCGCGGCGGCAACTGGCAGCGTGGACAGCGCCGGGAGGCGTTGCGGACGATGCTACGCATGCCGGTGCGCGCGCGCCCGCGGACGGAAGCGGACAAACGCAAACGCGATCGAGACGGTGGCCGGCCGAGGGGACATGCGGGACCCGAGGTTGCGCGTCGGAACCGCCGCGGCCACGAGATTCTTTCCCGCGCGCGGCGGGACACGCCGCCTCACACCGCGCTCGCGCAATCTGCTTTCACCGGCTCGGGGCTCGCCACCACCGCCACCACCGGAGCGCGAACCGCCCGAGTCCGATCGGGCTGCTGCAGCAGGCGCTCGACCACGCCGGCCGCAACCGGCCCGAAGTAGGCACCGCCAGCCGCCACCACGCGCAGCGCCTGGATGAGTTCGCTCAGGTTGGCGGTCTTCTCGACATAGCCCCGCGCTCCGCTGGTGAGCGCCTCGCGGATCGGTTCGTCGCCCACGCCGGCGGAAAGCACGAGGACGTGGGACTTGATGCGATGAGACCGCAATCCGCTCAGGAACGCCGCGCCGCCACCGCCGGGAAAAAGCCAGTCGAGGATCACGACGTCCGGAACCACCTTCCGCGCGATCCGCAGCGCCTCGTCGACGTCACCGGCCCCGGCGACGACCTCGAACTCGGGCATCGAGCCCACGACCTCCGCGAGCATTTCGCGAATCGAGGCATGGTCCTCGACGATCAAGACGCGCGTGCGACTGGCGGCCGCAGGGTTTCCGGAAGATTTCATCTCCGGAGCATAGACGGAAAAAGCGCCGGTGTTAATGGGTAGTTCCGTGCCGCATCGGCGCCGCGCGCTAAGTAGTGTTGCTGAGCGCCGGGCGGGCGGACGCGGCTTCCCATGGTATCGACCGCAGCGCGGCCAGTCGCGAACGCCCCGCGGTTGTGCGTATTCCGCCCGACAGATCCCTAGCGCGCCGCGTTCTTCACCCAGCGCAGCAGGCGCTCATAGGCGTCGCGCCGCGCCCCACCCGCCGCCGTCGCCTGCTCCGTCTCCGCGAGCTGGCGGGCCTCGTCGTGACGCCCCTCTTTCACGAGCGCTTCCACGCGCGCGCGCACGTGGTCGAAGGCGAAGTCATGCAAAATCTCCTGCGACTGTCGGCGCACGTTGTCCGCCGTGTCGCTCGCGCCGACCAGATGCCGCAAATCCGCCACACATTCGTCGCCCTTGCGGAGCCGACTGAACAGCAGCGCCCGGTAGAAACGCGTGCGCCCGCCCACGTCGGACGGCCCCACCCCCGCACTGAGTTCCTGCACGTGTTCCTCGCCGATTTCCGGTCGCAGGTAGAACGCCCGCCCGAGCAGGCGATAGGCGTCCGGAAGACCCGGGCTGAGTTGCAACGCCTGCCGGATTTCCACCAGGGCGGAGTCCGCCACGGTGGTGCCGCCGCCCGCCTCGTCCACGCCCCGGGCGCTGGCCTGGTCGAGCCAGTGGCTCGCCGAGACGAGGTAGGCGTGGGCCGAGCGCGACCCGAGCGCGATCGCTTCGCGATACAGCTCCACCGCGCGGTCGCTGTCGCGCTGCCGCGCCGCGACGCGGGCGAGCGCCTCTTTCACCGCCGCGGAGGCCGGCGCCGCCGCCTGCACCTGCGCGAGTTCGTGTTCCGCCTCGAGGTTTTTCCCCGCGGCAAACAGGAGGTTGGAAAATTGCACCCTGACCTCCGTCGGGACCGCCGGCCCCACTTCCAGCCGGGCCCGCATCGCCGCTTCGTCGAAGGGCAGCTCCAGCAGGCGCCGCCGCCCGCCGATATGTTTCCCAAGCAGCGCCGACCACTGATCGGCCCCCACGCCGAGCACCGATTCGACCGCCGCCAAATCAGGCCCGGCGCGCACCGCGGCCGCGAGCTGCCGGAAACGCTCCCGGCCGTCGCCCTCCGCCAGCCAGATGCGGTGCAGGAGCGCCCACGCCTGCGAATGATAGATGTGGCTTCGCTCGATGTCTCGATATTCTGGAGACGCCGTGTGCACCTCGAAGAACCGCGGCCACGGCACCGGCCGGCCGATCCAGCTGTCCGCCGCCCCCGACGGCAACGCTCCGATGGAGGTGATCCCCTTGCGGGTCGTGAGGGTCGAGAAGACCTTGCCCGTGCCCTGCGCGGCCCAGACCGGCACGAAGTAGCCCAGTTGCCGCAGCACCGTCACAGTCTCAAACTCAAAGGCCATGCGCAGCGTCTCATCGCGATCCCCGCCGGCCAGCACCTGCCCGATCAACACGGCGCCATCGACTTCCGTGGTCAGGGAAACCTGGTTGTAGTGGGCGGACTTCAGCGTGCCAAAGCGCCGCTCGAACTCCCGGCCGCTGCGAAACAGCAGGATCGTCGACGGCGCGAGCCGCTGGCCCGGACGCACCAGCATCTCGGCCAGCGCCGCGCGGAAAGCCGCATAGCGCACCGCAAACTCCACGGCATCCTTCCGCGACGCGTCGCTGAGCACCGTGACGTCCGGCGCCTGCACGCGAATCCAGTTTGCCCCGGGCTCGGCCGCGCGGCCCGGCGCCGGCATCAACGCCAAGCCCAGCAGCAGTCGAAGCAAGTTCCGTGGGAGAAAACGCAGTTGCACCGGGACGCCTTTCAATACGGCACGGCGACGAAACGCACGGGAAAAGCCGAGGCCGAGGTCGGCATGAACTGCGCCCACACCGTCGTGCCGGCCCCGGGGCTGTATTTGCCCGCGACTGCAGCCTTCGTGTTGTCCGAGAGCATCACCGTGCTGTCCGGGATCAGGAATTTCCCGCCGGCGAGCAATCCCGGCGGCAGCCAGATCGCCCCGCCCCACGCGCCGGCCCGCGGGTTGATCAGCAACCCGACGTTGCGGCCGTCGCTGCTCGCGGTCGCGAGGTGCAGGCGGTAGAGCACGCCGTAGTTGCCGACGTTCGTCTCCGCCGTGGGCACGGCGACGGCGTAGTCATAGCCCGTCACGAACACGTCGGAGTTTCCCCCGAGCGGGAACTGCTGGATGCCGGCCGCCGTGTCGACCACCACGCCCGCCGCCGTGTCGTAGGTCTTGTCGCTGTAGATGAACGTGCCGCGCTTGTGCGTGTCGCGTGCGAGAACGGCCAGCGTCGGCCCGACGGTCAGCGGATTGTCGGCGGAGTTCAGCGCGCAGACCATCACCGTGTGATCCTGCGTGAACGTGTAATCCCAGATGCCATGCAGCACGTAGCCCTTGGCGACATCGAGCGTGTCGAACGCCGTATCCAGCCGGACGGTCTGCCCGGCGGCGACCGTGACGCCCGAGGCGGCGGTGGAGTCGAGCCAGCGTTTGAACGCCAGTTTCCCGACGTAGCCGTAGGCCGCGCTCGGGCCGGCGACGCCGGACTTCTGGATCGTGAGCGTGCCGGAGCTCGCGCTGTTGTTCTTCAGCAACACGGTGAACCGCAGGTAACCCGACGGCTTCTGGTTGCAGTGGTAGACAAACAGCCGGTTGGGCGTCGCGCCGGTGGCATCGAGGCCGGCGTCCTTGTAGAGCATGCCGCGCACCGTGGGACTCTCCGGCGAATCCGAGAGGATGAGCGAGCCGCCGCCCCACGTGGCGGCCATCGCGATCTCGGGGGCCGTGACGGGATTCACGCCGGCGAGGCTGATGACGGCGGCCTGGGCGGCGCCGGCCAGATCGCTGGCGAGCTGCGGTGGCGTGGCCACGGCGCCAAAGGCGGAAGCGGAGGCAAACGCGAACGCGGACGCGAGGAACGCGGCGCGGAATTTCAGGACCGGAGGAAGACCGCGGGAGCAAGCGCGGCGGAGACGTGTTTTCATTCTCCGCCAGCCTGAAGCCGACTGCCGCCGCCCCACAATTCGACCGTCTACCGGAAATCCGGTAGGCGGCGCGGCGCCGCCGTCACCCGCGCGCCGCGGAGGAACGGCGCGCGCGGATCACTTTCCCGGCGTGCCCCAGACCGGCTTCCAGGAGCCGAGCGGCAGGACGTCGGCGCGCCGCGCCCACGCGTCCCACGCCGCGGCCAGTTCACGGACACGCTCCGGCTGCTGCGCCGCGAGGTCGTGCATTTCCGTGCGATCGGCCACGAGGTCGTAGAGTTCCCAGGGCTTGTCCTCCATCGCGACGAGTTTCCAGCGTCCGTCGCGCACCGCGCGGTTGCTCTCGTGCTCCCAGAACAGCGGCTGCTTCCGCGCGAGCGGACGGCCGGCAAACGCGGGCGCCAGGGAGACACCCTCCAGCGGCTTGATCTTCTCGCCGTTGAACTCCGCGGGATAGGTCGCGCCGGCGAGGTCCACGCAGGTCGCCATGATGTCGATGAGGTGGCCGGGCTGCGCTTCAAGCCGGCCGCGCCGCGCCGCGCCGATGCCGGCGGGCCAGTGCGCGATCAGCGGCGTCGAGATGCCGCCCTCGTGCACCCAGTGCTTGTATTCGCGAAACGGCGTGTTGGCCACGTTGGCCCACGCCTCGCCGTAGCCGACATACGAGTCGGCCGGCCCGGCCATCACGTCGGTCCCGCTCTTCACCCAGCGCCCGTCGCGCGTCTGCATCGGCGGGCTGTTCCGGGTCTGCAATTCGTCGGGCCGCAGCGGACGCAGGGCCTTCGGTGCGGGCGCCTTCACCGGCTGGCGGCCGTTGCGCTCGGCGCAGGCGCCGTTGTCGTGCAGGAAAAGCACGAGCGTGTTGTCGAGCCGCCCGTCCTGCCGGAGCTGCGCGATGATGCGGCCGATGCCCTGGTCCAGGTTGTCGATCATCGCGGCATAGGTCTCCATAGTGCGCGCCTCCCACGCCTTGTTCTCCACCGCGTCCCATTTTCCGATGGTGGGTGCGGCCGTCCACGCGGCGTCCATCAGGCCGAGCTGCTTCAGCCGCGCGACGCGCGCCTGCCGGATCGCGTCGTAACCGGCGTCATACTTTCCCCGATACTTCGCGATGTCGCGCTCCGGCGCCTGGAGCGGCCAGTGCGCCGCAGTGTAGGCCACGTAGAGGAAGAACGGCTGCTGCGCGTCCGTGTTCTCGCGCAGGAAGGCGACCGCGTTGTCGCTGATCGCATCCGTGTAGTAATACTCCTTCGGGCGATACCCGGGATCGTTCTCCGGCGTGATGAACGTGTTCTGCCGCGTGAGCGTTTCCGGATCCCAGAAGCTCCCGAAGCCGCGGATCGTGCCGTAGAAACGGTCGAAGCCGCGCGCGAGCGGCCAGTTCGTGACGTCGCGCATCGTGTGCGACCGCGCCACATGCCACTTGCCCGCCATCGCGGTGCGATAGCCGCCGGCGCGCAGCACCTCCGCGATCGTCACCGCCTGCCGGCTCAGGTCGCCGCGGTAGCCAGGCGCCTCCACCTGGCGCACCATGAAGCCCATGCCGGCCTGGTGCGGATAAAGCCCGGTCAGCAGCGAGGCGCGCGTGGGGCAGCAGCGCGCGCCGTTGTAGAACTGGGTGAAGCGCAGCCCGCCCGCGGCGAGCGCATCGAGGTTGGGCGTGGCAATCTCCCCGCCGAAGCATCCGAGATCCGAATACCCTATGTCGTCGGACAGGATCAGCACGATGTTCGGCCTGGCCGCCGCCGCGGCCGACCATGTGGCGCCACCGAGCAGGGCGAGCAGGAGCAAGAGACGGGAAAGTTTCATGGGGTTCCGCCTGCTGTCGTCGCAGCGCCCCGGCCCGCCCGCAAGCCCGGGCTGCGGCCGGTGGTAATTCAGAAGCCAGGAAGCGGAGATTCGGAAGGCCGGGCCGTTCGATTCCTGGCTTCCTGGCTTCTGAATTCCCCCTCTTCCGAATTCCCGCTTCCGTTTCCTGGCCTCCTGGTTTCCTACTCCCTTCGCGTCGACCTAAGCCGCCGGGGCCGGCGCCGAAGCCGCCTTCAGCCGGCTGCGCACGAACGCCACGTGGCCCTGCAGCGCGTAGAACTGATACGCAAACGAGGCCGGCACCTTCAGGTGGTTCACCTCGTGCTCGATCTCGCCGAGGCGTTCGAGCAGTTCCTGCGCGCGCTCGCGGGTGAGCGATTCCTGCGCGTCGGCCTCGAGCCGCAGCAGCGGGCGGTAGCAGCGATAGATGCGGAGCTGCACGCTCCAGCGATACGCGATCGGCAGGAACCGGATCGCCGGGATCAGCACCAGCAGCAGCGGCACGATCGCGACGAGGCTCCGGTTGACCAGGCTCGCGAGCCAGAACGAGCGGATGATCTTATACGTGAAACCCAGCCCCGACTTGTAGAAACGGAGCGCGTCCTCGCTGAGTGGAATCTTGCGCTCGATCGGCGCGGGAAACTCGCGCGTTTTCTGCAGGATGGACGACTTCCCATGCACCGCCTGCGCCGCATCGAGCAGCATGTCCGAGATCGCCGAGTTCAGTCCCCGCCGCGCGATCAATTCCACCGGCGGCCCGATCAGCGTGACCTCCTGCGCCGGCAGGTTCTTGCCGAAATCGAACGCGCCCTGCGGCAGCACGATCTTGTTGAGGTAGTCGTTGCGCCGCACGTAGGCGTCGGCCTGGGTGAAGTGAAAGAGCTGCACCTCCGGCGCGCGGATCATCGTGCGCAGCGTCTGCAGCGGCGCCGAGTCGCCCATCAGGAACACCGCGTCGAGCCGGCCCTCGAGCAGATCCTTCGCGGCCTCCTCCGCCGGCCGCTCCACGAACTGGGTCGGTTCGCCCGTGATGCCGTTCGCCCCCAGCAGCGTGATCGCGAGCGCGTGCGTCCCGCTGCCGGGCGCGCCGACGCCCACGCGTTTGCCCGCCAGTTCCGAGAGCAGCGTCAAGCGCACCGGGCTGCGATAAAACACCCACAGCGGCTGGTTGGCCACGCTGCCGAGCGACATCAGGTTCGACGACTCCTTCTCTCCGCCCACGCCCGCCTGCACAAAGCCGATGTCGACGCCGGAGTCGGGTGACTGCAGCCGCTTCAAATTGTCGAGCGAGCCGCCGGACGGGATGATCTTCAGCGTCACGCCGCTCTCCGCGAGCTTCGCCTGGTAGGCCTCGGCGTTGCGCTGGAACGAGCTGCCCGGCGGGCCGCTGGTCAGCGTGATCGTGCGCGGCGGCGCGGAAAGCCAGATCCAGACCAGCGCGGCTCCGCCAAGGAAAACGAGGAACAACGCCACAAGCGAAGCCAGCAGCGGACTGAACCCAAACGTCTCGATCAGGGCGGAGACGAGCCGGGGGCGGGATTTGTCGGACGAAGGTTGCATGGCGTCGCCGCAAGCAGAGACGCGGAACGCCGGCGTGGCAATCGGGCACACGCCCGGGCAGCGGATCTGTTCAGCGGCACCACCCGCGCGCAAAAATGCAGGTCGAGTTCCGCGCGGGAATCTGGCGGGGTGAACTCCGTCCGCCGTGTCCCTCCCCCGCGCCTCCCTCTGTCTGCTCGCCCTCATCTACCTCGGCTTCATCAGCCTCGGGCTGCCGGATGGCTCGCTCGGCGTGGCCTGGCCCGCCGTCTACCCGGAGCTCGGCCTCGCCGTCGGACTCGCCGGGACGATCACGTTCGTGGTGGCGATGCTGTCTGGGGCCTCGGGCTTCGCCAGCGGCCACATCATCGGGCGCTTCGGCACCGGCCCGGTTGTGATCGCGAGTTGCGCGCTCACCGGCTCCGCGCTCGTCGCCGTCGGCCGCGCCGACGGGTTCGCGTGGCTGATCGCCGCCGCGATTCCGCTGGGCCTCGGCGCCGGCGCCGTCGACGCCGGCCTCAACAGCTACGTGGCGAAACACTACAGCGGCCGGCACATGAACTGGCTGCACGCGTGCTGGGGCATCGGTGCCGCGGCCGGACCGCTCGCGCTGGCCCAGGCCCTGCGCTCGGGCGGGAGCTGGCGCTCGGGCTACCTCTGGCTCGGCGGCGTCCAGCTCACGCTCGCGCTCCTGTTCCTGTTCACCCTGCGCCTCTGGACCACGGTGCCGCCGCGCCCGCCCGATCACGCCGCGGACGTCGCGAACCGGACGCCCACGCTCGGCGCCGCGTCGCCGGCGGGCTGGCTCGCCCCGGCGATCTTCGCGCTCTACGCGGCGGTGGAGCTCACCGCCGGGCTGTGGGCCGGGACCATTCTCGTCGCAAGCCGCGGCCTCGCGCCGGAGGCGGCGGCGCTGATCACGGCCGCCTACTACGCCGCGATCACGGCGGGCCGCTTCGGCGTGGGCTTCGTGGTCGAGCGCTGGGGCAACCGCCGCCTCGTCGCCCTCGGGACCGCGCTCGCGCTGGCGGGCGCGCTGCTGTTCGCGGGCACGACGTCACCCGCGGCGGCCGTGGTCGCGCTCGCCCTGCTCGGGCTGGGGCTCGCCCCGGTGTATCCATGTCTCATGCACGAGGTGCCGCGCCGCTTCGCGCCCGCGGCCGTGCCCGTCGTGATCGGCCGGCAGTCGGGCGCCGCCTGCCTCGGCGCGGCCGTGCTGCCCGCCGCAGCCGGCACGCTCGCCCAGCACCACCTCGCCGCCGTGCCGTGGGTCCTCGCCGCCGGCCTCGTCGCCTTGATCGCGGCCGTCCGGCGGCTGGACCGGTGGACGTAGGCCGACGCCGCGTCAGCGATAGTCCGCTCCCGTCAGGCTCTCGAGCACGGAACGCTGCCAGGCCAGCAATTGCTGCTCGAGCTGCTTCGCCTCAGCGGCGTGGGCGGCGATCACGTTCTTCTTTTCGGCGGGATCGTCGCGCAGATCGAAGAGCTCCCGGCCCGTCCCGCGCGCGCCGTCGACCACCAGCTTGAACCGATTGTCCACGATCGCGGCCGGCCCGACGAGGTCCTCTTCGCGCACCGCCGGATAGACGAAATTCTGGAAATTGCGCGTGGGCGTGCCGTCCGGGCCGAGCTTGGCGAGCGGCGTCGTGCCCTTCTGGAGTTCGGAATCGAGGTAGGGTTTCGCGTCGAGCCCGCGGCCCGGCACATGATCCCAAAACGCGATCGGCCGTGGCCGCGCGGTCATCCGGCCTTCGATCAGGGGCACGAGGCTGAGGCCGTCGAGCGGGCGCTGCGGCAGCGGCCGGGCGGCGAGCTCGCAGAGCGTCGGCAGCATGTCGGTCGTCACCGCGTTCACGGCGCTCGCCCGCGGACGCGTGATCTTCGCCGGCCACTCGATCACGCCCGGCACCCGGATGCCGCCCTCGTAGACGCTGCCCTTGTGGCCGCGAAACGGCACGGTCGCGACGGCCTCTTGCGGCGTGCCGTTGTCCCCGCAATACCAGAGCAGCGTGTCGGGCCGCAGACCCGCACCGCCGAGGTGCGTGCGGAGCTGGCCGATCGCGCGATCCATCGCGGTGATTTCGGCGAACCGCTCGCGCAGCACTTCGCGCTGCAGGCGCTGGGTGTTGCGACCCGTTTCGTTGGAAGTGAGCCGCACCTGCTTTGTGGCGAACGTCGCCGGCAGATGGTCGTAGAGTGCGAGGTCGTGGGGCAGCGCCTGATACGGCTCGTGCGGCGACCCGAACCAGATCACGACGAAGAACGGTCGCCCCGCCTGCCGCGCGCGCTCGATGAACTTGATCGCTTCCGCCACCACGATCGCGGAGCTCTCGCCCTTAATCGGCTCGGGCGGGCCGCCGTTGCGCGAGAAGTGCGGATCCAGTTCGAAGAAGTTGTCGTGCGACACCCACTCGTCGAAGCCCATCGCGCCCGGGTTGGTGGGCGACGCCGCCTTGACGGGGCCGAGGTGCCATTTCCCGAAATGCCCGGTCGCGTAGCCCGCTTCGCGCAGCAGCCGCGCCACGGTGATCTCCTCCGGCCGCAGCGAACGGCCCGGCGTGAACGTCCCGTAGCGGTGATGATGCCGCCCCGTCATGACCGTGCCGCGGGTCGGTGAGCAGCTCGACCCTCCCGAGTAGAACCGGTCCAGCCGCAGCCCCGTCGTCGCCATCTCATCGAGCACGGGCGTCTTCAGATACGGATGCCCGTTGTAGCCGGTCTCGTCCCAGCCGTGGTCATCGCCCATCAGCAGGACGATGTTGGGGCGATCGGCCGCCGCGCCGGCCGACGCCGCACAGGTCGCGAGGAAAAGCAGCGCCAGGCCGCGAAGAAAGGGGGTGTGCATCGCACCGCCAGATGAAGCGGCCGGCGGCGCCCCGCGCGATGTCAAAATCGTCCCGCGCCAGCCCTCACTCCGGCGGCAGTTCGTAGATCTCGAGCAGCGCCTCGCCCGTCGCGCCGCTCACGCTGCGCACGAGGACCGTGTAGCCCTCGCCCGCCGCGAGGGTCACGACCACGGCGGCGTCCCGGCTGCCGGTCGCCATCGCCGCGGCTCCCGTCGCTTCGAACACCGGCGCGAGTTCCGCGTTCCAGTTGTCGTTCTCCGCGATCACCACCCCGTCGCTGCCGCGCACCTCGAGCGCCGGATCCGCCAGCGCGTCCGACACGCCGAAAGCCACCAGTTGCGGCCCCATCGCCCGGATCAACAAGCGCTTGGTCCCCGTCCCCGTCAGGCTGAACCCGCCGATCAACACGTGCGCGGTTCCGTCGACCTGGGCGCGGGCCGAGAGGTTGACGATCCTGGACTGCGTTGACGGAGCGGGATCGTAGATCTCCATCAGCACCACGCCCGCCTCGGTCGCACGCGCGTGAGCCGTGCCGGGGCCGGAGGGCAAATCGACCACCAGCGCCGCATCCGCGCTGCCGCTCGGCAGGGGAAACGCGCCGAGCGCCGCAAACAATTCGGCGTCGCCGGCCTGCCAGTCGCCGTTCTCCGCCGTCATGACCGACGCCGCGTCGAACACCTCCAGCCGCGGGTCCACCACGCTATCCGGCACGCCAAAGGCCGCCAGGGTCGGGCCGACCGCCCGCAGCACCAGCGGCTTCGGGCCGGCGCTCTGAATCACAAAGCCCACGTTGAGCACCGCGCGCGCCGACGGCAGCAGCGAGCGCACCGACAGGTTCGAGAGAAACGACTCCGGTTTCGGCGGCGTGACCGGCACGACCGGGATCTCCATCGGCGGAGACGTCACGGTCAGCGTCACCCCGCCGCTCGTGGTCGCGCCCAGGGCGTTCGCCACGAGAACGGAGTAGACCCCGCTGTCGGCGACGGTCGCCGCGAGGATCGAGAACGTCGCGTTCGTGGCCTGCGGAATGGCCACGCCATCCTTCAGCCATTGGTAGGAAAACGGCGCGGTGCCCGCGGCGGTGGCGGCCACGACGAAGCTCTCGCCGGACCGCACCGTGGTCGTCGAGGCGGCGACGCTCAAACCCACGATGGGGGCCGACGGCGGCGCGATGAACTCGATCTCCCATTTGGAAATCCCTCCGACATAGAGCCGCGCAATCTGGCCGGCGCGGCGATCGGTGCCACCGGCCTCGAGCCCCATCACCTGCGGATAGAAAAAATACCAACCGGGGAACTGCGACTTATCGAGAATCTTGCGCGGCTCCGACCACGACTCCGGCCGGCCGAGTTCGGTGGAATACGAAACATACACACCCTCCTGCGCCCAGCCGGGCTCTCCCGCGGCGCGATTCAGCAGCATCACAAAGCAGTTGAGATGGGTGTTCCAATGCACCGACGGCCCCCACAGCGCATCGGGGGCGAGCGCCTGCCAAGGCCTGCGCACCCGGAAGATGGGCGTCACGCGTCCGCCGATGCCGGGTTCCTGCCAGGTGCCGTTGTAGTATTTCCAGACCTTGCCCACGGGATTGAAGCGGTCCGCAAACGCCATGCGCGCGATGCAGACTCCCTGGGTGCTCTCCGGCCCGCCGTAGTTGTCGAAGAGGAAATAAAAATAGGAGCGGTCGCGGTCGAGGGTGACCGTGAAATCGCCATGGCCCCCGGCGAAATAGCCGTTGCCCGCTTCCGGATCGAGCGGGTCGCCCGATTCGAGCACGACCCCGAGGTCGATCAGCGTGGAGCCGCCATCGAGCGAAATCACCGCCCCGATCTTCGGCGCCGTGAGCGTCGAGTCCGGGATCAGGTTGAGCGGCTCGCCATGATACCAACCCCAGAGCACGCCGTTTTCCTCCGGCCAGACCGACTCCAGCCAGTGGGGATAGGCGTTGGACGTCTCCAGGCCGACCTCCCGCGTTTCCCACGGCCCGAACTGATCCGGTCCCACGCTCAGCGACGGGCCGCCATGCGACCCAAACCAGTGAAGCTTTCCATCCCGCCAAAACGCCGGGCTGTTGCTGTCGATCGCCGTCGGCATCGACACCCGGCTTGCCGGCCGCACCACCGCTTCCTGACCACCGGCGCGACTCCCCAGGCCGAGCACGGCGAGCCCCAGCAGCAAGACGTCGAGAAACCGGCGCGCAGGGTGGAGCATGTGAAGTCCGTAGCGACGCGCGGCGGTCAAATGTGTTTCACGATGATTATGTGAAAATTGTGTCACACCGCTTGACGCGCGGCTGAAGCCAGCGGCCAGGGGCGGTTTTCTCCGACCGGCCGCACCCGACCCGGATACCCCACGCCACACACCCATCGCCACACCGCCAGACCGGCCCCTCAATGCGTCATCACGTAGCAGATGATGTTTACCGCGAGCGGGTAAGCGATCTTCTCGGCATACTTCTCGAAATACTCGTGGTTCTCGCCTTCGCGTTCCCAGCCATCGCTGTCGTCGGAGTTGTGGAGGCCCATGACCATGAGGCGGCCCTTGGCGTCGAAGAGCACGCGGTGGTGGATCTGGGTGCCGGGAATCTTGATGCCGACATGGATGTTGGGCACCTGGGCCTTCTCGCGGATGTTCACGACCATCCGGTAAAGCGGATGCTCGATCGGCAGCTCCTCGAAACGCGACCCCGGCAGAATCTCCCGAAACAGCCGCTCGACGTGCGCCATGTCGGGCTCGCCCCAGAAATCCGTCATCAGCATGAAGCCGCCGTTCAGCAGATACCCGCGCAGGGCGACGACTTCCTCCGCCGTCAGGCCCATCGCGCCCGGAGCCGCCGCGAAAAGAAAGGGATAGTCCGCCAGATCGGGATCGGTGGCGCGCACCAGGCGGGCGTTGGGATCGACGCGGAGCGAGGTCATCTGCTGGAGCCGGTAGGACAGGTTGAGATCGGCATCGGGCAGATCGGTCGTCCAGCCGCCGCGGCGAGAGGTCATCGGGCGCGGCGCCGCGTCGTAGCGCAACCGGGCAAACGTGAAGACATCCGTCTCGAAGCCACGCGGATTCTCCCACAGCGGTGTGCCGGTGCTGCGCGTGCCCAGTTCGCGGGCCGTGCGCGTGCCGTCGGGCACATGGATCTGCCCGCCCCCAAACCGCCCCTGCGCGAACAGCAACGCCCCGCCCAGCAGCCCGAGCGCGATCGGGACCCCGAACCCGGCGACCCGGCGAAAGCGGAAGGCACGCATGGGGTTTCTGAATACGGCGCCGGCCCGCCACCGCAATGGCAATGACGACCTGCGGGGCCGGCCCCGCGGCATTCATGCCTCGTCGCTGCTCGCGTGAGCGAGCGGGCGGATCGTCACTCGCTCACGCTCGCGGCCACGCTCCCACGCCGCCAGAGTGACCGCCCGCCAACCGCCGCCGAAAAACTACCGGCGCGATCCCGCACCGATCGGTTGACGCGAACGCGTCGTGCCAGGGTAGCGGGCGTCCAGCAGACTGACTATAGCGGCCTTCAGCTTCTTGAGTTGCTCGGCCGATTTCAACGGCTGGGGTGGTTTCGTGCCGGCGTCGTTGGGCGATTGATCGTCTCCGTCACCTAGAGGCTCGCACTTCCGCTGCCAAAGACGGGGCGGGCTGAACTCGAAGAGTTCCAGTGCCGCGGTAACGGGATTCTCGTCCTCCCGCCGCTTCGAACAGGTGGTGACGAAGCGCTTTAGTATCGCCCGACAACCCGGCAAAAACCTCCGATCATACGACTTCACGTTGATCGTGCGAAGATCGCGCAGATTGAAAGGCAGCGATTCGCTCTCCTCGAGCAATGGGATCGCGTGCAGCCCCGTCGCGTGCCGGATCCCGAGTTCATACAGCACATTCGGATTCCATCCCGTGATGTCTGCGATCACCAAGTCCTCCGTCATCAGCCGCCGCACCACCTCTCGTGTGATGAGTCCCGATTCGCGAATCTCATCCGCCCTCACCACCGAATAACCGCACTGGTCGCAAACCGGCCGCACCAGATTCCGCAGTATCCAGTTGGAGCGCCGCCGCACGGCGCTCTGCTCCGGTCCGAACGGAGAAATCACGAAACAGCTCTTCCGTTTCTTCACGGTCCCGATTTATTCCGGCTTCGGCTTTGGCGCCTCACGGCTTTTCTCGATCTGGTTCAGGAATCGGTTCACGGCTTTTTTCACCTCTGCTTCGGGATCGCGCTCGTCAAATTCGTGCCGCAGGAGGTCGGCGATGTCGGCATGCAACGGCGCCTTCCGCTCCCGCAGCAGGAGCACCCGCTGGCCGCGCGAAAGGAAAAACCCAAGCTCCAAGGCGACGTTGGCATTGGCACTCGCAAACACCCCGCGTTTCTTGGCGGCCCGCCGCTCTCGTTGCGGCAACGGCGACTTCGACTCACGCATGTGCACGGCGATGCCTTGGCAACTCGAGAGCATGTTGATCAACATGTTTCCCCACAGGTTCGGCAGAAAGGATCGGTCGTCGTCGTCGGTCCGGATCGCGAAGTAACCCCGCCGGCTGCAGGCGCCCCTGATTGCCTCGAGAACCCGCTGATACCGCTTTTCTTTGCGGAATGGCATCATCACGAAGACCGTCTTTTCAAACGGCGTCTTGCTCCAGATTGCTTCCAGCAATTTCTCGTGGCTGACGAACATCTCGTGCTGCTTCTGAAATCGCAGGTATATCTTCAGGTCCCGATCGAGCGCCACGGCGGTATAGAGGGCCTTCTGCCCGCGTGAGAGCAGCATCTCCGTCAACGACACGGCACAGGATTCCACTTCGTCCGGTCCCAGCAACCTGAGCCCGACCGCGCAAGCCTTGGCCAGGACGTGATAAAATTCTCCCTGCGGCGCTGCACCGCCATATTCGTGTAGCAATTTCGGCAATTCCTTGGCCTTGGTCGCCAGCGCGAACAACTCGGAAACCGCCGCCTCGGCGATGACCCGCGCCTCGCTGTCGGCAGGGTCGCTCAGGATGTCCTCGATCAGGTAGATGTGCCAAAGCAGCGTCTCCGACGAGAACTTGTAGCCCTTGACCGCCTCGACCAGTCGCGTCCGGATTGCCTTCAATTCCGGCGGAACGGGAAGATCCGCCGGGGCTGCACGACGGAGAAAATAGTAGAAGCCGAGTTGGTTGGCGCTCAGTCGCGAGTCGCGCGAAGTCCGGTCGAGAAACGCGACCGCCGCACGCAAGGGTTGGGCAAACATGGGATGGTCGACGCGCAGCAGCGTCTTCACACACCACAACGTTGAGAAGAAATCCCCGCCGTGTAGAAACGCGGTGTAACAGGTGAACTGGCCGTCCGCCAACTGCGAGGGCAGGATCCGCTCCTCGATCAGCCTGGCAACGTCATCCGACCCGGGGCGAAGTCGCGCGAAGGTATCGATGCAAAACTGGGAATATAATACATCACTCTTCGGATTCAGCATCCAGCCGAGGATCGTGTCGTTGTAGTAGGAAAAGAGCGCCGGATTGAGCGCGCACAGCAACTCCACGAGATGATGCATCGCAGGCAGGTGCGGCGATACCGCCCCGCCGGGGTCGCGGGCCAGAATCTCCCCGGTCGGAGTAACCTGCTGAATGAGCGAGGACGCGATGTTCGCGACGTGCGCCTGGAGGTTGCGCTTGTGATCTGCTTTCATGTTGGCGGCGACGAAGGAGAGTTCCTGCAGGACTGACGTCGCCATCGCCCGGCCATGGCGCCGGTCGTTGGCGGAAACTAGAATGGAGCGGAGAAGCCACCGTCGCGTGAAGCTGCGCGGACGGAATTCACCTGAAGCTAGGCTGACGAGCACCGGGTAGAAACTTGAAGGACGAGAAACGAGGTCCGACTCGGCCCCGAATGACAAGTCTGGATGCTGCGCATCGCTTGTAGCGGCAGCCCATCACTGAAGTCGCGCTAATTGCCGTTTTATATACGACTATGTAGTTTTTCCCCGCCGGATGCCACCACGTCAGCCACTCGTGCCGCGAGTGCTGGGCTGATCCGGGTCGGAACTGGGTCCGGCGAGCGATGCAAGCGCGGCCCGAAGGACCGCTGCAGGGAGAATCGGCGCGCACCCGCCGCGACAGCGCCGTCAGCAATCGCCCGCGCCCCGCTACGCATTACCGCGCTGCGCGCTTCGGTCGTTTCCCTTTGCGCCGGCCCGCTCGCGTCCAAGTCTGCCGCTCCATGGCCCGCCCCCGCACGATCAAGTCCACCGCCGGTATCAACGCCGACTGGCGCGCGCTGGAACCGGACTCGCAGGTGCGCGTGTTTTCCCCGAATCAGGTCATCTTCGCGGCCGGTGATGCCGGCGACGGTTTCTATCTGGTCGTCGAAGGCCGCGTGCAGATCTCGGCGCTGGTCGGCTCCACGGAGTCGCGGCCGCTCGCCACCATTGGCCCCGGAGATTTCTTCGGCGAGATGGCCGTCGTCGACGACGCGCCGCGCTCCGCCACCGCGACCGCGGAGGTGCGGACGAAGACCCTCTTCGTGGAACGCCATCGTCTGCTGCAACTGCTCGAGCGGCAGCCCCGCCTCGCGCTGCGCATCATCCGCGCCTTCATCGCCCGGATGCGCAGCCTCAACCAGAAATACGTGGAGGAGATCGTCCAGGCCGAGCGCCTCTCCGTCGTCGGCCGCTTCGCCACCAGCATCGTCCACGATTTCAAGCCCCCGCTGGCCGTGATTGGCCTGGCCACCGACCTGGCCTGCAGCCGCGGCAGCCGGCTGGCGCAACGCCGGCAGATGCGGGCGATGGTCGCGCAGCAGACCACCCGGATGAAGACCATGCTGCAGGAACTGATCGACTACACGCGGCCCGGCGGCCAGCAGCCGAAGCTGCGACCGATGCAGTTCGCGCGTTACCTGAATTCGTTCGCGGAGCAGGCCAGCCCCGAACTCGCGCAGCGCGGCGTGAAACTGGTCGTCGCCACGCCGCCGCCCAGCGTCCCGGTGCGCATCGAACCGCACCGCCTCTCGCGCCTCTTCTACAACCTCCTCAGCAACGCCGCCGACGAGATGAAGGACGGCGGCAAGATCACGCTGCGCTTCAAGAAAACCGGCGACGAGCTGCAGGTCGAGGTGCAGGACGACGGCCACGGCATCTCGCCGGAGCTGGCCGACTCGCTCTTCCAGCCGTTCGCGACCCACGGCAAGCCCAACGGCACCGGCCTCGGGCTCACCATCTGCCGGCGCATCGCCGAGGATCACGGCGGTCGCATCTGGGCGACGAGCGTCCCCGGCCGCGGCGCCACGTTTTCCTTCACCCTGCCGCTGGCCCGTTAGCCCTCGGCCATCCGCCCGGCGCGGAGGCGGTTCACTGCCGCCGCCAGATCTTCACATCATCGACGACCGCATTGCGAGGCACGGCGAGGCGCAGCATCCGCTTCGTCGGATGCGCAATGCCCGGTGATTTGAAATTCCCCACGAGCTTCCCGTCGAGCGTCACCGCGAGATCGTCTCCGGTCACCGTCACCAGCAGATCGTGCCACGTGCCGATCCCGACCGCGTGCGGCACGGCCTTCTGCTTGCCCTTGAGCGCCGCCTGCTGCTCGTCGGTCAGCTTCGTCTTCGCCTTCCGCGCCGTGTGGATGTCGAGCCGCATGTTGCCGGTCATCAGATCCTGGAAGAGCACTTGCTTCGGACTGACGCGGACCGCGAACAGATGGCCGGCATGGACCTCCTTCAACTGCGCGTCGGCGAAATCCAGCCCGAGGCTGTCCCGCGCGTCCTCGAGCATGAAGCGCATCGCCACCGCGCCATCCTTGAACTCCGCCGCCTGCGTGACCGACACCGCGTGGTCGGCCTCGGCGTGGATGAAAATGTGCATCGCCCCGTCGCGGAGATCGACCTGCTTGTGGCCCTTCGCGCGACTCTTGCTATTCGTGCCCCAACCGCGGCCGGGCTCGTCGGTTTTCTCCTGCGACTCGCTGCGCGCGAAATCATCCTCGAAGATCAACCGGCCCCGATCTTCGGCCGCCGCGAGCGGCGATAGGAGCAGGAGCGAAACCAGCAGGAAGGCGGCTTTCATTGTGCAGAGGATGGCGGCTGTTGCCGCCGAAACAACTTCTTTGCCGCCCCGCCGCCCCGGCTGATCGCGCTTCAGCGCGAACCGGTGCGCTGGCCGCTGATCCCGTCGCGGGTGTTCCCGCGCATCATCTTCTCCTGGGCCTGCGTCTGCTTCCGGCTTTCCCGCTCCATCTCACGGGCCATCCGGTCCTTTTCCTTCTGCGTCAGCTCCGGCTGATTCGCACAGCCGGCGAAACCGAGGACCACCGTCAACACCGTGAACGCATACCAGCGGGTTTTCATGTGCTGCATCCGATTGCGGCACATCCGCGCGCCACGTCAATCCGGCCGCGCCCGCAGTTCGCTCAGCCGCAGCGTCTGCTGGAGGCGCGGTGCGCCCGCGACGTCGACGATCTTCAGCGTGATCACCGGATCCGACGCCGCCCAATCGATGTGCAGGTGCCCGACGTTCACGTCGTGATAGGTCACGGGCTGCGCGCGATACCGGTTCTCCGACGGCGTGCCGCGCGGGTGTTTCTCGGTCAACGCGCTCGCCGTGAGATCGTAGATCGGATAACCCAGCGGCCCGTCCATCCGCGACAGCTCGCACCAATGCCGGTCGCCGCTCAGGAACAGCACGCCGCCCGCCCGCGTCGTCCGCAGCAGATCGAGCAGGCGCTGCTTCTCGTGCGGCAGATTCGCCCACGCCTCCGCGCCCGAGAATTCCGAGACGAACTGGATGCTGCTCACGATCACGCGCAGCTCCGCCGGCGCCCTCAACTGCGCCTCGAGCCAGCGCCACTGCTCCGCGCCCAGCATCGTCGCCGACCGATCGGGATTCGGCACGTAGGCACCGCCGATCGCCTTCTGGGCCGCGGGCGCCACCTTCGTCAAGGCGCTCCGAAAATAACGCGTGTCGAGCAGGATCACCTGCACGCGCTTCCCCGCCGGTCCGAACACCCGGGCGTCGTAAACACCCTCCCGCCGCCGCCGCGGCGAATCCGCCGGCTCGTCGATCCAGCGCAGGAATTCCTCCTGCGCCTCGCGCCGACGGGGATACTCCGCCCCGGCATCGTTGGCGCCGAAATCGTGATCGTCCCACGTCGCCAGCACCGGCACGCGCCGCCGCAGCTCGCGGAAAAAGCGGCTGGCCTTCAGCGCGTCATACTTCGCCCGCATCACGGCCATGTCCTGCGTATCCGCATAGATGTTATCGCCCATCAGCAGGAAGACGTCCATCGGCAGCGTCAGCGCCCGGTCCAGCATCGGATGCTCCGGCACCTTGAGGCAGGAGCCGAACACCAGGTTGCTCACCACCGGTTCCGCCGCGCGCGGCGCCGGCGTCAGCGCGATCCCGGCCAGCGCCCAGCACGAGATTCGCAGCACACGGGGGAAGTTTGGCATTCGTTCGAAGGGGAGCGCGGCCAGCCTGCGCGCACGCCGCTCCCCCGCCAAGCGTCAACCGGCGGGAGACGCCGCCGACCCTGCCCCGTCCCGCCCGGCCTCGGGCGCCGGAGCGCCGCCCGCCGCCACCGGAAAGATCCGTCGCCGCCGCGAGACCGGACGCGGCGGCAGCGGGATTCGCGCGCCCGCCGGCCGCAGCGCGTGGCGGCGGACTCCCCGGCGCGCCGAGTCGGCGGCGCAGCCGAGCTGGAACTCCTGCATGCGTTGAAACAGCCCGAGCAATTGCTCCGGCTGCGGATAGCGATCGAGGCCGGAGCGCTCGAGCGCGAGCAGCAACTCGTGCGTGGCCTCGAGCGTCGAGAGGCAACCCGGCTCCGGCTGTTTCTTGATCACAAACCGGCTCGGCGCCGCGTTGGAAAACATGATGCGCGGCAGCCGCTGCAGGCTCGGGCTCTCGCGCCACATCCGTCGCGCCAGCCGCCACGTGGCATCCAGCAGGAACACCACGAGCCGCCGCCCCGCAAACTCCCCGCCGCCCAGTTCGCCCTTCGAGAGGTCGCGCGCGTCGCGCCCCGGATAGAGCAGCACAGGGAAGTTTCCAGGATCGCGAATCAACTCCTGCACCGCGTCGTGCGCATCGAACCCGATGCCCATGTGAATCACGCTGTCGGCGAGGCAGAGGTGCGTCAGCCGGCCGGTGTTGGCCTTCACCCGCTTGAACTCATACGGGTGCATGAGGAACACGAACTTCGTCCGCGTGGGCATGGGCGTGATCGTGCCGCACCAGCACAGCGGCTGCGGCCAGAAACAACGGTAGCACATCGGACGGCTCATGGGCGGCGGACGATTGCGGCGACCCGCCGCCGTGACCAGCGGCAAAACGCGGCCGCCGCCTCAGCGCTCCGGCGGCGTCCGCACCAGCAAGCGGTCGTTGATCACCGCGACGCGGATGCCTCGCGCGACGGCAAACTCCACCAGGTCGCTCGTGCGATTGATGAAGCCCTTTCCCTTGAAATTGAGCGAGGTGTTGCACAGCACGCCCGTGCCGGTCTCCGCCTTGAACGCCGTGAGCAAAGCGTGCAGGCGGGGGTTTTCGTCGCGCGTCACCGTCTGCGCCCGCGCGGAACCGTCGACATGCGTCACGGCGGCGAGCCGCGGGTTTTTCACGCGCTGAAAATACAGCATGTGCGGGCTGTCCAGATGACCGTCGAAATGCAGCGACGCCTCCTCCCGCAGGCAGACCGGCGCGACCGGACGGTAATCCTCGCGCTCCTTGATGCGGTTCAGCTCGATCTCCATCGCCTTCGCGAAGGGCGCGGCGAGCAGCGAGCGATTGCCCAGCGCGCGCGGGCCGATCTCGTAGCGGCCCTGGACCCAGGCGATCACGTGCCCCTGCGCGAGCAGCCCCGCCACCGTGTCGAGGTGCAGCGGCGAAACCTCCCAGCCGGCCGGATCCGGGCAATCCTCGACGAACTCCTCCCCGGCATAAACCGACCACGCGATCTTCGCCTGGCCGGTCAGGAGGTATTGCGCCTCCACCGCCGTGCCGATCGCGCTGCCGCTGTCGTTGGCGCAGGGCGGGACGAACACGTCGGCAAACAGCCCCGAGTCCCGCCAGCGCGCGTTCCATTCGCAGTTCAAGCCGCAGCCGCCGCTGATCAGCAGCGGGAGTTTCTCCTTGAGATGCTCCGCCGCGAAATCGTGAAACCGCGCAAAGAGCCGGTTCGTGAATTTCCGCGCGAAATCCCGGAACGCCTGGCTCTCCAGTCCGATGTCGAAAAACGGCGTGCGCAGCGGAAACGCCATCTTTTCAATGGGCAGGTGGTGTTCGTTCAACTGATCCGAGCGGGCCTCCGGGTATTGGAACAGGTAATCGTCGAGCACCCGTTCGTCCGGGGTCAGCGCGGAGTCGGTGCCAAATCCCGCCAGCGCCATGAGTTTTCCCGCCATGTCATGCGGGTGTTCGAAATTCCGGCGCGTCCGATCCGCGATGCCGAACAGCCATGAATAGCGCATGCCGGGACACGTCAGGACGGGAAACTTTTCGATCTGCAGCCGCTCGCCGATGCGATAAAAGGCGCCGAGGCCGCCCTCCCAGACCAGCGCGTAACATGGCCGGCCCTGCTCGAAGGGCGACATCGCGTAGGTCCCGAAGAGATGGGACTTTTCATGCGTCGAGGAAAAATACTCGACCCGCTGGCCGCAGAACTGGCGGTGCGATCGCGCCGCGGGTCCGATGCCATAGTAGCCCTGGCCGAGTCCCACCCAGCCGCCGAGCGCGATCGCATCCGGCAGCGCCGGCAGCCGCTCAAACGTTTTCCACGCCCCGGGGATCGTGAGCCAGCTGTAGCGCCGGTGTGAGTCCTTCTCTTCCTCGATCGAGAACTCCAGTTTCCCGTCGCACAGCGAGGCCACCGTGCCGTCGTGCGCCGGCTTGAAGCCCAGGATTCTCATGACGCGAGGCCGGCGCGTTCCCGGAGCAGCGCGGTGCGGACAAAGAGCCGGTCGTTGATGACCGCGACGCCGATGCCCCGCTGGGTGGCGAATTTCATCAGGTCGGTCGTGCGATTGATGAGGCCCTTGCCTTTGAAGTTAAGCGAGGCGTGGGCCAGCACGCCCGTGCCCGTCGCCGCCTGGAAGGCGGTGAGCAGGGCGTGCAGGCGGGGATTCTCCGCGGACGTGACCGTCTGGGCCGAGGCGGTGCCGTCGACGCGCGTCACGGCGGCGAGACGCGGATTCTTCACGCGCTGAAAAAACATCCGGTGCGGGCTGTCCAGGTGGCCCTCGAAGTGCTCCGCCGCCTCCTCCCGCCGGCAGACCGGCGTGATCGCGTGGTAGTCCTCGCGGTCCTTGATGCGATTCAGCTCGCCCGCCATCGCGCGCTCAAACGGCGCCGCGAGCAGCGCACGGTTGCCCAGCGCGCGCGGCCCGATCTCGTAGCGCCCCTGCACCCAGGCGATCACGTTGCCCTGCGCCAGCAGCGTCGCCACCGTCTCCAGGTTCAACGGCGACGCCACCCAGCCCTGGACCCCCGGCCAGTCCTCGACGAACTCCTCGCCCGCGTAAACCGACCACGCGATCTTCGCCTGGCCGGTCAGGACATATTGCGCCTCGGCCGCCGTCCCGATCGCGTTCCCGCTGTCGTTCGCGCACGGCGGCACAAACACGTCGGCAAACAGCCCCGAGTCCCGCCAGCGCGCGTTCCACTCGCCATGCAAGCCGCCCCCGCCGGCGATCAGGAGCGGGAGTTTCTCAGTGAGATTTTCCGCGGCAAAAGCCTGGAAGCGCTCGAACAACTCGTCCGTGAGCCTCCGCGCGACATCCTTGAATTCCTGGGTGCGCACACCGCACCGGACAAACGGCGACCCCGGCAGCAGGCGGTCCTTTTCCGGCGCCAGCAGCTCGTCCAGTTGCTCCTTCGTCTCGCAGCGAGGATCCAGCAGTCGATCGAGCAGCCTGCGTTCCGCGGGACTGGCGGCCGACCGACGCCCGCCTCCCGCCAGGGCGAGCACTTTTTCCGCCCGCGCCCTCTCCTCCTCGCGGTCGCCCATCGGTTCCGACGAGGTGTCCGCCAGATAATGGAGGTAGCCGTAACGGCGGCCTGGCGCCGCCAGCACATCCGGAAAACGCCGGATCCTCATCTTCTCGTCGATGCGGTAGAAGGCGCCGATGTGTCGCTCGCAGACGAGGGCATAGCAGGGCCGCCCCGCCTCGAACGGCGACAGCGCATACGCGCCAAAGAGGTGCCCTTTCTCGTGCGTCGAATGAAACCACTCCACCGTGCGCCCGAAGGCGCTGCCGGTCGCGCGGGCCGGTGGACCGAGGCCGTGGTCGCCGCCCCCGGCGGCGCGCCGGTTGCTCACCGCAAATATATCCGGCACGCCGGGGAGCCGCTCGAGACAATGCAGAAATCCGGGCAGCGACACCACGTTGCTCCGCCGTCGGGAGTCCTTTTCCTCCTCGATCGAGAATTCGAGCCTTCCGTCGCAGACGGAGACTGTCGTTCCGTCTTGACCGGGCTTGAAGGCAAGGATCCGCATTCGTCGAGTGGCAGCCGCGCATCCGAGGGGTGATCGCTAACCCGGTCAAATGAAGAAACGGCACCCCGCAGGACGATGCGCCCAATGGGCGCAGGCCGAGCAGCAACCGGGCTCGGGCCGGCGCGGAATCGCAGCAACGCGTGAAGCCGGCGCGGGCCGGTGCCCGCGTCCTCAGCGCGTGGCGGGAGTCGGTCCGGCCGCGGGCGGCCTGCCCGCGGCCGCCAGGGCGGCGATCAACTGCTCGAACTGCGCCCGCATCGCCGGCTCGGCCGCGAGGTCCTTCGCGACCGTCAGCGTCTGCACGGCCTCCGCCCGCCGGCCTTCGCGCGCCTGGAGGAGGGCGAGCCGGTGCGCGACGCCCGGCAGCCGGCGGAACAGCGGCGCCGCCTGCACCATCAGCGCGTAATCGGATTCGGTCGCGCGGTCGCGGCAGCGCAGCAGCGCGTCACCCAAAAGCAGATACACCTCGGGCAGCAGCGGCGTCTGCGCCGCCGCCATGCGCAACGGCCCCAGCACCGGCTGCACCTGCGCCGTCGTGAAGCCGTTGCTCTCGCCCGTGTGGCGCATGAGCTCCAGCCAGCGCAACCGCGCCACCTCGAAGTGCACGCGTGGCCGCCGCACCCCGGCCGCCGCGGCGTCCTCGAGCCAGGCGCGCGCCGCCGCGGCATCGCCCGCATCGAGCTCGCACAACCCGAGCGCGGCGAGCAGCTGCGGATCGCGTTCGCCGCGGCCCACCGGCCGGCGGAGCGTCGACCGCGCCTGGTCGATGTAGCGGGGCAGATACTCCGGGTGCTTGCCGCGCACAAACGGGATCTGCAGCCGCTCCCACTCCCCGCGCAGCCGCGCGATCTGCGCCGGCGTCGCGGGCTTCAGCTCGAACCGCGGGAGCGCCGGCAGCTTGCCGGGCGGAATCTGCACCGGCTGCTTCACCGCCACGGGCAGGTAGTCGCTCAGCCGCTCCTGCAGGTCCGAGTATCCAAAACCAAAACACTCCGCGAACACCGCCTCGGTGACCGGCGCCGTGGCCGCCCGCCGGCCGAGCTGCCAGAGCGCCTCCGCCGCCGGCGCATTCGCCGGATCCAGCGCCCAGCGCACGAACAACACGCCCTGCGCCCGCCACGCCATCAGGCGGGCGGGATGCCGGTTTTCCGGCGTCGTCAGGGCGTCGGGGGCAAAGAGATCGCCCGCCGGCACCATCACCCGCCGGCTCTCCGGATCGCGCCGCAGCCCCGCCGTATCCTCCGGTGAAACCCAACGCGCCGCCTCCAGCGCGATCGGGTTTTCCGCGAATCCGGCCTGCTGGTAGAGGCCGACCAGGCTCTCGATCAGCCAGGGCGGCAGCATCGGCGTGCGCGCGACCAGCCGCGCGTAGACGTATTCGGGCGCGGCGACCAGCCGGTCCCCCTGGAAGCCCCGTTCGCTGAGATAGGTGAACACCGCCAGCATGTCGCGATCGTCGAGCCGCAGGTTCGGCAGGAACCGCACCGCGGTGGCGTTCGGCACCTTCAGTTCGCGCTGGTCCTCGTCGTGGCTGCGCTGCCGCGCCTGCTGCTCCAGCCGCTGCATCTCCCGGCTCGCCACGTCGTCGCTGGCCTGGCGCGACTCCATCGGCGCCAGCACCGAGACGATCGGCACCGCCATCGTCGACAGGAAGTCTGCCGGCAGGAACACGCGCAGCATTCGGCTGATCTCCAGTTGCGCCGTGATGTAGGCGCGCGTCGTCGCCGCCGAGCAGCGCGAGAGATACTCCGCCTCGCCCACCTGCGCATAAAGCCACGGCGGCGCCTTCGACGACTCGGCGACGATCATCGGCGGCAGCTCGACCGCCGCCTCGCGCTCCACCGCGCTGGGCGGCGCCTTCGGCAGCACCAGAGCCGGGACTGCGGTGACGGCGGCCGGCGGATTCGCCGCCAGCGCCCGAGGCGCGAGGCCGGCGACAGCACCGAGGAGGAGGAGCAGGCGGGCCGCGTTCATTTGACCTCCCGCGTCGGGCCGACCTTCACCTTGTAGTCGTAGAGGTTCAGATTGAAGAACTCCTCGATCTGGCGGAACAGCCGCGCCTTCGCAGCCGGGATGTTCTCCGCATAGCCGCTGCCCAGCTCCACATATTCCGCCGTGCGGCCGAGCCGCTTCAGCCTGGAACGCAGCTCGGCGTTCTGCGCCTCGATCGTCCGGTCGCCTCCCGGGTCCACCACCAGCATCACCGGTTTCGTCAACTGCTCGACGTGGCGCGCGACCGATAGTCCCGACAACGACTGCTTGCCGCGCGCCAGGAACGCCCGCCGCGCTTCCTGCAGGAAATTGATCGGCGGGGCCGGCGCGCGCGGCAGCAGGCTCCCGGCGGGGTCGAGATTCACCGGGCTCTCCGCCGCCCCGGGCCCCATGTCCTCGAGGGGCGGCTCCAGCCACGCGCGCGGATCGAGCGGCGCGGTGATCGCGACCGCGCAGCGAAACGCCTCCGGCTCGAGTTGCAGGGCGCGCAGCGCGAGATAGCCGCCCAGCCCCCGCCCGACGGCGGCGATGCGCCGCCGATCGATCCCGTGGTGCCGGGCGATCCACTCGATCACCGCGAGCGCATCGTCGACCGGCACGCGATCGATGCCGTCATGCAGGGCGCTGCGGTGCTTCACGCCGAAGGCCTCGCCGCCGCGGTGATTCACCCGGGCCACCACGAAGCCCATCTCGGCAAACGCCTGCGCATCCGGATCGAAATCCGCCAGCGGCCGCCCCATCAGCCCGTCGGAGAAATCGATCAGCAGCGGCGGCGGCTGGAGCCGGGACTTGCGCGGCAGCGTGAGGTGCCCGGTCAGGTGCACCCCGCGCGGGGTGTCGAACGCGAACGTGGCGCTGGCGTGCAGGTCCGCATTGCGCAGCCACGGCGCGCGCCGGAGCAGTTCGACCAGGAGCTTTTCCGGACGTTGATACACATGATAACGGCCCGGCTCCACGCCGCCGCTGACCCGGATCAGGAACCGGCTGCGGTCGTCGCTCCACTGCAGGATCTCCACCGTGCGCTGCGGGAACTTTCCGTTCAGCTCCGCCTGCACCTGCGCCAGCTCGCCGTCGACCCAGCGCGTGAGCGGCGTGAGCCCGACCGCGCGGACGCCGGCGAGCCGCCCGGTGGACTCGTCGAACACGAGGGCCTCGCTGGCCTCGACCGGCTCGAGCCCCACGAGATCCACGTGCGGCTCCTCCATCGCCAGCTCCATCCGCTGCCGGGTGGCAAGATCGAACGCATAGACGCCGTAGGTGTCGCGGCCGACGTTCGAGGCGTAGTATAAGATATTCGGATTCACATCGAACCCGAGCGGGAAGGCGCGCTCGTCGTAGTAGTTCGCGATCGTCACCGGGAAATGCTTCGCGACCGGGCCGAAGGCCGGCTCGCCCGCCGCCACCCACCGGCTCCAGGTCCCGCCGGTGCTGACGCGGAAGGGGCGGGTGGCCGAGCGGCGCGGGTGCGCGTAAAGCAGCCGCGCGTTACCCTTCTGGTCGTAGAGGAAGCGCCCGTCATCGACCTCCTCGGTCACGGTCCGCAGCTTCCCGGTCGCGAGGTTGATGGCGAACAGCGTGGTCGGCACCGCGACGGCCGGCGGCAGCGACGGCTTGCCCAGCGCCTCCACCAGCAGGGAGCCGCGGTCGCCCCCCACGAACCCGCGGATGTTGGTCTGGCGATCGACCGTCCGGGGCGCCTCCTCGATCGGACCGTCCAGCACCGAGAAATCGTCCGCCTCGGCGAGGGTCCGGCCCTCGGTCCCGTCCCGATTGACGGCGAAGATGGGCGCGATGGTCCGGACGCCGTTGTGATACTCGGTGGGCGCAAACACGAGCAGGCGCGCGCTGGCCCAGCGGAGAAAGCGCAGCCGGGGCGGCGCGCGTTCCTTGCTGAAGGAGATCGCCCGGTCGCTCTCCACGCCGATGCGGAATTTCCGCTCGGTGCGGTTCACCGCCATGAGGTAGATGGCGAGCTCGCCGCGGTCGTGCCGGCTGTAGGCGATGTATTCGCCATCCGGCGACAGCGCGACCTGCTCGGCCAGGAGCGGCCGGTAGAGCGCGGCCATGCGCTCCTCGAACGTGGACGCGGCCCGCGCGGGCGCCAGGGCGGAGAGCGCGAGCGCGGCGGCGGCGGCAAGCTGACGGGGGGCGAACATCGGCGGCGCCACGATGGGAAGAGAAAGCCGGGGACGACAACCCAAACTCACCCGTCCCGTTCCGCCGCCGCCGCCGCGCTGTCGCGACCCTGCCGGGGATGCGCCCGGCGCCGGAGTCACGCCCAGGCTCCGGCGCAATTTTCTGATTCCCGCGCCGCCCGGTTTGCCCGACGCTCTTCGCCATGCGCCCCACCCGCCGCCGCTTTCTCACCTCGCTCGCCACCGCGTGCGTCGCCCCCCGCCTCCTGGCCCGCGACGCCGAACTCCCGATCATCGGCGAGGGCAAACATCGCTACCGCTTCAACGACCGCTGGGCGAAGCTCCCCCCGCAGATCCAGTGGGGGCTCACCCACGGCGTGGTCGTCGACCGCCGCCGCCACGTGCACGTCTTCCACACCTCGCGGAAGGAATCGCCTAGCAAGGACTGCGTCGTGGTCTTCGACCCCGCGGGCAATTTCGTCCGCTCCTGGGGCGCGCAGTTCTTCGGCGGCGCGCACGGCTTCGATCTGGTCGTCGAGGAAGGACGCGAGGTCCTTTATCTCACGGACCTGCAGCGCGGCCTGTTCAAGATGACGCTCGACGGCGAACTGCTCTGGCACGTCGAGAAACCGGACTGGTATCGCGATCGGCCGGACCTAAAATACCGGCCTTCCAATGTCGCCGTCGGCCCGGACGGCGACGTCTATTTCTCCGACGGCTACGGCTCGTATCATATCCACCACTTCACGCGCGCCGGCCGCTACGTCCGCACGTTCGGCGGCCCCGGCGAGGAGGCGGGCCGGACGCAGCATCCCCACGGGCTCTTCGTCGATCGCCGCGGCTCCGAGCCGTTGCTGGTCGTCGGCGCGAACGACCCCAAGGGCGAGAAGCCCGGCCGCCTGCAGGCGTTCAGCCTCGACGGCCAGCACCGCCGCTTCCTGCCCACGCCGGTGCGCTCCCCGCGCCATTTCGATCAGCAGGGCAAGCTGGCCGTGATCCCCGACCTCGACGCGCGCGTGACGCTCGTCGACGAAAACTACCAGACCGTGGCAAACCTGGGCGACGGCTGGACGACCAAGGCGGAGGTGCGCGCCCTCCGCACCAAGACGAGCGACCACTTCACGCCGGGTAAATTCGTCTGCCCGCACGACGCCGCCTTCGATCCCGACGGCAGCCTCTTCGTCGCCGAATGGGTGGCGTATGGCCGCCTGGTGAAACTGGAAAAAGTGTAGGCCGCGATCGCCGCGCCGCCGGTCAGCGCTCAGCAACCGGCATACTCCGCCCCCGCCCGCGAAATCGAGAGCGAGTAACAGCCGGCGTGCAGCAGCCGCACGTGCGCCGGGGCGGCGGCATGCGGCGCCATCGACGCCCCCGGCAGCTCGCCCGTCTCGCCCGCAGCGATCAGGGGAAAGGGAGACGCGGTCAGCGAAAACGGGGCGGCCGAGACAATCTGGAGCGCGAACGAAACGGAATTCATGGGGTCATCCTGCCACAGATTCGTTTCCCGCGTCATGGGTCAGTCGGCCCATCCGCAGCCGCCGGCAGCCGCGGCCCGACCGCGCAGGGCCCGCGCGCGGCCGCCGACAAATTCCACCGGCGGCCGACATCAGGGTTGTCATTGCCCGGCCGCGACCTTTCTTCGAGTCACCCGCGACGCCGGTTTAGCCGGCGCGACCGAAAGTCCAGCCTTCCGTCCCCGGCAGTTACCGCCTCCGAAAGTGCGTCCGCTTCTTGAGCGCGCTTGGGCGACATCCTCCACGGCCTTGCCGTGAGCACGCCCATCCTCTCCGCCGACCGATTAACCTCCCGCCCGGCCACCGCGCCGGGCGCCTCCAGCTCCATGCGCATTGCCCTCCTGTTCTTCGCCGCGGCCGCGTTGGCCCACGCGAACGTCAATTCGCCCGCCGTGCCCTTCACCACGAAGGAACGCACCCAACGCTACAGCGACCGGGTCATCGTCGCGAAGCCGCACGCCCGCCACCGCGGCACCGTCGACGCCTCGGAAGCCCGCGAGCGCGTGCGCGTGCGGAACAAACTCGAGCGGCTCGGCGACCTCCGCGTCATCGAGGTGGACGCCGGCGAAACCGTCGAGCAGGCGATCGAACGCCTGAAGGCCACGGGCCGCTACGAGTTCGTCGAGCCCGACTATCTCGAGTCGCTGGACGCGACGCCAAATGACGCGAACTTCACCGCGCAGTGGTCGCTGCACAACACCGGGCAGCTCACCGGCAGCACCCCCGGCGCGGACATCAAGGCCGTCGCCGCCTGGGATGTCATCCGCGAGGCGCCCGAGGTGATCGTCGCGATCGTCGACTCGGGCATCAACACCACCCACCGCGACCTCGCCCCGAACCTTTGGCGCAATCCGGCGCCCACCTTCGGCGATGTCAACGGCGCCGCCTTCGTGCGCGGCGTGCGCAGCGGCACCGTCACCGACCTGAACGGCCACGGCAGCCACGTCGCCGGCATCATCGGCGCCGCCGGCAACAACACCTTCAACATCGCCGGCGTCGCCTGGAAGGTGCAGCTCATGGCGGTCCGGAACAGCGACTCCACCGGCACCTCCAGCTCCAGCGACAGCGCGGCGTGCATCGACTACGCGGTCTCCAAGGGCGCCCAGATCATCAACTGCAGCTTCGGCGGCGTGGCCTTCTCGCAGGCGATGATCACGGCCCTGCGCGCCGCGCGCGAGGCCGGCGTCATCGTCGTCGCGTCGGCCGGCAACGACGGCGCCGACAACGACGGCGCGCCCCATTTCCCCTCGAATTACCTGCTCGATAACATCGTCTCCGTCGGCAACTCGGGCCCGAGCGATCTGCCCAGCGGCAGCTCCGCGTTCGGCGGCCTGGTCGACCTGTATGCCCCCGGCACCTCCATCCTCTCGCTCGATCTGACCGCCACCGGCCAGGTCTCGCGGTCCGGCACCTCGATGTCCGCTCCGCACGTGACCGGCGCCCTCGCGCTGCTCCGCGCGCAGTTCCCCCGCGACACCGCCCGCCAGCTCATCAACCGCCTCCTGCGCGGCACCGCGCGCCTCTCCGCCTTCACCGGCCGCGCCCACTCGGGCGGCCGCCTCGACCTCCTCGGCGCGCTCACCACGACGACCAACCGGCCGTTCAACGACGACTTCGCGACGCGCGCCATCATCGTCGGCAGCGGCACGACGCTGCGCTCCAACAACACCGGCGCGACCGCCGAACCCGGCGAGCCCGTCCACGCCGGCGTCGAGGGCGCGACCACGCTCTGGTGGCAATGGACTGCGCCCGCCCGCGGCTCCGCCGCCATCTCCACCAGCGGCAGCGGTTACGACACCGCCCTCGCCGTCTACACCGGCACCAGCGTCAACGCCCTGACCCGCGTCGCCGCCAACGACGACGCCGACGGCGCCACCACCAGCCAGGTCACCTTCGCCGCCGAACTCGGCGTCACGTATCATCTCGCCGTCACCGGCAAGGCCGGCGCGTCCGGCCTGACCATCGTCAATGTCGGCACGGCGCCGCGGAACGACGATTTTGCCAACGCCACCACGCTCGCCTCCGTCGAGAGCCTGCAGGTCGCCGGCACCACCTTCCACGCCACGCTGCAGTCCGGCGAGCCGCGCATCGGCACCGTCGTCGGCGGAGGGTCGGTGTGGTTCAAATGGACGGCGCCGCGCGCCGGCCGCTTCCAGGTGGCGAGCTTCACGACGGCGTTCGACACCGTGCTGGGCATCTACACCGGCGCCAGCGCCGACCGCCTCACGCTCGTCGCTGCGAACGACGACACCGGCATCGACGACATCAACAGCGACAGCCTCTGCACGTTCCAGGCGGCGGCCGGCGCCACCTACCATTTCAAGGTCGACTGCAAGGACCCGATGACGCGCGGCGACTTCACCCTCACCCTCACCGATTCCGCGTGGCAGTTCAGCACGATCGGCGCGATCTCCGGCTCCCCCTCCATCGCACCGGACGGCACGATCTACGTCGGCGGCGGCACGCCCGACCTCAACTTCTACGCGGTCCGGCCGGACGGCACCTCGAAGTGGGCGTATCGCGCGCCCGGCGCGGTCAACAACGCCTCCGCCGCGGTCGGCCTCGACGGCACGATCACCTTCGGGGCCAACGACGGCACGGTCACGACCCTCAATCCGGACGGCACCGTGCTCTGGCAGCGCGCGCTCGGCGCCGGCTCGCTCTCTGTCAGCCCGGCGCTCGGCATCGACGGCACCGTGTATCTGCACGGGACGGACGGCTACCTCTACGCGCTGCATCCCCGCACGGGCGCGACCCTGTGGCGCACCTTCGTGAATGCGCTCACCTTTGCCAGCGCCGTCATCGCCGCGGACGGCACCATCTACCAGGCGTCGGATTTCGGCTTCCTCTACGCGCTGCGGCCCGACGGCTCGCTCAAGTGGCGCTTCACCACGAACGGCGACACGTTCTCGACGCCGGCCCTCGATGCCGCCGGGAACATCTACCTCACGACCTACTCCACGTCCTCGCTGCTCTGCGTCGCGCCTGACGGCACCCTGCGCTGGAGCTACACCACGCCGGTGCTCACCTTCATCTCGGGCTCGCCGACCTTGAGCGCGGACGGCACCGCCGCCTACTTCGGCGCCAGCGACCGCCACGTGTATGCGATCAACACCGTCGACGGCTCGCTCCGCTGGCGCACGCTCCTGGAGAACACGATCCTCGCCAGCTCCCCCGCGGTCGACGCCAACGGCACCCTCTACATCGGCTGCTATGACAACCGGCTGTATGCGATCCACGGAGACGGCAGCATCCAGCGCCGGTGGGACACCGCCCTGCCCATCCGCTCCAGCCCGGCCATCGCGGGCCGCCGGCTCTATTTCGGCAGCGGCGACGCCAAGCTCTACGCGATCGACCTCGGCGCCGGACCGGCGGCCGGCACCTGGACGCAGTATCGCCAGACCCCGGAGCACCGCGGCCGGATCAGCGGCGGCGCGCTCGCGATCGCGTTCCAGCCGCGACCGGTGTCCACGATCACAAGCCTGCCCCTGCTCCTGGCGGTCGGAGCCACGGGCCAGGATCCGATGCGGTTCCAGTGGTTCCGGGATGGCACGGCCCTGCCCGGGGCGACTCTCGCTAGCTACGCCGTTCCCAGCTCGGCGGCAGGCGACGCGGGCCTTTACAGCGTCTCCGTCTCGAACCCCCAAGGCACCGTCACGAGCGCCGCCGCCGCCGTCGCGCTCGAACGCCTCGACCCGCCGCGCCTCGCCAACTTCTCTCTGCGCGCCGTGCCCGGCACGGGCTCCCAGGCGATGGTCGTCGGCTTCAACGTCGGTCCCGGCAACGCCAAACCCCTCCTCGTGCGCGGCGTCGGGCCCACGCTCTCCACGCTCGGCGTCGGTGGCGCCCTGGCCGACCCGGTGCTCACCGTGACGACGGGCACGACGGTGCTGGCCACGAGCGACAACTGGGTCGTCGACGCCGGCCTGGCCGCCGCCACCGCGCGGGCGCAGGCCTTCCCCCTCGACGCCGCCAGCCGCGACGCCGCGCTGCTGCGTCCGTTTGCGCCCGGCCGCTATGGCGCCGAGCTCGCCGGGGTGAACAACACCACCGGTGTCGCCCTGCTGGAACTTTACGAGACCGAGCCGGGCCCACCCGACGCTGCCACCCTGAGCCACCTCACCAATGTCTCCGCCCGCGGCCAAGTCGGGACGGGCGCGGCCATCCTCACCGCCGGCTTCACCGTGGTCGGCAACGTGCCGCGCAACCTGCTCATCCGCGCCATCGGGCCGGCGCTGAGCGCCTTTGGCATCACCGGCGCCCTCGCCGATCCCGTCCTCGAAATCTACCGCGGCAACACCCTGATCGCGCGGAACGACGACTGGCTCGGCAGCGCCGCGCTGACCACCGCCTTCGCCCAGGCCGGCGCGTTTCCCCTGCCGGCAACCAGCCTGGCCAATTCCGCCTTGGTGATCAACCTGACCGGAGGCGTCTACACCGCCCGCGTGACCGGCTTCGGCGGCGCGACCGGCGTGGTCCTGGTCGAAATCTACGAACTGCCCTGAACCGGGAACGTGCAGTTGCGGTGGAGTCTCTCGAATGAAAGGGAGCTTCAACTGCACGCTTCCGGCTCAGAGGGCGTCGAAAAAGGGCCCCGGCTCGGAAGGTAGGAGCCCGCTTGCGGGCGATTTCGCGGGCCT
>CAZENI010000004.1:0-50553 GCA_964513055.1 uncultured Opitutus sp.
TCATCCCGCAGGAACGGCGGTGCGACATGCCGGAACTGATCGAGATGCTGATCGCCGCCGGACGGCGCGTGGTGAGCTTTCCCATCGTGGAATACTGGCTCGATATCGGCAAACACGCGGACTACCTGCAGGCGCAGGAAGACCACAAGGACGGGAGATTTTCGTCATGATGAACTGGTCCGGAAAAAATGTTCTCGTCACCGGCGCCGGTGGCTTCATCGGCAGCCACCTCACCGAGCGCCTCGTCGCCCTCGGCGCCAATGTGCGGGCGCTCGTCCACTACAACGCGCTGGGCTCGCGGGGCTGGCTCAACCAGGCGGCGCCCGGGGAGAACCTCAAGATTATCGCCGGTGACATCACCGACCGCGGCAGCGTCGAGCAGGCGATGGCCGGCGCGGAGGTCGTGTTCCATCTCGCGGCTCTGATCGCGATCCCGTATTCCTATCACGCGCCCGCGTCGTATGTGCGCACCAACATCGACGGCACGCTGAACGTCCTCCAGGTCGGCCGTGCGCTCGGCGTGAAGCGGATCGTGCACACCTCGACCAGCGAGGTTTACGGCACCGCCCGCCGCGTGCCGATCGACGAGGAGCACCCGCTGGTGGGGCAGTCGCCGTATTCGGCGACCAAGATCGCCGCCGACAAGCTGGCCGAGTCCTTCTATCTTTCCTTCGGCGTGCCGGTCGTGACGGTGCGCCCCTTCAACACCTTCGGCCCGCGGCAGTCCGCGCGCGCCGTCATCCCGACCATCATCACGCAGTCGCTCACCGGGAAGACCGTGCGGCTCGGCAGCCTCACGCCGACGCGCGATCTGAATTTCGTGTCCAACACCGTCGACGGTTTCCTCCTCGCGGCTTCGGTCGATGCGGCGCTGGGCAGGACCATCAACCTCGGCACCGGCCGCGAAATCAGCGTCGGCGATCTTGTGCAGTTGATCATCAAGCTCACGGGTCGCGAGGTCGCGGTCGAGAGCGAAGCGCAGCGCGTGCGCCCGGAGAAGAGCGAAGTGGAACGACTGCTGGCGGACAACCGACTCGCGCGCAGCGTGCTTGGGTGGGAACCGCGGATCACCCTGGAGCAGGGCCTGGAGCAGACCATCGCGTGGATTGGGCAGCACCTGGATAAATATCGACCGAATGAATACGTCCTCTGAGCCCGGCGCGATCGCGAGCGGCGGGGTCATTCCGCTGGCGGAGCCGGTCCTGCGCGGCAACGAGTGGCGCTACGTCAAGGAGTGTCTCGACACCAACTGGGTCTCCTCCGGCGGCCCGTTCGTCGATCGCTTTGAGCGCGAGTTCGCCGCCCGGGTGCAGGCGAAGCACGCGGTGTCGGTCGTGAACGGCACGGCGGCGCTGCACACGGCGCTGCGGATTGCCGGCGTGGAGGCCGATGACGAGGTGTTGGTCTCGACGCTGACGTTCATCGCGCCTGCCAACGCGATTCGTTACCAGGGTGCCTGGCCGGTGTTCATCGATGCCGAGCCGGACACGTGGCAGATGGATCCGCGGCGCGTCGTGGATTTTCTCGAACGGGGCTGCGACTGGCGCGAAGGCGTGCTGCGCAATCGCGCCACGGGACGCCGCGTGAAGGCGATCGTGCCGGTCCACATCCTCGGTCATCCCGTCGATCTGGATCCGATCCTCGCGGTCGCAGCGAAGTTTGCGCTGCCGTTGATCGAGGATGCGTCAGAGAGCCTGGGAGCGCTCTACAAGGGAAAGCCGGTCGGGACGCTGGGCCAGATCGGCTGTTTCAGTTTCAACGGGAACAAGCTCATCACGACCGGCGGCGGCGGCATGCTCGTGACGAACGATCCGGCGCTGGCGCAACGGGCGAAATATCTCACGACGCAGGCGAAGGATGATCCGCTGGAATACGTGCACGGTGACGTCGGCTACAATTATCGGCTGACAAACGTCCTAGCGGCCATCGGCTGCGCGCAACTGGAGTCCCTGGATGACTACATCGCGGCCAAGCGCCGGATCGCCGCGACCTATGACGCGGCGTTCGCGGCCGTGCCGGGTTTGGAACCGATGCGCGAGGCCTCGTGGGCGTTCAGCGCGAAGTGGCTCTACACGGTGCTGGTGGACGAGTCGCGCTTCGGAATGGGGAGCCGGCAGTTGCTGCGGCGGTTGCAGGAGCAGCGGATTCAGAGTCGGCCGCTCTGGCAGGCATTGCACCAAAGCCCGGCGCATCGCGGTGCGTTTGCGGTGGGTGGTGCGGTCGCCGAGCGGCTGGTCGGGCAGGGGTTGAGCCTGCCGTGTTCGGTTAACCTGTCGTCACCGGCGCAAACGCGGGTGATGGACGCCTGCTGCCTCGCGCCCACGGCCCATTCAGAATCGGCCAAGTTCCCGCGGCACGACTGACTCATGATTGCACCTGCTCCCCTTCCGCTTCGCGCCGATCCGCTCGGTGCGTCCCTGGACCGCCTCGCGAGAATCCTGGCAATCGGATTCGCGGTCTGCGCGATCATCTATCTTCTGGTTGGCGTCAAACCGGCGGCGCTGACGCTGCTCGGTTTGTTGACGCTGCTGTGTATCGGGTATGCGGCCAACGATTTCCGGGTCGCATTGGCGGCGTTCGCTTTCCTCCTGCCCCTGGAGCACCCGTTGACGGCCTTGGGCGGTGCGCGATGGAATTTCCTGTCCTACCTTTTCCTCGGCATCAGCGCCATCGGGCTGCTCCGGCATCACCGGAAGGGGCCGGCATGGAGGACAGCGCTGCCAGAGTATTGCATCGCCGCATTCTTGGGCTGGGAGGCCATCTCCATTGCGTGGACGAGCGCCGGTGCAAACTCCGGGATCGGACTGGTTCTCACGGATGTGGCCGGTGCGGCGGTGATGATGATCTACGCCCGTTGGGCGGGCTCGCCGCTCCTTGTGCTGCGCTGGCTGCACTTCTATCTCGCCGGCAACCTCGTGTATGCCCTCGTGCTTTGGCATAACATCCGGGTCGGGGCGGCGACGGTGTGGAGCGAGGAACGCGGCCGGGAAATCGACAGTATGATGGGGGCCCAACTCGACATCTCCCCCAATCTCTTCGCCCGCACTTGCATCGTCGGCACAATTGCAGCCTTAGCGGTGGTCGAGTTCGATCCGAAACAGCTCCATCGCCGAATCGCCGGGGCGCTGGCGGTCTTCTTCGGCGTGTCGGTGCCCCTTTCCTACGGGCGCACCTCCCTTGCCGCGGCGCTCGCGGCGCTCGCGGCCTGGGCCATTTTCGGGCAGAAGATGTCCTCTCGGCTGCGCCGTATTGGTGTCTTGGTGACGCTGTCAGCCGCGCTCCTGGTGGTGGCGGGCCTGATCAATCCCGAGCTGTTTCAGCGGCGGGTGATGCAGACAGTCACCGACTTTTCGACGGGTGACATGCATCAGCTCTCCACTGGTCGGGCCGGTATTTGGAGCACGGCGATCGACCTCTTCCAGGACAACCCGCTCGCGGGTTCCGGGATTGGGTCGTTCGGGATGACCTACGCGGCCCGGACTGGAGACATCGCCCGCGATGCGCACAACATCTACCTGCGCATCGCCGTCGAGATGGGCATGATCGGCGCCGGCCTGTTCATCGCATTCATCGTCAGTCTCGGCGTGGTTGCCTGGCGGGGTGGACCCTGGCGGCATTTCACCGTGGCCTGGTGGATTACCTTTGTCGTTGTCGTGGCGGGTGCGGCCAGCAGCCGGGCGAAGGAATTCTGGCTGGCCTTTGGGCTTACGCTGTTTCTCAGCCGTGCGTTTGGCCGGCCTTCCGGGCCTCTGGTAGTGCGCCGCCACCCCGCGCTGTCGGTCCGAAGCCGACCCGCGCCGGTCACCGCGCGGAGGTTGCTCCCATGAATGTGACCCGGAGACCACGGCTCCTCCTTATGATATCGTGCGGCTGGGCCGTGCGCAGCTATTTGCGATCCGATTTTCTCAGCTCCATTCGCAATGAGATGGACGTGATCGTGATGCTGCCGCCGGGCGATGCCCAGTTGGAGAGCGAACTGGCCGCGCAGGGCTTGCGGATCGCGCCGCTGCTCACACTCCAACCTCCTTCGTGGCTCACCAGTTTGAACGGCTTGCTCGTCAGCGCCTGCAATCACCGGCTCGGGTTCTGGGATCGTTACCTGTGGAACTGGATGGCGGTGCTCCAGCCACGCTGGAAGCGGCCGTTGTGGCAGGTGAAGGAATGGGCGGCGCGGGCGGTGGCCCACACCGGGGCCTTCAACTGCCTGCGGAAATTCGAAGACCAGGCCTTCGCGAAACGGGCACAGGCGCACGCGGCGGCCTTCGACGCGCTGGCACCCGATGTCGTGCTGTCGACCAACCCTTATGATCTGGGGGAATTGTCCGGCAGCCTGCTCGCTCGCGAGCGGGGGATCCCGGCGGTCGCGGCCGTGGTCTCCTGGGACAACCTCTCCTACAAAGGTCCGCTGCTCCCGGACTATAGCCACTTCATCGTCTGGGGTGAGGCGATGAAAGAGGATTTGAAACGGCACCGGCCCACCTTGCGGGATGAGCAGGTGTTTATCACCGGCACCCCGCAGTTCGACTTTCATTTGCGTTCGGATCTGATGTGCACGCGGGAGGAGTTTTTCCGCCGGCTTGGGGGCGATCCCGACCGGAAGTTGATCACGTATTCTGGCGTCGCGGTCGAATGGGCGTTTCCCCGGGAACCCGAGGTTGTGCGGCACATCTGGGAAGCCATCCGCGACGGGCGGATCGAGGGAAATCCGCAATTGTTGGTGCGGTCCCATCCGGTGGATCGCAGCGGTCGTTTCCAGGCCCTCGAGAAGACCTGCCCCGGCATCTTGATCCAGCCGCCCTGGCCCCGCGAGATCGACGAATATTGGTGGTTCACGCCAAACCTCGAGTTGATTGCCCTGTTGTCGAATACGCTGCGGCACTCCGATCTGAACGTGAACCTGGCTTCGAGCATGACGCTTGATTCCGCGATTCTGAATACTCCCGTGGTGAATGTGGCCTACACCACCGTCCCGGATGATCCCAGGGCGCAGCGCGTGCCGAACGGGCACCGCAGCTTTCACTACAGTCGCGTGATGAAGTGCGACGCCGCCGCCCTGGCCACCAGTCACGAGGAACTCATCGCCCAAATTAACGCGACGCTGCGCAACCCGGACCAGCACCGCGCCGGTCGCCAAAAGGCGGTCGACTGGATTTGTGGTCCCGTCGACGGACGGGCCAGCCGCCGCATTGCCGACGCGGTCCTCCAGTGCGCGGGCATCGCCCGAGTCCCGGTGGCCTGATCGGCAGGCCAGGCCTCCGCCGTCCCTTTCCTTACATGTCGCACGACTCCACCAACGACTCCGGTTCTCTCGACAAGACCGATCGACGCAATCAATCCAGCTACACCAACGAAGCGGCCCAATATGATCGCATTCGATGGTCCACGCCCAGGCGGAGGTATTATGTCGAGCTTTCGAACCAGGTCATCGGCGATCTGATCGGCCTGAAGGATGGCCTGCAGGTTCTCGATGTTGCGACGGGCACAGGACGGATTTCCCTGCACCTCGCGCGCCGGGGCGCGCAGGTGATCGGCGTGGACTTGACGGCGGCCATGCTTGAGGAGGCCCGCGAGAAGGCGAAGGCAGAGAACTTGTCGAACCTGACGCTCGTCGTCGCCAACGCCCGCGCGCTGCCGTATCCCGACGGCACGTTCGACGCCGTGACCGCCATCCGGTTCTTTCACCTGCTGCCGTTTGAACTGCAGCGCGAGATCCTCGCCGAACTGTATCGCGTCGTGAAGCCCGGCGGGCGCGTCGTCGTCGAGTTCAACAACAAGTTCTCCGGCGTCTTCCTGCGGCCGATCCTCGACATCCATGCGCGTTACACGCTCGGGTTCTGGGGCGGGCGTTTCTGGCCGCACCAGCATGCGCGCACGTTTGCCGGCTATCCGGTCCGCCGGAAACGCGGCGTCTGGTTTCTCGGCCAGGGACATTTCTGGCAGCTCAGTCCGAAGCTGGCGGCCTTCGTGGATCGCCTGGCCGGCGTGTGGCCGTTTCATCTCTTCACGGAGCAATTGCTGGTCGTGATCGAGAAGCCGGCGGCGCAGGGGCGGAATGGCTGAAAACATCATCTGGTTGCAGGCGCCGGCGGCCTGCGATCCGGCCCGCACGGGCAACAAGGGCGCCAATCTGGGCCGGCTGACCCGGCAGGGGCTCCCCGTGCCCGGCGGTTTCTGCGTGACGGTGGCGGCGTATCAACGTTTCGTGGACGCCAATCACCTCACGGCCCTGCTGTCGCCCGGCCGGTTCCGCGACGGCACCGCGGCGCAGCTTGGCGCCTGGTGCGAGGCCGCCCGCGCCGCCGTCCTCGCCGCGCCGATCCCCGCGGACATCGGTCAGGACGTGGCAGCAGCCTACGCGGAACTGACCCGCGCCCGCGGCGCGGAGCCCGCCGTCGCCGTGCGCTCGTCGTCGACGGTGGAAGATCTGGGCGAAGGCAGCTTCGCCGGCGTCTTTGGCACTTCATTGAATGTCACCGGAGCGGCGGCGGTGCTGGAGCACGCGCGGCAATCGTGGGCGACGCTCTGGAGCCCCGCGGCGATCACGTGGCTCGTGAAGTCGGGCCTCGCCCCCGCCGACTACGCGATGGCGGTGGTCGTGCAGCCGATGGTGAAGGCGGATGTCGCCGGGGTGATGTTCACCGCCCATCCGGTCACCGGCCATCCGCACGAAATCGTGATCAACGCGGCCCTCGGCCTCGGCGAGGGCGTGGTTTCCGGTGCGGTCGAATCCGACACGATCGTGGTGAACGCGATCGAGCTTCGCGTCGCGTCCACGGTGGTGGCGCCCAAACGCACGCGCCTGATCGCGACGGCGGCGGGCGGTCTGGCCGAGGAATCGGTCGCGACCGAAGCGGCGGCGCAGCCCGCGCTCACTCCCGTGGCGGCGGTGGCTCTGGCGAAAATGGGACTCGAATTGCAGCGGCGTTTCGGCGGCCCGCAGGATATCGAATGGGCGCTGGAGGGCGGACAGGCGTTCATCCTGCAGACCCGCGACGTCACCGCGCGCCCGGCCTGGTTTCCGCTGCCGGAGCGCGTTGACGAGGCCCCGGCCATCACGTCGTGGACGCTCGAGTTTCCCGATCATTTCTCGCCCTTCGGACGCAGTCTCGAGCGGCGGAAGAATCCCATCTATCGCGGGGCGGCGGCGGCGATGCTGGGCGTCCCGATCACGAATACCCAGGCCGCCATCCACGGCTTCATCTACCAGCATGAGATCGTGGGGGCTCCGGGCTGGCTGCCGGCGCCGGCGCTCAAGGCGGTGCAGCTCGTGCGCTGGCTCCGTCGGGCGGGCGCGGAGGAGCGCGTGTTTCGCGAGCAGGCGATCCCGCGGCTGGCGGCGCGGCTGCAGGCCGTGCGCGCGAAGACCGTGTTACCTGCCACGCCCCGCGCCCGCCTCGGCACGCTGGAGGAGGCGGTGGCGGCGTATCTGGAATTTGAAGCCGCCGCTGTGCCGGTCGGAGTGCTGGCCAACGCGTTCACGACGGTGGTGATGCGGCTCTGCACCCGGGCGCTGCGCGGGTGCCCGGTCGAGCCGGCCACGTTGCTGCTCGGGCTGCCGAATGCCACGAGCACGCGCGACGAGGAACTGGCGGAACTCGCGGTGGCGCTGCGGGTGGCCGGGTTGACGGCCGCGTTGGACGAGCACGACGGAGATCTTGCGTCAGCGATCGCGGGCCGGCCGGAACACGCGGCGATCGCGGCGACGTGGCGGCGGTTTCACGCCACGTATGGCTACGTCTGGTCCGATCGAAATCCCAAGGATCCCAGTTGGATCGTGAACGCGGATTTCCGCCGCACATTTTTGCGGCAGCCACCGCGCGTCCGGCCGGAACGCGCCGACGCCGCCGCGCAGGCGGAGCAGGCGTATCGCGAGATCGCGGCGCAGCTCACCCAAGGCCTGCGTCGCCGCGTGCTGCCGGTGGAGAAGTGGCTGCTCGATTATTTCCTGCCGTTGGCGCGCCGCTACTATCCCTGTCGCGAAGACTACAATCATCACCTCTCGAGCGCGGTGATGGTCATCGGCGAAACCCTGCGCACGCTCGGCCGCGAGCTGGTGGCGCGCGGCGCGCTCGAGGAGGTCGAGCATATTTTCACCCTCAGCTATGACGAGTTGGTCGCGTTGCCGGCGGAGCCGGGGCCGGGAGTGACCGGGCCGTTGGCCGACGCCGCGCGCCGCTTCCGCGAAGCGCAGGGGCAGCGGCACCTCCGCCCACCGGTCGCGTTCACGCTCGGCACGCCGGCGGTGGCGGCGGTGGCGGCGCCGGACGGGCAGAGGCTCACGGGGGCGCCGGGCAGCCCCGGCATCGCCGTCGGCCGCGCGCGCCTCGCCCGGCGCGCGGAACTCAGTCGCGTGCAGGCCGGCGAGATCCTCGTGTGCGACACGGTGCGGCCCGAATGGTCGCCGGTGCTGATGATCATCGGCGGGCTGGTGACCGACCGCGGCTATGTGCTCTCACACGGCGCAAACCTCGCGCGCGAGAGCGGCATCCCGGCCGTGCTCGGCACGGGCCGGGCGACCGAGATCATCAAGGACGGTGACCTCCTGCGCGTGGATGGCACCGCGGGACTGGTGTGGATCACGAGCAGCGAAGCCAATGCCAACCCCACTCCCGTTGCCGCCTGAATCTTCGCCTTTGCAGGTGCTCTTCGTCATCGGCCAGCTCGGGCTTGGGGGCGCGGAGAAGAACCTTGCGGAGCTTGTGCTCGGCCTCGATCCCCGGGCGATGGCGGCGACCATCCTGGTGTTCCAGCCCGGCGGCGAGTGGGAGCGCGTGCTGCGCGACGCCGGGGTGTCGGTCGTGACAATCACGCCGCGCCGGGGACGGATCGTCGATCGGGTGGCGGAGATTTACCGTCTTTGCCGGCGGCTGCGGCCGCAGGTGCTGCAGGCGTTCGACTCCGTGGCGGGAATCTACTGCGCGGTCGCGGGCCGGCTGGCGCGGGTGCCGGTGATCTGCTCGTGTTTCCTCGCGACCTATCTGCACGAGCGGTTGCAACTCGTGCAGCGGGTGTTCGGCCGCTTCATCGACCACACGATCTGCAACACGGAGCGCGGGCGAGATTATCTCGTCGCGGAGTGCCGCGAGCCGGCGGCCAAGCTGAGCGTGATTCCGAACGGGCTCGATTTTGGTCGCATGGAACGCGGGCGGGCCGGCGTGGCGTCGCTGCGTGCCGAACTCGGCCTCGCCGCGGACCGGCCCCTGATTGGCATGGTCGGCAAGTTGAACGCGGACAAAAACCCGCTGCTCTTTGCGCGGGCCGCGGCGATCGTGCATCGCCGGTTTCCCGCCGCGGCGTTTTGCCTCGTCGGTTCCGGACCCGACGAGGCGCAGGTCGCCTCCTTCCTCCGCGAGCAGGGACTGGCCGGCGTTTTCTTTCTCGTCCCGAAGCGGCTCGACGCGCCCTGGCTCTCCCGCGAGTTCGACGTCGCCGTGCTGTCGTCGCGCACCGAGGGGCTGCCGACGGTGCTGACGGAATACATGTATTGGGCGAAGCCCTGCGTGGTGACTGATGTCGGCGATTGCGCCCGCGTGGTGCGCGATCAGGAAACCGGCTTTGTCGTGCCGTCCGACGACGCGGAGCGGTTTGCCGGCGCAATCGCGACCCTGCTGGCGGACCCGGCGCTGGCGACGCGCCTCGGCCGGGCCGGGCGCCGGGCGGTCGAAGATCGGTATTCGATCGAGCGCTACATCGGCGACCACCTGGCGCTCTATGACCGCCTGCTGCGGGAGCGCGGCTATCGGCGGGCGCTCAGCGCGCCAGTCGCACTCTGACTTTTCCTTCATGGCCGATCCCGTCCCTCCCGAAGTCCTCGCGCAGCGTCACGCCCGGGTGCGTGAATTCTTCGGCCGCGGCAGTTCCTACCTGGAAAAAGACTTCGGGCTGCGCGTCCGCGCCACGGTCGTGAGCGAGTTTGTCGGCGAGGTCGGCGGCTCCGACATTCTGGATGTCGGGTGCGGCGACGGCAGTATCTCGCGGCAGTTCTGGGGGCGGGGGAATCGTGTGACGCTGTTCGACATCTCGGCCGCCATGCTGGAGCAGGCGCGCGCGCGGGCGCAGGGCGTGGGCGACTGCACGCTCGAGTTCGTGCAGGGCGAACTGCTCAGCCAGAAGTTCGCGACGCGCTACGATTTGATCCTCTGCCTGGGCGTGCTGGCGCACGTCGCGTCGCCGGCGGATGCGGTGCAGGTGCTGGCCCGGCATCTGAAACCGGGCGGCCGGCTCGTGCTGCAGTTCACGGACCACGGTCGCTGGATGAGCCGGGCGCTGGGGCTCTACCGCTTCTGGGCGACGCAGCGGCGCAGCGGCTACCGCGCGCACCGGATGTCGTTTCGCGAGGTCGAAGGCTGGACAGCGGCGGCCGGGCTCGCGCGCCGGCAGTTCCGCCGCTGCGAGCTCTCGCTCCCGGGCATGGGCCGCCTGCCGAACGAGATGCTCTTCCGTTTCGGGCTGCGCACGATGCGGAGTCCGATCCTGTCGCGGCTCGCGACGGACGTGATCATGCTGCTCGAGCGGTCCCACTGAACGCATGCCGACTCAGAACACTTCCGGCCACGCGCCCGCGGTCTCGATTCGGCCGCTGACCACGGCGGATCTGCGCGAGGTGGCCGGCGTCCAACGCGCGGCGTTTCCCGAGAGTGCGGTGTCGCAGCTCGGCCTCGAGGCCTGCCGGCGCTTTTTCGAGTGGCTCCTGGTCGGTCCGCACGACTCCGTCGGGTTGGGCGCCTACGCGGGCGGGCGGCTGGTCGGCTTCTGCTTTGGCGGGGTGTGGCGCGGGGTTGGTCCGGGCTTTGTGCGACGGAACCGCGCGTTTCTGGTGCTGCTCGTGTGCCTGCGGCCCTGGCTGCTCGGCAGCTCATTCTTCCGCGAACGGCTGCGGATCGGGGCGCGATTCCTGCGACGACCGAAACCCGGCCCGGCAGGCCCCCCGGGTTCGCTTCAGCACACGTTCGGAATCCAGTCCATCGCCGTGCACCCGGACTCACGCCGGCAGGGAATCGCGCGGCTCCTGCTCGTTGAAATCGAGAAGATCGCCGCCGAACGCTCTCACCCCCTGCTGAGCCTCAACGTGCACACCGACAATACCGCCGCGATCCAGCTCTACGAGCGGGCCGGCTGGGAAAAATATCAGAAGGGTGCGATCTGGATGGGCCACATGGTGAAGAAACTACCGTGAGTTCATCGCCGACAGTTCAGGCGAAAGCGCCGCTGCCGAGCGCGCCCCGTCTCGCCATCATCGGTCCGATGACGGGCGGGCTGCCGGGGCAGGTCGTGACGCAGGCCGAGACCCTCCGCGATCTCTTCGCGCGCGAGGGCTACACGCTCACCTGCGCCTCGGCGCATCCGAACCGCTGGGTGCGCTGGCTCGACGTCCTGTCCACGCTCCTGCGCGCGGCGCGGCGCATCGACATCCAGTGCCTCCAGGTTTTCGGCGGCCCGATCTTCGTGGTGGAGGACAGCGCGAGCCTCCTCGGGAAATTGCTCGGCCAGCGCGTCATCATGGTGCTCCGGGGCGGTGCGATGCCAGACTTCATGCGGCGCTATCCACGCTGGACGCGGCGCGTGCTTGGCCGCGCGGACGTCCTCGTGACGCCGTCCAACTTCCTCGCCCGTGCCGTGCGCGAGCGGGGCTTCGCCGTCGAGGTGATCCCCAACGTCATCGACAGCGCGCGCTATCCGTTCCGACTCCGCGAGCGCGTGCGGCCGCGGCTGTTCTGGATGCGCGCGTTTCACGACATCTACAACCCGGAGATGGCGATTCGCGTGCTGGCGCGGCTGCGCGCGATCGAGCCGGAGGCGACCTTGATCATGGGCGGGCAGGACAAGGGCCTGCTGCCCGGCGTGCAGCAGCTCGCGCGCGAGCTCGGCGTGGCGGACGCGGTGGAGTTTCCCGGCTATCTCGATTTCGAGCGTAAGGTGAAGTTTGCGTCCGCCTCCGACATTTACCTCAACACGAACCGCATCGACAACATGCCGGTCTCGGTCGTCGAGATGGGCGCGCTGGGCGTGCCGGTGATCGCGACCAACATCGGGGGCATCCCCGATTTGCTGACGCACGAGGAGAACGGCCTGCTCGTGGCCGACAACGACGTCGAGGCGATGGTGCAGGCCGTGGTGCGGCTCGTGCGTGAGCCGGCGCTGGCGCGGAAGCTCTCCGTCAACGGCCGTGTGCTGGCCGACCGCTCGTCGTGGGCCAGCGTCCGGGCGCAGTGGGAGAACGTATTCGAACGGCTGATGCCGGCGCGCGGGGCCGGCGGGCGGAACTGATCTCAACTTATGTGCGGCATCTGTGGCATTGTGCATCGCGATCCCTCCTACACCGTCTCCCTCGAGCGGCTGACGGCCATGCGCGATCGCATGACGCACCGCGGGCCGGACGATGCGGGGCACTACCTCGCGCCGGGCGTGGCGCTCGGCGTCCGCCGCCTGGCGATTCAGGATCTCTCGCCACGCGGGCACATGCCGATGCAGACGCCCGACGGGCGCTACCACATCGTCTACAACGGCGAGGTCTACAACTTCCACGCGTTGCGCCGCGAACTGGAGGGGCAGGGGGTGGTGTTCCATTCCGGCTCCGACACCGAGGTCGTGCTGTGGCTCTACGTGCGCGAGGGCGCGAAGATGCTGTCGCGCCTCAACGGGATGTTCGCCTTCGCGATCTGGGATGCGGTCGAGCGCACGCTCTTCCTCGCGCGCGACCGCCTTGGCGTGAAGCCGCTGTATTACGCCTGGCACGAGGGCGCGCTGCACTTCGCGTCCGAGCAGAAGGTGCTTTTCGCCGCCGGCGTGCCCGCGGCCTTCGACCACGCGAAATGGGAGGAGCTGCTTTGCTTCCGCTTCGTGGCGGGCGAGGACACGCCGTTCGCGGGCGTGAAGTCGCTGCTGCCCGCGCATCACCTGCTCCTGCGCGACGGCAAGTTCACGACGCAGCGCTGGTGGAACCTCGCGGAGCGGGCGCGCGAGCGCCGGCTGCCGGCCGACCTCGCCGGCCACGTGCGCCAGGCCTTCGACGACTCGATCGCGCTGCGGCGGATCAGCGACGTGCCGGTGGGCGTTTTCCTCAGCGGCGGCCTCGATTCGAGCAGCGTGGCGGCGGCGCTCGCGTTGCAGGCCGGCTCCGGCGTGCACAGCTACACGATGGGCTTCGACCAGGCGGAGTTCGACGAGCGCCCGTATGCGGCCGAGCTGGCAAAACGGTATTCACTCGATCACCACGTGCTCAAGGTGCCCGAGGGCAACCTGCTGCCGATGCTCGAGCGCGCGTCGTGGTTCAACGACGAGCCGCTCGCGCACGGCCACGACGTGCACCTCAACGTGATCGCCGCGCATGCCAAGTCGCAGGTCACCGTGCTGCTCTCGGGCGAGGGCGCCGACGAGATCATGGGCGGCTACGTGCGCTACCGGCCGCTGCGTTTCCCCGGATTGCTGACCGCGTCGGCCGCCTGGCTGCCGCCGGTGGTGAACGCGCTCGGCCTCGGCGGCCGCTGGCGCAAGCTCGCGCGCTTCCTCCGGCTCGGCTCGATCGATCAGTTCATCCTCTACAATCCGTGCAACGTCTTCCCGACGGATCTCGCCGTGCTCGGGCTCAAGCCGACGGGAAACTTTCCGTTCCGGCAGGCGCTGCTCGAGGACGCGAAGCGCTACTCGGCGGAGCCGGCGCGGCAGGCGATGTATCTCGACCAGCACGCGTATCTCGTGTCGCTGCTCCACCGCAACGACCGCATGACGATGGCCGCGTCGATCGAGTGCCGCGAACCGCTCCTCGACTATGAGCTGGTGGAGATCGCGGCGGCGCTGCCGACCCAGTGCCTCTTCGGGGCGGGCCAGGGGAAGTATGTCTTCCGCCAGGCGATGGCCCCGCGTCTGCCCGAGTCGATCGTGAAGCACCACAAGTGGGGCTTCGGCGTGCCGTGGGCCGATTACCTGCGCACCGATCCGGCCCTGCGCCAGTGTCTCGACGAGTTGCCGAAGAAGGCGGCGATTGCGTCAGGCCCGTTCGACCCGCGCGCGATCCGGCAGTTGATCGACGGCTTCCTCGCCGGGGACAACCAGCGGCTGTCGCTGCTCCTGCAGCTGATGATGGTCGCGATCTGGCACGACGTCGCGCTCGACCGCCACTACGCGCCCGCCGCGGGCCTCGAAAAAAGCTTCGCCGCCGCGGCCTGATACCGCCCGCCGTTCCATGGCCTCCCGCCTCGATTCGATTTACCGCGCCAGCCCGGTCTGGGTGCAGAATCTCGGCATCACGCTCTTCGGGCTGATGTGGCGCCGCCGGCGTTTCGGCCCGGCGTTTCGCGCGGCGGTGCCGGAGTTTGCCGCGCGCGAGCGCTTCAGCGCGGCCGAGTGGGACGCGTTTCAGACCGTGGAGTTGCGGACGATGCTCGGGTGGTGTTTCGAGCGCGTGCCTTACTACCGGCGGACGTGGGAGAAACTCGGCCTCACCGCGGCCGAACTCGCGCAGTTCCGGATCGCCGATCTGCCGCGGCTGCCGATGATTTCGAAGCAGGACATCCTGGCGGCGCCGGCGGATTTTCTCGCGACGCCGGTGGAGAAAAAACTCCACACCTACAAGACGAGCGGCAGCACGGGCACGCCGCTTGAGATCCAGATGAGTGCGGACACGCAGCAGCGATGGGCCGCGGCCTACGAAGTGCGCTGCCGCCGCTGGGCGGGCGTGGATCACACGATGAGCCGCGCGATGATCGGCGGGCGGCTGGTCGTGCCGGAAGGCACGAGCGCGCCGCCGTTCTGGCGCTACAACGCCGCCGAGAGGCAGCTTTATTTCTCCGCGTTCCACATCTCGCCGCAGAACGTGCCGCACTACGTCGGCGCGCTGAACCACTATAAACCCGACTACCTCGTCGGCTACGCCTCGGGGCACTTCTTCCTCGCCCGCATGATCGAGGAGGCCGGGCTGACGGTGCACCAGCCGAAGGCGATTCTCACCAGCAGCGAGAAGCTCACGTCGGAGATGCGCGCGACGCTGTCGCGCGTGTATGGCTGCAAGGTGTTCGACGGCTACAGCGGCGTCGAGCCGTGCTGCCTCGCCTCCGAGTGCGAACACGGCCGGTTGCACGTGAGCCCGGATGTCGGTGTCGTCGAGCTGGTGGACGATCATGGGCAGCCGGTCGCGGCGGGCGAGCAGGGCAACGTGATCGCGACGGGACTCTTCTGTTTCGATCAGCCGCTCGTGCGCTACCGCATGAGCGATCTCGCGATCGCCGCGACGGAGCCGTGCCCATGCGGCCGGCACATGCCGGTGTGGCGCGAGCTCGTCGGCCGGCTGGAAGACACCGTGATCGGGCCCGACGGCCGCGAGATGGTGCGCTTCCACGGCATCCTGCTTGGGATCCCCGGCATCGTGGAGGGCCAGGTGATCCAGGAGGAGATCGACCGGTTCACGGTGCGCGTGGCGTCGCGCACGGAATTGCGGCCGGAGGATCTCGCGCTGATCCGCAGCCGCTTCGCCGAGCGGCTCGGGCCGGTGCGCGTCGAGATTGTGCGCGTCGACGCGATCGAGCGCACGTCGCGAGGCAAGTTCCGCGCGGTGATCAGCCGCGTGCCGCGCTCGGCGCGGCGCACCACGGTCTGAGAAGCCACCGTTGCCACCACCGCTTCTGCCCTGCGCGTGCACATTCTCCTCATCAACCACTACGCGGGCTCGAAGCGCCACGGCATGGAGTTCCGGCCGTATTACATGGCGCATGAATGGCAGAAGCTCGGGCACACCGTGCAGATTGTGGCGGCGACGTTCTCGCACCTGCGGAGCCAGAATCCCGCCACCACGGCGCCGCTGACCCGCGAGACGATCGACGGCGTCGAGTATTTCTGGATTCGCACACCCGCCTACCGAGGCAACGGCCTGGGCCGGGTGAAGAACATGCTCGCGTTCACCTGGGGCCTGCTGCGCCACAGGCGGGCTCTGTGCGAGCGCCGGCCGGACGTCGTGATCGCCTCGTCGACGTATCCGTTGGAAATCTACGCCGCGAAGCGCCTCGCCGACCGGACGGGGGCGCGCCTCGTGTTCGAGGTGCACGACATCTGGCCGCTGTCACCGATGCTGCTGGCGGGCATGTCGCGCTGGCATCCCTTCATCGCGGTGATGCAACACGCGGAGGACTATGCCTATCGGCACGCGTGGAAGGTCGTCTCGATCCTGCCGACAGCGGAGGCGCACATGCGCGGGCGCGGGCTGGCGCCGGGGAAGTTCTTTCACGTGCCCAACGGCATCGTGCTGGCGGACTGGGCGCAGCCCGCGCCGCTGCCCGCGGCGGCGGCCGCGCGGCTCGACGCGCTCCGACAGGAGGGACGCTTCCTCGTGGCCTACGCCGGCTCGCACGGCATCGCCAACGGCCTCGACACCGTGATCGACGCGGCGGCGCTGCTGCGGGACGAGCCGGTGACGTTTGTCCTCGTCGGCAAGGGCCCCGAGAAGGCGCCGCTTCAGCAGCGCGCGGCGGGGCTCGGGCTGACCAACGTCGTTTTCCTCGATCCCGTGCCCAAGCTTTCGATCCCGACGCTGCTCGAGCGGATGGATGTGCTCTATGTGAGCTTCAAGCGGTCGCCGCTTTTTCAGCACGGCATCAGCCCGAACAAGCTCATGGACTACATGATGGCCGGCCGGCCGGTGATCCAGGCGATCGACGCCGGCAACGACATGGTCGGCGAGGCGCAGTGCGGTATCACGATCGCGCCGGAGGATCCCGCGGCCCTGGTGGAGGCGGTGCGGCGGTTCCGTGCGATGCCGCCAGCCGAGCGCGCCCGGCTCGGGGCCAACGGCCACGCGCACGCAATCGCGCACCACGACTACAACGTGCTGGCGTCCCGCTTTGCCGCTGCGTTACAAAATTGAGCATTCGTCGATGAACACGCCCGTCCCGCCCGTCGTTTCCGTGGCCCAACTGGGCTGCGGTTACTGGGGTCCCAATCTGCTGCGCAACTTCAACTCGCTCCCGGGCTGCCGCGTCAGCCGCGTGGTCGAGCCGAGCGAGGCGCGCCAGGCGTTCCTGCGGGCCAACTTCCCCGGCCTCACCGTGACCGGCGACTGGCATGACGCCCTGCGCGATCCCGGCACGGACGCGGTGATCATCGCGACGCCCGCCGCCTCGCACTTCAAACTGGCGCGCGCCGCGCTGGAGGCGGGCAAGCACGCGTTCGTCGAGAAGCCGCTCGCAATGTCGGTGCGCGAGGTCGACGAGCTCGCCGCGCTTGCCGCCGCCAGGGGCCTCACGCTGATGGCCGGGCACACCTTTCTCTACAACAACGCCGTCCGCCATGTGCGCGGCCTGATCGACAAGGGCGACCTCGGCGACCTCAACTACATGTATAGCCAGCGGCTCAACCTCGGGCAGGTGCGCCGCGACGTGAACGCCTGGTGGAACCTCGCGCCGCACGATGTCAGCATCTTCCTCTACTGGATGCGCGACGAGATGCCGGTGTCCGTGGCGGCGCACGGGTTCTCCTACGTGCAGCCGGGGATCGAGGACGTCGTTTTCGCCACCGTCACGTGGGCGAGCGGCGTGGTCGGCCACGTGCACGTGAGCTGGCTCGATCCGCAGAAGGTCCGCTCGATGACCGTGGTCGGCACGCGCAAGATGGCGATCTACGACGATGTCGGGGACAACAAGATCGCGATCGTCGACAAGGGCTTCGACCGCGTGCCGCGCGCCGGCGAGAAGATGGATTACGATCAGGCGAACAGCTACAGCCTGAAGCAGCGCAACGGCGACATCGTCTGGCCGCACCTCTCGCTGCCGGAGCCGCTGCGCGTCGAGGCCGAGCACTTCGTCGACTGTATCCGGAAAGGCACGCCGTCGCTGACGGGGCCGGCCCACGCCCGCAACGTCGTCGCCGTCCTCCAGGCCGGCCAGGAGTCCCTCAAGCAGGGCGGCCGTGCCGTGAAACTGTCCGAACTCGACGGAGCGGCCTCATGAGCGGCGCAAGCGTGACGCCGCTCGCGATCGTTCATCCCGGCGTGCACTTCGCCGGCGCGCACTCCGTGGCGGCCTTCGCCATCGTGGGCGAGGCCCCGCGCGGCGCGGCGCCCGGCGCGCTCGTGACCCACTTCGGCCCCGACGCCGTGATCCGCTCGCACTCCGTCATCTACGCGGGCAACCGCATCGGGGCCCGCTTCCAGACCGGCCACGGCGTGATGGTGCGCGAGGAAAACGAAATCGGCGACGACGTCAGCATCGGCACCGGCTCCGTGGTGGAGCATCACGTGAAGATCGGCCACGGCGTGCGGCTGCACTCGAAGGTCTTCGTCCCCGAGTATTCGGTCCTCGAGGACGGCTGCTGGCTCGGGCCGAACGTCGTCCTGACCAACGCGAAGTATCCGAAGTCGCCCGGCGCGAAGCACCACCTGGTCGGGCCGCACATCGAAAAGGGCGCCAAGATCGGCGCCAACACCACGATCCTCCCCGGCGTGCGCATCGGCGCCAACGCGCTGATCGGCGCGGGCAGCGTCGTGACCAAGGACGTGCCGGCCGGCGAGGTCCACGCGGGCAATCCCGCGCGTTTCATCAAGTCCCTGTCCAGCCTCCCTTACTGATATGAACATCCCCCTCGTCGATCTGCAGGCCCAATACGCCGCGATTCGCTTCGAAATGGATCCCGCGATCCAGCGCGTGCTCGATCGCACCGAGTTCATTGGAGGCGAGGATCACAAGGCGTTCGAGCAGGAGTTCGCCGCCTTCTGCGAGGCAAAGGCGTGTGCCGCCGTCGGCAACGGCACCGACTCGCTCTACCTCATTCTCCGCACGCTGGGGCTCAAGGCCGGCGACGAGGTCATCACCGTCGCCAACACCTTCATCGCCACCTCCGAGGCCATTTCGCAGACCGGCGCGAAGCCGGTCTTCGTCGATGCGCGCGAGGACACGATGCTGATGGATGTCGACGCCTTCGAGGCGGCAATCACGCCGCGCACCAAGGCAGTGATGCCGGTGCATCTCTACGGCCAGATGTGTGACATGGATCGCATCCTGGCGATTGCGCGGAAGCATGGGATCAAGGTGATCGAGGACGCGGCGCAGGCGCATGGCGCGCGCTGGAACGGCCGCCGCGCCGGTTCGCTGGGCGATGCCGGCTCGTTCAGTTTCTATCCGGGAAAAAATCTCGGCGCCTATGGCGACGGCGGCGGCGTGGTGAGCCAGGACGCGGGGTTCATCAAGCGCCTGCGGATGCTCGCCAATCACGGCCGCATCGAGAAATACACCCACGAGATCGAGGGCGTGAACAGCCGGCTCGACGGCCTCCAGGCGGCCGTGTTGCGCGTGAAGCTCCGGCATCTGGACGCGTGGAACGCCGGCCGCCGCCGCGTCGCGGCGCGCTATCTCGCGGCGCTCGGTGGGGTCGTGAAGGCGCTGCCGGTGACGCGGCCCGAGGCCGAGCCCGTGTGGCACCTCTTCGTCGTGCGCGTCGCCGATCGCGACGGCTTCCAGGCGCGGCTCAAGGCGCGCGGAGTCGCGACGGGCGTCCATTATCCGATCCCGCTCCACCTGCAGCCGGCCTACGCCCACCTCGGGCTGAAGCGCGGGACGTTTCCCGTGTCCGAGCGGGCGTGCGACGAAATCGTCAGCCTGCCGATCTACGCGGAACTCACCGACGCGATGGCCGACGAGGTCATCGCCGCGGTGAAGGCCTCGGTCTGATTTTTCCACCATGGCCACCCAAGACGTAGTCCTGGTCATCGCCGCGCATCCCGACGACGAACTGCTCGGCGGGGGCGGCACGTTTGCCAAACGGCTCCGGGCGGGCGACGCGGTGCACGCGGTCGTCGTCTGCGAGGGCGAGTCCGTGCGCTACACGCCCGCCGGCCGGGAGATCAACCAGCAGGAGCACGCGAAGAAGGCGGCCGCCACGCTGGGTTTCACCTCCTACCGCTGCCTGATGATGCCCGACCAGCGGCTCGACACGATCTCGCAGATCGATCTGAACCGGAAGTTCGAGGCGCTGATCGACGAGCTGCAGCCGTCGGTCGTCTACACGCACTTCGGCGGCGACGTGAACCGCGATCACCAGGTGATCTACGGCTCGGTGATGGTCGCGACGCGCCCGAGCCGGAAGTTCATCAAGGAGGTCTACGCCTTCGAGACGGCGTCGTCGACCGGGCTGGATCCGGCGCGGTGCTTCAATCCCGACACGTTCATCGACGTGACGGAGACGCTCGAGGTGAAGCTGGCCGCGATGGCGTGCTACGAGACGGAGGCGCCGCCGTTCCCGCACCCGCGTTCGATCGAGTCGCTGCGGCAGCGCGCGGCGTATTGGGGCAGCATCGTGCACCGGCCGGCGGTCGAGCCGTTCATGTCGCTGCGGCGCGTCCTTTGACCGTGGCCGGTCCCAGTCCCTACGCCGACTCGGCGCGGAAGCGTGCGCTCGACCTCGTGGTGGCCGGCTCCGCCGTGCTGCTGCTGTCGCCGCTCTTCCTGCTCGTCGCGATCCTGATCAAACTCGATTCGCGCGGGCCGGTGTTCTACGCGGCTCGCCGGTGCGGGCGGCGGCGGCAGCCGTTCAGCTTCTTCAAATTCCGCACGATGGTGCCGAACGCCACGGCGGTCGGCAGCGCGATCCTCACGGCGAAACGCGATCCGCGCATCACGCGCGTGGGGCGTTTCCTGCGCGTGCTGAAGATCGATGAGCTGCCGCAGCTCGTGAACGTGCTGCGCGGCGACATGAGCGTCGTGGGGCCGCGGCCCGAGGTTTACGAGGTGGTCGACACCTATTACCGCGAGCAGTGGACGGAGGTGCTCGAGGCGCGGCCCGGCATCACCTGCCTGCTGCAGATCGAGACGTTTCCGGATTTCACGATCGCGCACGGCGGCGGGGCGGACGGCGAGCGCGTCTACGTCGAGCAGCAGCTGCCGTTCAAGCTGCGGCGCGACACCGAGTATGTGCGCACGGCCTCGCTGGGGCTCGACCTGAAGATCATCCTGCAGACGGCGTGGTGCATCGGCTTCAAGAGCTGGGGGTATCTGCTTCGTGGACACTGATCCGGCAACGGCGGGCGGCACCTACCGCAACCAGGCGGTGACGTTTGCGGCGGCGGGCGTGGCGGACGAGCCGGCGGTGATCGCGTTCCTGAACGCGCTCTTTCCGCACGCGCACTACACGGCTGCGTGGCTGGCGCACAAGCGGCAGGAGGCCCCCGCGGGGCCGCGCGCCTACACGCTGGCGCGAAAGGTGGCGACGGGCGAGGTCGTGGGGATCTACGGCCTGCATCCCGTGCCGGTGCGCGTGGGATCGCTCCGGGGCGTGGCGGCGGAATGCTGCAACGTCGGGGTGCATCCGCTGCTGTGGGGCACGCCGCTGTTCGAGGATCTTTCGCGCTTCGCCCTGCGGGCGGACGCAGCGCGCGGCCATCTCTTCGCGTTCTGCTCGCCGCGGCGGCAACTGGCGGTGAAGGCGCACCTGAAGATTGGCTGGAGCGAGCTGGCGCGCCTGCGTTTTTATACGAAGCGCCCCGCGGGCGGGGCGCCGCCCGCCGGTGTGCGCGAGGTCGCGGCCTTTCTGCTGGAGACGCCGTCGACGGCGGCGCTGCTCGGCGCGCGCGCGGACTGGCTGGTGAAAAAGGACGCCGCGTATCTGAACTGGCGCTACCGCGATCCGTGCTACCGCAAGTTCGTCGCCGGGGACGGCGCGACCGGGCTGCTCGTGACCAAGACTTACATCGATGCGGCCAGCAGCACGCGGCGGCTGCACGTGATGGAACTCGCGGCCGTGGCGCCGGAGACCGAGACGCTCCTGTTGGAGACGGCGGAGGCGACGGCGGCCGGCTACGATGAGCTGCACACGTGGGCGGAGCCGGAGAGCGCGCGGGCGGCGGCCCTCGCGGGAGCGGGCTATGCGGCCGCGGCGACGGATTGTCCGCTGCTGGTGCATCCGCACTCGCCGGCGGCTGCCGCGGCGGTGGCCGCGACGCGGGCGCGCCATGTCGCGCTCGGCGACGACGAGGCTTTCTGACGGCGATGAATGTTGCGGACCAGGCGACCCGGGAGTCCCGGCTGCACACGCTGCGCGAGCAGGTGCGCGCGGCGGGGACGGGCGCGGGCGCCATCGGGGTCGCGGAGCTGCGGGAGTTTGCGGCGCTGGCGCGGACCGCGGCGGACGGCGCGCTCGTCGGGCGCGCGCTGAAGCGGCTGCCGGCGGACGCGGCCGGCCTGCGGACGGTGCGGGTGGCCGTGCTGCGCACGTGCACGATCGAGCCGCTGGTGCCATTCATCGAGGCGGCGGGCGTGGCGCGGGGGATCCGGCCGGTTTTCGTGCTGGGGGATTTCAACAGCATCGCGCAGGACATCCTGGGCGGCGACGGCCGGTTCGAGCGCGCGCCGGTGGACGTGGTGATCTTGTGGGTAAGGCTGGCGGACCTGCATCCGGATTTCTGGCACGGCTACGGGCGCTACTTTCCGGACGGCACGGAGGCGGTGCTGGCGGAGGCGCTGGAGCGCGTGATCGGCTGGGTGCGGGGCGCGGCGGAGCGGTGGGGCCGGCCGGTGGTGGTGACGAATTTCGAGCAGCCGCGGGGGGCGGCGCTGGGGCTTTTCGACGCGGTGCATCCGCGCGGGCAGCGGCCGGCGATCGCGGAGCTGAACCGCCGGCTGGGCGAGCGCGTGCAGGCGGTGCCCGGCGCGACGGTGCTGGACCTCGCGGGCGCCCAGGCGCAGGTGGGTCTGGCGCAGTGGTTCGACGAGAAGATGGCGGCGTTTGCCGGGCTGCCGTATGCGGCCGCGGCGTATCCGACGATCGCGGACGCGACGGCGCGGACCCTGCGCGCGCTGGTGACGCCGCCGCGCAAATGCCTTGTGGTCGATCTGGACAATACGCTCTGGCAGGGCGTGCTGGGCGAGGACGGCGCCGACGGCATCAAAGTGGGCGAGGGTTACCCGGGCGCGCTCTACCAGGATTTTCAGCGGCAGATCCTCGCGCTGCGCGACCGAGGCATCCTGCTGGCGATCGCGAGCAAGAACAATCCGGAGGAGACGCTGGCCGTGCTGGCGAACCACGGGCAGATGATCCTGCGACCGGCGCATTTCGCGGCGGTGCGGATCAACTGGAACGACAAGACCCAGAGCCTGCGGGAGATCGCGGCCGAGCTGAACATCGGCACCGACGCGCTCGTGTTTCTCGACGACAACCCGGCCGAGTGCACGCGCGTCCGCCAGGCGATGCCGGAGGTGCTGACCGTGCCGGTGCCGGCGGATCCGCTGCGGCTGGGCGAGGTGCTGCGGCAGCTCGATGCGTTCGATGCGCTCACGCTCTCGCGCGAGGATCGCGCGCGGGGCGCAATGTATCAGGAGCAGGCGAAGCGGCAGGAACTGCGCGGGCAGGCCGGCTCGCTCGAGGACTATTATCGTTCGCTGAAGATGGTGCTGACGATCGGCGAGGTCGGGCCGCCGACGCTCGCGCGGGTGGCGCAGCTCACGCAGAAGACGAACCAGTTCAACCTCACGACGCGGCGCTACACCGAGGAGCAGGTGGCGCGGCTGGCGGCGGACGGCGCGCACCGGGTGTTCTGGACGCGGGTCGAGGATGCGTTTGGCGACAACGGCCTCGTGGCGGTGGCGATGGTGGAGCGCGCGGCGGAGCATTGGGACATCATCAACTTCCTGATGAGTTGCCGGGTGATTCAGCGCACGGTGGAGACGGCGCTGCTGGCGCACGTCGCGGCACAGGCGCGGGCCGCGGGGGTCGGCCGGCTGCGCGGCGAGATCATCCCCACGGCGAAGAACGAGCCGGCGCGGGACTTCTACCGGCGCCACGGCTTCACGCTCGCGGCGGAGGAGACGGGCCGCGAAGTGTGGACAGCGGAGCTGGCCGAATTGAAGCTCGACTCACCCCCTTGGTTCACTGTTGTCCTCGACCTCCCGCCCTCATGAAACCCGAAGACGAACTGCGCGTGCGTGACCTCATGGCCTCGATCCTGGGGGTGCCGGTGGCGGAGATCGGTGCGGCGACGAGCACCGACACGGTGTCGGAGTGGGACTCGATCCTGCACATCAACCTGATCCTCGCGTTGCAGGAGGCGTTTGGCGTCCAATTCGAGCCGGCGGAGATCGGCGCGATGCTCTCGTATCCGAAGATCGTGCAGATCCTCGGGGCCAAGCTCGCATGACGGGGGGCGGTGCCAGTTCGGCGCGCACCCTGCATCATGTGGGTGTGGTGGTGGCCGATCTTGACGCGGCGGCGAAGGCGTATGAACAGGATTTCGGATACCGCCGGGAGGGCGGGATCGTCGAGGACCCGGTGCAGAAGGTCCGCATCCTGTTCCTGGTCGATCGGAGCGCGAGCGTGCGGCTGGAGCTGCTGCAGCCGGCCGGACCGGATTCGCCGGTGCTGAAGGCGCTGCAGAAGGGCGGGGGACTGAACCACCTTTGCTACGAGGTGGCGGACATCGCGGCGGAGGTCGCGGCCTTCCGGCAGGCGGGCGCGGTGCTCGTGTCGGGGCCCGTGCCGGCGCCGGCGATCGGCGGTTCCCGCGTTGCCTTCCTCTTCCATCGCACCCATGGAGTCTTCGAGTTGGTCGAATCGCCGGCGCGCATCCCGCCGGCCCCGGCCGGCTGAATCCCAATTTGCCTGTATCCGAGATCGCACGCCACATGCCGACCGTCCCCTTCTTCAAACCCAGCATCAGCCAGAGTGAAATCGACGAGGTCGTCGACACGCTGCGCAGCGGCTGGCTGACCACCGGGCCCAAGACCAAGAAGTTCGAGCAGGAGTTCGGCGCGTATCTGCAGCAGCAGCACTCCGTGGCGCTCAACTCCTGCACGGCGGCGCTCCACCTGGCGCTGGAGGCGATCGGGTTGCAGGACGACCACGTGGTGGTCGTGCCGACGATGACCTTTGCGGCGAGCGCGGAGGTGGTGCGGTATTTCAATGCCCGGCCGCTGCTCGTCGACTGCCGCGAGGCGGACTTCAACCTGGACATCGCGGACACCGAGCGCCGGATCGAGGCCGAGATCGCGCGCGGGGCGAAGGTGACTGCGATCATCCCTGTGCACTACGGCGGCCAGGTGGCCGACGTGGCCGGAGTCCGGCGGCTGGCAGACAAGTTCAAGCTGCGCGTGATCGAGGATGCGGCGCACTGCTGCCCGGCGCACTACCGCCACGACGAGGCGTCGCCGTGGCGGCCCGTGGGGGCGGACGCGGACGTATCGTGTTTTTCGTTCTACGCGAACAAGACGATCACGACGGGCGAGGGCGGGATGGCCTGCACGAACGACGCGACGCTGGCGGACCGGATGCGGGTGATGTCGCTGCACGGCATCTCGCGGGACGCGTGGAAGCGTTTCACCGCGGAGGGGACGTGGTATTACGAGATCGTCGCGCCCGGCTTCAAATACAACCTGACCGACGTCGCGTCGGCGATCGGTCTGCACCAGTTGCGGCGGGCGGAGGAGTTTCACCGGCAGCGCGTGAAGTGGGCGGCGTTTTACACGAGCCTGCTGGCGGACATCGAGGAACTCATCCTGCCGACGCAGCAGCCGAACCGGATCCATTCGTGGCATCTCTACGTGGTGCGGCTGCGCACGGAGCGGCTGGGCATCGACCGGGGCGCGGTGATCGACGAGCTGAAGCGGGCGGGGATCACGACGAGCGTGCACTGGATGCCGCTGCACATGCACCCGTATTACCGGGAGCGTTACGGCTACAAGGCGGAGGATTTTCCGACGGCGGCGGGGCTCTACGAGCAGATCATCACGCTGCCGCTTTATCCGGACATCACCGAGGAGCAGGTGCGGCACGTGTGTGACACGCTGCGCGGCATCCTGGCGCGACACCTGCGTCCGGGGGCGGTGGCAGTAACGCCGGCGGGCTGAGGACGCGCGGGCACCGGCCCGGGATGCGGACGTGTGCGCCATGAACCAGCGATTGCGATGGGCGGCGACGTTGGCGGCGGGCGGGGCGCTCGCCGCGGCGGTGGCGTTGCCACTGGTCTGGTTCACCCGGGAGCCCGAGCGCGGCGCGCAACGCTGGCTGGGCGATCGCACGGACGTCAGTGGGTGGAGTTTTCGGGCGATTCCGGTGGAGCAGGCGGCGGAGGGCCTGCTCGTCGCGGAGCGGATGGTGAACGGCGAGTTCACGTCGTCCGGAGGCACGGCGGTGCGCGTCTTCTCCGCGGCGCGCTTCCGGAGCCTGCCGAACGAGAACGAACTCTTCGCGCATCCGCCGGATCGCTGCTGGATCCGGGTGGGCTGGGCGCTGGAAACGGCCGAGCCGGAGACGGTGCCGGTGGCGTGGAGCCGGGAGTTCGGCCTGACGTTCGAGCGTCGGATCTTTTCGCACCAGGGGCGGCGCGAGCTGGTTTATTTCGCGGGCACCAGGAACGGCGGGCCGCTGCCGTATCGCCTCAACCAGTTTCTCGACGCGGCCCGAGGGGTCGCGCCAGCGGCGGCCGGGGTGTCGTTGCTCGAACGCGCACGGGACGGACTGCGCGCGATGGGGCTGGAGAATCTCAAGGACGTGTTTGCGCGCCGCGCGCCCGAGGCGGGCACCAAGCAGTTCGTGCGCCTCTCCACCGCAATCGAAGGCGGCAATGTTCCGGGAGCGGATGCGCTCCTGCAGGAGTTTGTGGTCCGCTGGCTCGAGCCGGGACCGCTTTCCGCCGCCGCGACCGGCCGGCCGGCGGCGTTGCCAAGATAATGATTTGCGCCCGGTGCGGGCGCTGGCAAAAACGCACTCCAACCGCGGACGAGCCGCCGCATCCTTCCAGACCTTGAGCCAACACTTCCTCGATCTCGCGCGCAACCGGCGGACCTTTGTCCTCGCCTGCATTTACGCGGCGATCATGGCGGTCAGCATCTACCTGGCCTATGAGATTCGCTTCGACTTCCTGCTGCCCAAGGCACTTCAGGAGGAACGCCTGCGCGTGATCTGGATGGTGGTCGGAGTAAAGCTCATCGCGCTGATCGCGGTGCGCCAGTTGGGGAGCATGCTCACGTATTTCAGCATCCCGGATCTTCTGCGGCTGGTGTGGGCGCTGACGGGGGCGAGCATTCTCCTGATGCTCGCCCATGTGGTGGCGGAACGAGTATTTCCGTCGTCGCGCGGCGTGCTGCTGATCGATTTCTTCCTGAGTGTCGGCGGCCTGTGCGCCGTCCGGGTTGGAACCCGGCTTTACCGGGAGCGCATCACGGTGAAAGGAAAGACGCTGGGTGCGCCGCAGCAGCGCATCGCGATCGTGGGGGCCGGCGATGCCGGGGCCTCGCTGGCGCGGGAATTCGTCAGCTTTCCCTCCCGCGGCTTCAAGCCGGTGCTGTTCTTCGACGACGATCCCAACAAGCACGGCAAGCTGATTCACGGCGTGCCGGTGTTTGGTCGGCCGGAGATGATCGACACGATCAAGCCGGGCCCGGACCTGGCGAAGGTGGTTATCGCGATGCCGTCGGCGTCGGCGAAGCGGATCCGGGAAGTGGTGCTGCTGATGAACCAGCGCGGCCTGAAGGTGGAGACACTGCCCTCGATGGAGGAGCTGGCGTCGGGCCGGGTGAAGGCCAGCCGCATCCGGCCCGTGGAGGTGCAGGATTTGCTCGGCCGCGATCCGGTGAACCTGGATTCGGTTTCGATCCGGAAACTGGTCGAGGGCAAGGTCGTGATGGTGACGGGAGCCGGTGGCAGCATCGGCAGCGAACTCTGCCGACAGATTGCCGCGTTGCACCCGAAGCGGCTGCTGATGGTCGAGCGCGCGGAAGGCAGCCTTTTCCTGATCGAGCAGGAACTGAACGACGTCGGGCTCGGGGCGATCGCCCTGCCGGTGGTCGCCGACATTCTCGACGGGGATCGGATGTCCGCGCTGTTCACCCGCCACCCGCCCGCGATCATCTTTCACGCGGCGGCGCACAAGCACGTGTTCATGATGGAGCGGCAGCCGGGCGAGGCCTTTCGCAACAACGTGCTCGGGACGCGGGCCCTGGCGGAGATCGCGCTCAAGCACCGGGCGGAGGCGTTCGTCTTCATCTCGACCGACAAGGCGATCAATCCCACCAGCGTGATGGGGGCGACCAAGCGGCTAGCGGAGATCCAGTTGCAGCACCTGCACGCCTGCAGCGAAGGGCGCACCAAGTTCATGGCGGTGCGCTTCGGCAACGTCCTGGGCTCGTCCGGCAGCGTGATTCCGATTTTCAAGCGGCAGATTGCGATGGGTGGCCCCGTCACGGTCACGCACCCGGAGGTGACGCGTTATTTCATGACGATCCCGGAGGCGGTCGGGCTGGTGCTGCAGAGCACGGTGCTGGGGCAGGGTGGAGAGATCTTCGTCCTCGATATGGGCCAGCCGGTGAAGATCATCGATCTGGCACGGCAGATGATCGAACTCAGCGGCTTCCGCGTGGGCGAGGACATCGAGATCAAGATCACGGGCCTCAAGCCGGGCGAGAAGCTGTTCGAGGAACTGCAGCACCGGGACGAGGATCACCAGGCAACGTCGCATCCGCAGGTCATGCGCTTCGTGGTTAAGGCGAGCGCGGGCCATGAAGTCGACGCCGCCGCCCGGGCGATCGCGTCGAAGATCTGCGCGATGGATCACGACGAGGCCAAGGTGGCGTTGAAGGGCCTCGTGCCGGAATACACGCCGTTCCTCGACTGAGGATCGGGCCGGGGCTGCCAGGGCGGCGCGCCGGGGGGGGCGAACGAAGCAGCAGGGCGCGCGCCCTGCGACGCGAAGGGGCAAAGCCATGCCGTTTTCGGACGGCGCGATTCGCCCCGCTTGCGCGGTGGATGCCGTTATGCGGGCGCGTGGGAAGCCTCGAACTTCAACCACAGCGCAATCGTCGGCCACAGCACGCACCACAGGGCGAGAATGGCGGGGCATTGCAGGGGAAAATCGATCCAAGCATGCCCGAAGACGACGAGTCCGCCCAGCGTGGCGATCAGGCCGAACAGGTTCCTCCAGACCGCCGCCTGAGCCAGGACGACGGCCCAATAGAGTCCGCCCAGCACCATTGGGATCAGGCCGACCGCGCCATATTCGATGGCGAACTCCAGATAGTCGTTGTGCGCATGTTCCCAATAGAAACGGTGGCCCGGCTTGTCGCCCCCCGTGTGGATGAAAATCTCGGGGTAGTTCTTCTGGAAACCGGGAAACAGGAAGCGATAGCTGCCCGCGCCGTAGCCCGTGACCCAGTTGGGGCGGAGCATGTCGGTGGACGCCTGATTCACGGTCTGCCGCATCTTCACCGTTTGGTCTTTCCCGGAAATCACGCCCTCCAGTCGCTCCCATGTTTCGCTGGGCTGCAGGGCGGCGATCCCGGCCCCGGCAAACAGCACGAGCACCAGCACCAGGCTGGCGCCGGCGAGCGGGCGTCGGTTGGCGTGCCGGGCGCGGAAATAGTGGATCCCGAAGGCGACGGCGCTGGCGGCAAGAAACCCCGCCATCACGAAGGTGGAGCCCCGTGAGTTGCTGACGACGATGCTCACGGCGAGGAAGGTGGCGAAGAACGCGAAGAGCCCCGCGGGATTCGATTTCTCCAGCCGGCGCTGCCCCCGGCGGTAATACCACGCGGCGAGGGCGCACGTGAGGGCGAGGATCAGGTTGAGGTAGGAGCCGGCGTGATTGCGATAGACGAAGGAGGCGAAGAAATCCGGGTTGGGCGACACCCAGGTCCAGAAGATCTTGTTTGATGGATACACGCGTTGCAGCGCACCGAGGGCCGCGAGCACGAGGCCGTTGAGGACGAGAACCGTGACGAACCAACGCAAGGTCCGGCGCCGTGTGAAACTGATCCAGACCGAGCAGACCGTCAGCCAGATGGGTGCGAGATCCAGCAGGGTCCGCCACGGGCCGCCGCGGACGAACGGCACGCGCACGCCGGCAGGCAGCCACTTCACATGCTCGGTCTGCGTCATCCACCAAAACCCCATGCCCTGAGTCAGGGTCCACGCGGGGTTCAACGCGCCGACCACGATGTAGGCGAACACGACGAGCCCGAGCCAGAAGAGGGGAAAGCGCACGAGGCGTCGCCAGGGATGGAGTCGGAACGGTTCCGCGCCGGCGTGCTCGGCCGGGTAGTTGCGCGGTAGCAGGGCGATCGTGAAAGCCACCAGACTGAGCCCCAGGCTGATCGAACTCGCCCAGAGCCGGAGCCCGCCGAGGGCCCAGGGAAGAAAGACGAGATGCAGCAGGATCGCCCAGAGTGCGGCGGTCTCGAGCGGGTGAACCTTCACCGATTTCGACGTCGCGCGAAAGCTCCCCAGCGATCGGCCGGAGGGAGTGGGACGTTCAGAGGACGATTGGGCATCCACGCCGTGCCAGCATCCGGGGTTTGGGCTGACGGGGAAGCGTATTCTCGGTCATCGCAACCGCTGCGAGTTGCGGAGGAAATTGCTGTTGCCGGTTGCGGCCGCGGACTCATGGCTCAGGGGCCCAGCCTCCCCTTCCGGAACCGTTTCCATGCGCGCGTGCTTTCGCCCCTTGGTCCGCCTTGCGGCCGTCCTCGCCTCGCTGGCAGGAATGCGCGCGGCCGAGTTCGAGGATCGGATCGCCGGTTTCTCGGCGCGCCTGCAGTTTGTTCCGGACGCCCCGGCGCCCTCCATCGGATTCAACCTCGGGGCGGGAGCGCCCAAGACGGTGCTCCTGCGCGCCATCGGTCCGGGGCTGCGCAGCTTCGGTCTCACCGGCGTGCTGGCGGATCCTCGGCTTGATCTCTTTTCGGCGGGAAGCTGGGCGGCCGGCAACGACAATTGGAGCCTGGCCTCGGTGGGCGGGGGCGGGACGTTCGCCAAGGTCGGGGCGTCCGGCCTGACTACTGGCAGCGCAGACGCGGCGTTTGTCGCGACGCTGGCGCCGGGGAATCATGCCGCGCAGGCGACGGTGGGCACCGGTGCCAATCAGGGCCTGGCGCAGCTCGAGGTCCACGACGTGGACGGGGCCGGGCGGCTGTTGAACGTCTCGGTCCGTGCCCGGGTTGGCGGGGCGGCGGGCCAGTTGACGGCGGATCTTGGCGCGGCCTCCGGGCGGGGCCCGCGGCAGATCCTGGTGCGCGTCGCGGGTCCGGCCCTGCGAGGGTTCGGCGTCGCGGACGCGCTCGAGCAGCCCACACTCGCGATCCTGGATCGCGCCGGCTTCCGGCTGGCAGAGAACGAGCGCTGGGAGGAGGGAAATGCGTCCGCCCTGGCGGCCGCGTTTGCGAGGGCCGGGGCGTTTCCGTTTGCGCCGGGCTCGCGGGACGCCGCGGCGATCGTGGATTTGCCCGCCGGCGGAAACCTCGTGTTCCGGGTTGGCAGCGCGGAGGGGCCGGCGGGAAGCGTGCTCCTCGAAGCCTACGATCTGACGGTCGCGGAGCGGGCGATCGTCGATGTGGTGGCGGCGACGCCGACGACCGACGCGCGGGGCGCGGCGCCGGCGGTGTTCTTGTTTTCGCGCAGCGGGGACGCGGTCCTGCCCCTGACGGTTTATTTTCGACTCAGCGGCCAGGCGGCGGCCGGGGCGGATTTTCTGACGGTCCCGCAGGCAGTGACCATCCCGGCCGGCAGCAGTATTGCGACAGTGAACCTCGTCGCGATCGCGAATCCGGCGGCGGCGAGTGCGCGCGACGTGCGGCTGACCGTGGTGCCGGGCCCCGACTATGGCGTCGGGGGGGCGGGCGCCGCGACCGCGACGATTTTCCAGAACCCCGGGACGCTGTATCTGGCGGCATTGCGGCCGGCGGCGGGCGCCGGCTCGTCGGTGGCCTTTGGCATGGCGCGCCTGCAACTGAGCGCGGACGAGACCCAGGCATCGATCGCGGTGGAGTTTTCCAACCTGAGTTCGGCGCAAACGGCGGCGTATCTGAGGTTGAGTGCCGGGGGGGACGACGGCGTGGAATTGTTTCGACTGCCGGAAGGGCAGGTCCCGGAGGTGCAGTGGGTCCTTTCGGCCCAAGGCGGGCCTGGTGCGACCGGGGCGATTCGCGCGCTGAAGGAGGGGCGCCTCTTCCTGCGCATTGATTCGGCAGATTATCCCGCCGGTGAATTGCGCGGAGCGTTTGCGGCGGCGACCGGAGCGTTGAATTTCACTCCGCCCCCTCCCGTGCCGGTGGCGATCGATCATCCGCTCACGGCGGCGCAGGCGGCGCGGTTTCTCGTGCAGGCCACCTTTGGCCCGACGCAGACGGAGATCGAGGCGTTGACCGGCGCGCGGCGTGCGGATCTCGAGGCGTGGCTGGACGCGCAGATGGAGTCGACTCCCTCGTTGCACCACCCGGCCACGCTGGCCGACCACGCGCAGTATACGGCGCGCGAGAGTGTGACGGTCGGCCAGCCCAATCGCCAGGCGGCCTGGTGGAAACACGCCGTCACGGCGCCGGATCAACTGCGGCAACGCGTGGCGTTCGCGCTGAGCGAGATCTTTGTCGTCTCCGACACCGGCGTCGTGCTCGCGGCCAACGCCGGCGGAGCGAACCTGGCGAACTACTACGACATCCTGGTGCGGGGAGCCTTCGGCGATTTCCGGCGGTTGCTCGAGGAGGTGACGCTCAGTCCGGTGATGGGCCACTATCTCGGGATGCTGCGCAATGCCCAGGCAACCTTCGACGGCAACGGCGTCGCGCTCACCTCGCCGGACGAGAACTACGCCCGGGAAGTGATGCAGCTCTTCACCATCGGCCTCCACCAACTGCATCCGGATGGCACGCTGAAACTGGACCCGACCGGGCGGCCGATCCCGACCTACGATCAAAAGGTGATCGCGGAGACGGCGCGGGTCTTTACGGGCTGGTCGTATTATTCCGCGACCGCCCCGACGCTCTTCCGCAACGGGAAGGCCGACTGGTTCGCGCCGATGATGCTATATCCGGAATTCCATGACGCGGGGGCCAAAACGATCGTGGGCGGCCGGGTGCTCCCGGCCCGGCAGGGGGGCGCGAAGGATCTGGCGGACGTGCTGGACGCGCTGGCGGAGCATCCGAATACGGGGCCCTTCATCGGGCGCCAGCTCATCCAGCGACTCGTGACGAGCAACCCGAGCCCGGGCTATGTGTATCGTGTCGCGCGGGCGTTTGCGGACAACGGCCGGGGCGACCGGGGGGATCTCGGGGCGGTGGTGCGGGCGATCCTGCTGGATCACGAGGCGCGCGCTGCGGAGGTGGCGGGCGCGCCGGCGTTCGGCAAGCTGAAGGAGCCGCTGCTGCGGGTGACGGCGCTGCTGCGGGCTTTTGCGGGCGGCACCAACAGCGGACGCTACTACGGGAGCAGCGTGGAGGCGCTGATCAACCCCGAGGTGAACCTCGCGCAGGCGGCGCTGCGTTCGCCCTCGGTCTTCAACTTCTTCGAGCCGGCGCACGTGCCGCCGGGCCGCCTGGCGGCGGCGGGATTGCAGGCGCCCGAATTTCAAATCACGACGCAGACGACGACGGTCAGCGTGCCCAACGCCCTGTGGTCCTACATCTACGCCCGGCGTCCCGCCAATGCTCCGGACGATTTTCGCGTGGTGGGGCTCGACCTGACGCCGCTGCTGCCGCTGGCCCGGGAGCCCGCGGCGTTGCTCGAACGCTTGAACACGATCCTCGCCGCCGGCTCGTTGTCGCCGGCCGTCATCGGCCGCTTCACCTCCGCCCTTGCCGCGATGCCGGCGGGCACGGGGCCGGTGCCGGACAGCCCGCACGATCTCGAGCGGGTCCGGTCCGCCGTATATCTGGTGGCGACCTCGCCGGCCGCCGCCGTGCAGAAATAGTTCCGACGCGCCTGATGAAACCCGACGCCCCCGGTTCCCGACCCGCTGTATCCGGTTTTCCACGCCGGAGATTCCTGGGCGCCTGCTGTGCCGGCGTGGGGGCCACCGGCCTGGTGTCGACGCTGGCGCAGTTGCGGGTGCTCGGGGCGGTCGCCGGCGCCTCCCTGCCAGCCGCACCGAAATCGGCGCCGCCCCGGGCCGGCGCGATCGCTCCGGACTTCAAGGCGCTCGTGTGTCTCTTTCTCGCGGGAGGGAACGACGCGAACAATGTCATCGTCCCGGCCGAGGCGGAGAGCCACCGGCCCTACGCGCGGGCCCGCGGCCCGCTCGCGCTTCCACGCGACGCACTGCTGTCGCTGGGCGCGAGATCGGGCGACGGTCGAGCGTGGGGGCTGCATCCGGCGATGACGGAACTCCGGGATCTGTTCGACCGCGGGTCGCTGGCGGTGCTGGCCAACGTCGGCACGCTGGCGTTCCCCACGACGCGCCGGCAATACGAGAGCCGCTCGGTCCCGCTGCCGCGGCAGCTTTTCTCCCACAACGATCAGCAGGTCGCGTGGCAGAGCGGCGTGGCGGACGCGGGCTCCGCCAGCGGCTGGGGTGGACGGCTCGCGGACCTGACGCAGGCGTTCAACGAGAACAACCGGATCTCGATGTCGATTTCGCTGAACGGCACGAACGCGTTTCAAGTGGGCCGCACGGTCGCGCAATACGCCGTCACCCCGGGGGGAGCCGTGCCGCTGCAATCCGGCGGCGCCAGCGCGGCCGCCAACGCGGCGCGGCTGGCGGCGTTGAACGACGGGTTTGCAGCCACGCACGGGAACCTGCTGGAGGCGGCCTTTGCGGGGCTCACGGCGGAGTCGCTCGCGAGCGGCGCGCTGCTGTCGTCCATCCTGGACGGCGAGGATCCGGTGTCGTCGCTGCCGTTCCCGCCGTCCCATCTCGGCCAGCAACTGAAGATGATCGCGCGGCTGGTGGGCGTGCAAGGGAAGCTCGGGTTGCGGCGGCAGATTTTCTTCGCGCGGGTCGGCGGCTGGGATCTGCACGACAGCCAGGTCGCGGCAGGCGGTGCGAGCCTCGGGGCCCATGCGGCGCTGTTGACCGATCTGAGCCGTTCGCTCGCGGCCTTTCAGGAGGCAGTGGAGCGACTGGGGGCGGCCGAGCGGGTGACCACGTTCACCGCGTCGGATTTCGGGCGCACGCTCACGACCAACGGCGATGGTTCCGATCACGCCTGGGGCAGCCACCATTTCATCCTGGGCGGGGCGGTGAACGGGCGGAAGATTTACGGCCGGATGCCCGACCTCACGCTCGATGGACCGGACGATGTCGGCCGCGGGACGTGGGTGCCGACGACGAGTGTCGACGAGTATGCGGCGACGCTGGCCCGCTGGTTCGGCGTGAGTGCTCGCGATCTGCCGGTGGTGCTGCCGAACATCGGGCGCTTCGCCAGCCAGGATCTCGGCTTCCTGCGCGCGTGAAACCGGTGTGCGACGGCGGAGGCGGGATCAGAAGGACATCTCGGTCACGCGATAGGCGGCGCTCGGGGGATTGAGCGCGCCGGTGGTGACGTTGGTGGCGCGGATCGTGACGGTGTTGGTCGCGGAGACCCAGGCGGAGAAGACGATGCCGGCAGTCGGAGCGGCCGGAAGCCCGAGTTGCACGGAGTCGTTGGCGGCGGCGCCGGAGACGCTGACGGTCAGGTCTTGCGTGCCGCCGTCGGCGGTGACGGCGGGAAAATCCAGCGTGGAAAGGGCGGTGCGGATGCCGGTGACTACGCTGGTTGAGGCGACGGAGAGGCCGGGGGAGATGTTGACCTTGCCGCTTTCGCTCGCGAGCACCCCACCGCCGGAGAAGTTGATCGAGCCGCCGACGTAGTGATCACCGGCGACACCGACGCCTCCAGCGACGATCAGGGCGCCTGTGGAGGTAGAGGTGCTGGCGGTAGTGGAGGTCGCCATCACCGGTCCGGCGGCGTAGATGCGGCCGGAGCCGGACGGAGTCAGGGTGATGTGCTGGTCGGAACCGCCGGCCGTGAGCGCGAGACTACCGGCTCCGGTGACAAGACCGGTGGCGCCGAAACTGAGTTTTCCGCCGACGAATTGATCGCCCGCCAAACCGAAGCCGCCGGGCACGACCAGGGCGCCGGTGGATGTCGACGTGCTGGCGGTGATGGAGGTTGTGACGATCGGCCCGCCGGCGAGCACCACGCCGTTGCCGGCGGGAAACAGACTGACATTCTTGGAGGTGGCGCCCGGGGTTGCCAGCGCGGCGAACTCGAACGCGGCGTCGCGGTTGTTGTATTGCAGATAGCCGGAGTCGGCGACGCCCAAACCGTCGTTGCCGGTAAATGTAATGCGGGAGCGCGCGCCCGACGAATTGCTGGCATTGTGGAGGACCAGCCCCATCAGATCGTTCACTGTCCGCGAGAACGTGAGGATATTCGGTGAGCTCTGATAGAGAGTGTAGTTGGGGCCAAAGAAGATGCCGGTGGCGCTCGTCGACCCACCAGCGAGGTGCAGGGCCCCACCGATGAACTGATCGCCGGCCAGACCGAATCCGCCGTCCACCACGAGCGAGCCAGTCGACGTCGACGTGCTCGCAGTGGTGGCGGCGGCCGCCAGAGTGCCGGAGGCGACGACCCGACCGCTGCCGCTGGGCGTCAGAATCACGTTTTGGTTGGCGCCGCCGGCGGCGAGCGTGAGACTGGTGGCGGCGTTGACCAAGCCAGCGCCGGAAAAACTCATGACGGCCGGCGTCGAGACGGGCCCGGCCAGCACGATGCGGCCGTTGCCCGCTGGTGTGAGGGTGACATCCTTGGACGATGCGCCAGGAGTCGCGAGTGCAGCGAACTCGAACGCGGAGGTTTGGTTGTTGTATTGGAGGTAGCCGGACTCGGCGGCGCCCAGGCCGTCGTTCCCGGTAAAGCTGACCCGGGCACGCGCACCGGAGGAGATCGAGGGATTATTCAGCACGAGCCCCATGACATCGCTCACGCTTCGGCTGAGTGTCAGGAGGTTGGGGGCGCTTTGGTGGAGCGCCAGGTTCGCCCCGAAGAGGATGCCAGTCGCACTGGTCGTGCCGCCGGCGAGATTCAGCGAACCGCCGAGGAATTGGCTCCCTCCGACGCCCAAGCCGCCGGTTGTCACCAGCGCTCCGGTCGAGGGTGAGACCGATGCGGCTTCGCTGGTGACCGCGGCAGTGACCATAGAGGTGAGTCGCGTATTGCTGACGGAGAAGGCTGAATTGCCGTTTACGACGGCCTCGATGAGGCTTTGCGCACCGCTGCCGACTGCAGTTTCGGTGCGGTTGATCAATAGGTCGGTATTCGCGGCCGTGGAACCGGGTTGGTTGTAGGTCGGCGTGATCGAAACCATACGCGTTGAGCCGCTGACGGCGGTGCTCGTTTTCCTGAGGTCCAGCGGGTAGACGGGCACATTGTGATCGCCGAACCCGACCGGGCCCTGAAAGAAATTCATCTGGGAGGGGCCGCCGGAGTAGATGCCGTAGACAAAGGTCTTTCCCGGGCCGGTGAGATCGCTAACTGAAACACCATAGACTGACTCTATGGTTCCACTGCCCCCGATATCGACCTGTGGAACGTAAAGGCCGTATACAGAATTGATCGCACCGCTGCTGTTGTGATCCAGTGAAGTGCGGAAGCCAGCGAGGTAGTTCGCATTGGCGTCAAAGAAAGTCTGAAAGTGGCCCAAGACGCCTTCGCCAGAACCGAGGGGATGTGGATTGAACCAATTGAGATTACCTTGGAGTCCGGAAGAGCCGACGACCTTTGCCGTGCCGTAAATGTTCGTATAAGCGGTCATCGCGGCGATTGAGGTCAACGAATCTTGGACTGGTTGATAGGTCATCTCGAACAAAGCGCCGTAGCCGTTTTGAACCTCGGTCAGCGACCGATGGAGGTGAATCGGGTGGACCGGATCGGTCACACCGATGCCGATATTGCCATAGATCCGGGTGTGGCCCGTCCCGCTCGGCGTCAGGGTGATGTTCTTGTTGGTTCCACCGGCAGCCAAGCTGAAGCCGCCGGTGCCGCTCAGGACGCCGCCGTCGCTGAAGTTGATCGATCCACCGATGAACTGATTCCCCGCGATGCCCAGGCCACCGGCGGCGACGAGGGCGCCCGTGGTGGTCGACGTGCTCTCCGTGGTCGAACTGGTCGCGATCGGGGCCGTCGTGGTGATCCGGCCGGCGCCGCTCGGCGAGAACGCGATGTCCTGATCCGTCCCGCCCGCCTGGATCGTCAGGCCGGCCGCTCCGCCCACGATGGTGTCCGCGCTGAACACGGCATCCGTCCGGAGTTGGCCGCTCAAGTCCAGGTAAAGGCTGATGGCTCCCAGGGTGAGCTTGTTTTCCCCGGGGATCAGCGACACTCCGACCGTGGTGCCGTCCGACTCGTAAAGGGAGAGCTGCCCGCCCGAACTCAGCCGCATCGTGTTGTGCGATCCGGAGGTCGCTTTCCGCGCCCACAACCACGAACCGGGGTTGCGGTTGACGTGAAAGGTCAGCGTATCGGTGTCGCTCGACGCGTAGATGAGCCCCGCGCCGTAGGAAACCGATTCGGTGCCGAGGGTGAGCTGGTTGCCGTTGATGTCGGCGTCGCCGGTGACCGTGAGGTTGCCGGTGATCGTGGTGTCAGCCGCGGCAGCGATTCCGAGCAGGGACAGGACGAGAGCCAGAAGGCAGGCGCGGCATTGAAGTGTGGTTCGAAGGGAAGTGATTTCCACGTGATTGATCAGGAGGACGGATGAAGCGATACGGTCCGAGAACAGAGACAGACGGGGATTTTCCCCTATCGGATACAGCTGTCGAGCGCCCAGTAAGCGCACTGATTCGCGGAAGTCATATCCTGCCGCCCGGCGCAGCCGCTGCCGGGAGGATCCCGATGCCTTGGAGGGCAGCCTCCCACGCATGAAGTCCGCCACGGGTCAAACGGGGGACGACGGGGCGGGCGGTTCGGCGGCGTTCGGCTGGGAGTCCATCGGGGCCCGAGCGAGCAGGTCGGCCACCACGCTGCCGATTCGCAGCCAGGCATCGTAGTTCAGAAAGGTCGTCGCGCCGGCCGCAACGGCCACCTGCGAGCGGTCGATGCCGGAGACCATCACGATCGGAACGGTCGGGTTCGCGTCCCGCAGCCGCCGCAACAGCGTGATGCCGTCCACGTCCGCCGCCCGATGGACGACAACGGCGGCGGGCCGGTCCGATCCGGCGACCGTGAGCGCCGCGGTGGCGTCCTGGGTCTCACGGATCACGGCTTGGGGGAATTTCCGCAGCAGCGTCTTTACCAGCAGGAAACGGCTGTCGGCATTGTCGTCAACGACCAGGAATTGCGTGAGGGACGGCATGCGGGAAGTCAGGGCGCCAGGACCTGTTCTCGCTAGGATTTTGCCGGTGGGCGTGAAATCAACGGCAATGCGGGCCGAGTGCGGCCCAAGGCTCCCGATTTTTGCGTGGGGAAATCTCCCATGTTTTCGTGGCGTCGACGGCCGGCGAAAACGAAGCCGCCGGGGGCGGACGTCGCGGCTCGCTCAGCAATGACCGTATCTCGCGCCGTGCCTGCGCGCTTGCCGTGCGCCGCCCCGTTTGGGTATCTGGAGTCCCGGCGTGCCGCCGATTTTTCCGAACCATCGTAGTGCGATGAAACCCATTCCGGCTGAGCAGTTGGTGGAGGGCCTTTCGGCCGACCTGCAGGATTTGCTCGTGCGCGAGGCGTTTGTCCGTGCGCGACGCGCGCAGGTGCAGGCGGAGCTCGAGTCCCGGCGGGCGGCGGAGGCGGGTCGGGTCGGGACGCGGCCCGCGTTCCTGATGTTTCGCAAAGACGCAAAAGGAGAGTTCGAGGCGGCCGGGGAGCGGCTGCGCGCCGAGATCGCCGGCCTGGAGCAGGCGCTTTCAAACTGCGATCTGATCCTGAGGAAATGCGAGCGGATCGTCGCGGGCGAGGTGGAGGCCTACCTCGAGGCGCAGTCGGCGGAGTTCCGCCGGGCCCGCGAGGCGCGTGACGTGGTGCCCGAGTGGAGGGAGGCGGTCGGGCTGTATCGTTCGTGCCTGAAGCGCTTCATCATGGCGCTGGGCATCGCGCGCAATCAGATGGCCTCGGGCTACGATCGGAAGACCGGCAAGTTTGCCCAGGGCACGCTGGAGGCCTTCGCCGGCGCGGTGGCCGCCGCGCGGGCGCTGGAGGGGGAGGCGACGATTCCGAACCAGCTCGCGCGCCGCCAGCGGGAGTTTCTCGGGCTCGACGTGGTGGCCGAGGCCCTGGCCGGGGAAAGCGCGGGGCTGCCCTATCTCGCCGGCGGCAGCCTGGTGAAGCAGGTGTCCGAACTGGCGACCAGCACCCTGGAGGTCGCGGCGGCGCGGCTGGGAGCGTTGATCGAACACGCCGAGCAGCTCCACCACGAGGGCCTCGAAGCCCTGATCGAGCGAGCGACCCGCGACGAGGCGGCGCAGCAGGCGGCCCGCGCGGCGCAGGTGGCCGCGCCGCTGGGGGAGATTCGCGCCATGGCCGACGGCGCGGTCGAAGAGGCGCGGATGGCCGAGGTGCTCGCCGCCATGGAAGCGCGTTTCGTGACGCTGACCGGCTGATCCTTTGAGCAACGAGACGGAAAACGGGGAGCCGGATGCAGCGCCGCCGGCAGCACCGACGCCGCCGAAACCGTTGCGGCCGCGCGTGGAATCCGCGCTCGGCGCGCCGGTCGCGCCGGCGACATCGTGGCAACTGCCGGCGCCGCCGCCGCGGCCCCCGCGGGCGCGGGCGCGGCCGGCTCCGCCGGCGCCGCGCGCGCCCGCCGCGCCGAAATCGCCGGAGGAACTCGCGGCGTCGGCCACCGAGGTGCTGGCGCCGGATGCCGCGGCGGTGGCGCGGGAGCTCCGGGCGGCGCGGGAGAAGGCGGCGCGGGAGCGGCCGTTCTGGGTGCTGCTCTCGTTTCGCGCCACGGCCGGGGATTTTCGCGCCCGGCGCGAGTGGCTGGCCGAATGGTGGCGGCACTGGCGCACGACCGCGGCGTTTCGCGTGCTGGTCGCGTTCGTGGCGATCTACGGGTTGATGGCGGTGATGCGCGCTCCGAGCGACGTGGTCGTCGAGCGTTCGCGCCGGAACGAGGACCGGATTTTCCTGCAGACCTTCCTGAAGAAATATGCGGCGGCGGGCGGGCCGGTCTTTGGCGTCAGGCCGCACGGCGGCAGCGAGCTGTTTCCGCGCGGCGTGCTCCTGCAGGGCGAGATGCTGGCGGCGTTTGCGCGGGCCACGGCGGGCGAGACATTCGTGGTCAAGACGAGCGGGGCGCAGTGGAATCCGCTCCAGGGCTTTTACGGCTATCCGCCGGTGTTCGCGGGCGGCGCCTATTTTCCGCTCGAGCGGAAGTTCAATTTCGCGCTCTACGAATTCACTTTCCTGATGCGCAAGGACTCGGAGCGCGCGGGAGCGGTGCTGCTCGCGCGCGTGGACATCGCGCGCTGAGCGGGCGGCGGGATTTCGCGGTCCGGTTTTCCCGTTCAGAGCGCGGCGAGGGCGGCGTCGTATTCGGCCTTCGTCATGTCGGAGTAGTCGGTGCGGCGGTAGGAGATGACGCGCGGGGTGCCGGGCGGATAGCGGCCGTTCATGAAGAGATCGCAGAAGCCCCAGTTGCGGACGGGGGCGGAGTAGTAGTCGATTTTCCACGGCTCCTCGGCCACGCGGCTCTCGAACAGCGCGACCAGCGAGCCGCGGATGTAGAGCGAGCGGCCGGTCGAGGACCAGTTCTCGAGGAAGCGGACGAGGTTGTGGGCGCCGCCGCTCATGCGGGCGCTGGCGTTCTTGTTCGTCGGGGTGATGCCGGTGAGGATGGCGGCGGCGACGACGGTGTCGGCGCTGGCGTTGGGCCGGATGGCGCTGCGGCTGGTGGCGTCGTTGTAGCCGGCGGAGAGGATGGTGAGGGCGTCGGCGGCGATGGCGACGGGCGTCTCGCCGCTCTTGGAGACGGAGGCGTTGGGGGAGGTGCCGTCGTCGTTGAAGTGGCCCTTGATGTAGACGGGGGCGTTGGTCGCGAAGGTGAGGCCCTCGGCGGCGCCGTAGCTGGGCATCTGCGTATTGCCATTGATGAGACGCACGGCGACGCGATCGCCGCCGGCCGCCGCCACCGTGGTGCCGTCGAGCCGCGTGGTGGGATTGCTGGTCACCTCGACGTAGACGATGCCGGTCCAGTGGGTGGTCTCGAGGGAGCTGATGGCCTTGGTGATATCGCGGCTGAGGAGGGGGAGCTGCATCTGCGCGACGGCGGTCTTGAGGATCGTCATGTCGACCTCAACCAGGTCCTGGCCGGAACCGCGGCGCTGGTCGTAGATGCCGCGGCTGACGGTGTAGGTGGTGTTGCCGGTGCTGTTGTTGGTCACGGCGGCCTGTTTATAGGGGTAGTAGCGGACGAGATTGGCGGGCACGGTCGCGGCGAGGATGCCGGTCGGGCCGCCGGCGCGGACGGTGATGACGGCCGGCACGGTGGGATCGGTGGTGGTGACGGTGGTGTTGCCGCCGCTGGTGGAGGTGGTGGTGCTGTAGCCGGAGGCGGGCACGACCTGGATGTAGACGCCGGCCTGGGTCGAGTATTTCTGGCCCTCGACCTCGGCGCTGTATTCGGAACTCGATGACGCGGTCGGCGGCTCGATCAGGAGGCGGCCGGTGTTGACGGACTGGTCGGTGCCGTCCGAGGGGGAGGGATCCTCGACGTAGCGGCCGATGGCGACGGGGGTGTAGTTCTGCACGCCGTTGGCCGAGGTCTGGAGGTTGCCGTTCCAGGTGGAGGAGGCGTGCGACTTGAACGCGTTGATGTTGGCGGCGACGCCGGCGACGAGCGCGGCGGTGTAGTCGGCCTGGGTGGTGTAGCTGGCGTTGTTGTTTTTGACCGTGGTCGAGACGCCCATGGTGCTGTCCTTCCAGGTGCCGCTGGCATCCATGGAGACCTGGCTGCCGAGGCGGTTCTTGAAGGTGACGTTGGCGGTCATGCCGAGGGTCTCGCCGGTGGTGCCGTTGGTCTGGCCCTGCGCGGTGGGCTGAAAGCTCTTCCACGCGTGGTAGATGTTACCGGTGCAGGTGACGGTGTTGTAGAAATTCACGGCGGTGCCCTGGCTGCTGACGTAGATGTCGCCGTTGGCGTGGACGGGGCCGTAGATGTTCATGGTCGAGCCCGGGTGGAGCTCGAGGTCCATGTTGTAGAAGATGGCGTGGGCGAAGAGCGGGGCGCCTCGCACGCTGATCTTTTCCTGGACGTAGGCGGCGATGGGCGGGCCGCCCGAGACGGTAACGGAGGTCTTGGCGTAGATCGGGATGTCGCGCCGGAAGATCCATTTGCCCTTGAGGGGGTCGGTCGTGTTGTTGGGATCGTTGGCGTCGACGTAGTAGAGGGAGGCGGAGCCGGGGGTGACGACGTTGCGGATGGTGCCGCCGGTGAGCGCGGTGAGCGAGGTGTTCACGTTCGTGCCGGCGAAGATTGTGGTGGGCGGAAGGGAGAGTGCGTTGGCGCCGCTGGCGGTGAAGGCGTTGGCGGAAAACGTGCTGATGTTCTCCATCTTGTAGCGAATCTGGCACATGCCGTATTCGGCGACGGCCTCGGCGGCGTTACGGGCCTGGAGCCGCAGGAGGGAGCGCTGGTTGAGCGTGGCCTCGGTCATCACCCAGCGCAGCATGCTGGCGAGCACGGTGGCGAGGACGGTGCCGAACACGATCGAGATGACGATGCCGGAGCCGCGGCGGCGGTCGGCGGGCCACGGGCGCGGACGGGAGCGCGGAGAGGTCGGTTGCATGGTCAGCCGCGGGGCGAGACAGTGAAATTATACGTGGAGACGACGCGCCGCGTCAGGCCGTCGGTCGAGATGTAGTTGATCTGGCCCTTCACCATCACGCTCCGGTTGAAAAAATTGTAGAACAGCTTGCCGGAGGAGGAGGTGCCGGTGGCGCGCCCGACGGTGCCGGCGGAGATGATGTCCGGATTCGTGTGCAGCGTGGAGACGGCGGGCATGAGGGTCCACAGCGAGGTCCCGGAGACGCTCGGACTGAACGTGGTGTCGAACTTCCGCACGGGGCCGAGGCCCTCCTCGTCGGGATCGTGGTAGTAACCGATCAGGCGCTGCACCTTGGAGTCGTCGGCGGGGTCCTTGAACACGAGCAGCAGGCAGTCGCCGGTCTCGCCGTCGGCCATCGTCGCCAGCACTTCGTTGGGCGAGGTGCCCGTGGTGCGGGCGGAGAAGTCGTCGAGGATGATGAAGTAGTTGGCGTAGGTCGCGGTGTCGGTGAGCTCGTTGGTGAAGGTGCGGATGTCCTTGTTGATGCTCAGGCGGAACGTGTTGTATTTATAACTCTTCATCATGTTGATGAAGAGCCCGAGCACGGCCACGAGCATCATGGTCAGGATGGTGGTCGCGACGAGGAGCTCCGTGAGCGAGAAGCCGCGCGCGCCCCGCGGGAGCGGAGCGGACGGGCGGCGGGCGCGGACTCGGGGGAAAAAGCGCATCGCGGCTCAGTAGGTCGGCACGAGCGAACGCAGATTCTTGATCACGCCGGTGTAGGAGCGGGTGGTGCTGCCGTCCTGAATCTGCCACATGTAAAGGAGCGTGATCGCCTTGGCCTGCTGCGTCGCCCCGTAGCCGCCGGGCGTGCGATCCTCGATCCAGACCCAGATGTGGATGTTGAGGTCGGCGGCGCGGTTCACGTCGAAGGTCTTGACGTTGTCGTAGACCGCGGCCGGCACGGTGGGCGCGGAGATATTGGCCGGCGTGAGCGGCGAGAGCGGGGAGAGGACGAGCGGATCGGCGGTCACGTCGTCCTTCTGGGTGGCGAGCGAATAGAGGCCGACGTAACTGGAAGCCGTCTTGTCGGTGCCGGCGGCGGGCGAGATCGGCAGCATGTCGTAGGGCATGTTTTTGATCTGCTCGAGGTAGCCCTGCATGATCGAGGCGACGGACGACTGGTAGACGGCGACCTCGGTGAGCCGGCGGGCGAGGATGGAGGCGGCGATGAGGCTGGTGGACATCATCGCGATCAGGCCGAGGGCGGTGACGACCTCGACGAGCGTCATGGCGCGGGTGCGGCGGTGCCGCGGCAGGGCGTTCATGGCGTCGGGCGGGGGCGCGCGCGGGTGGCGCCGGGGCCGGCGGCCTCGCGGGCCTTGCGCGCCTCGAGCGAAGCGGCGGCGGCGCGCACGTAGGCCTCGGCCTCGGCCTTGCGGGCGGCGGCGGCGGCCTCGGCGGCGGCGAGGGCTTCGAGGTGGGCCTCGCGCGCGAGGCGGTCGTTTTCCTTGTTCACCAGGACGAGGCGGATGCCCGCCACGCTTAGCACAATCACGAGGCAGTCGCCGGGGCCGCACAGGATTCGGTGCACATCGTCCGTCGCGCCGAGGCGGCCGGCAGTCAGCGCGAGTGCAAGCGCGCCGAAGGCGAACAGGAGCGGCGCGAGGCGCTGCGCGCGCGCGAAGACATTGCTCAACTGCAGGGCGGTCCAGAAGAGCGCGGCGGCCTGAAAGACGGCGAGGATGAGGACGAACGCGGTCATCGCGCGGCAAAGCGCGCGACCGGGCGCGCCGTGGTGGCGACCGTGGTGGCGTTGGCCTCCGTCAGGATGACCTCGCGGCCCGACGCCACGCCGATCCACTCGTAACGCACCTGTTCCTGGGCCACGGTGGCGTGGCCGATGGCGACGAGGCGGACCTCGGGCAGCGGATGGCTGATGGTGAAATGGCCAAAGGCGTCCGTGCGCGTTGAATACGGGGCGGCCGGCAGGTGGGCCAGGCGATCCGCGGCGGCGCGCTGGGCGTGCACGGTCAGGCGTTCGGCGTCGGCGACGCGCCCCTCGGCGGTCGCGGCGGCGGCGTGCGCGAGGAATTTCCGCGCGCCTTCCTGGCAGCGGGCATCCGCCTCGCGCAGGTAGGTCTCGAGCAGCGCCGCGGGATAGACGCGCACCTCGACGCCTTCGAGCATCTGGGACTTCCCGGATGCGAGGGCGATGACCACGCGGCCGGCCGCGGCGGTGCGGAGATTGCCGGCCGCCGGCGCGATCGCGGTCTGGGCGGCGAAGAACTCGGGGATGTTGCCCTCGCCGGCGGGCGGCGGCGTGACGGCCTCGGTCGCGGCCGGAGTGGTCGCGGCCGCCAGGGTCGCGATCTCAGGGAGTGCGGCCGGCGCGTCGGCGGGGGCGCTCGCCAGCAACTCGGCAGCCGGGGCGGTGCTCTCGCCGGCGGCTTCGACCGGGGCCGAGGCGGCCACGGCGGGTGCGTTTTCCTCGACGGCAGGCTTGTCCGCGAGGGCCAGAAACGCGGCCTCGGCCGCAGTGGTCTCAACCGTCTCGAGGCGCGAGAGGCGGAGATCGAAGATGACGTCGTCCGGGAGCAGCTTCGTGCGCAGCGTGGTGGCGCCACCGGAGTGCTGCACGAGGATGCCGTTGGCGGTGTAGCTGACGACGCGGACTGCGCTGAGCTGGCGGCCGTCCTTCAACGCGAGGACGGCGTAATGGCGCAGCGACGTGCGGTTGGCGTGCGCGGAAAGGGTGGAGCAGACGAGCGCGAGGAGCCCCAGCACGATGCGGGTCCGGCGCGAAGGGCCGGCGTGGGGAGCCGGAGCGGAAAAGGAGTGCGCGGAGTTCGCCATGACGGGCCCTTTATCCGATAAAAACGTGTGAATTGTCCAAAGGGGATAACCGCCCGCGCCCTGCGTAGTATTTCCGCGCCGCACGGGGTTGTTGCGTAGGCGGGTTTGCCAGTCCTGGTGCGCGCGGGGGCTGCTCGGTCCGCCGCGCTGCTCAGGCGCCCGCGGTCGTCGCGATCCTCGCCTCGGCTTCGCGGACCTGGGTGTCGACGACCAGCGTGGTGACGACATCGGAACCGACGTTCGTCATCGTGCGTGTCATGTCGAGGATGCGATCGGCGCCGAGGACGATGCCGATGCCCTCGGGCGGGATGCCGAACGTCGCGAGGAGACCGGCGATGAGCGGCAGCGAACCGCCGGGAATGCCGGCGACGGCCACCGCGCTCAGGACGGAGAGCAGCAGGAGCGTGATCTGCTGGCCGGCGGAGAGGTCGACGCCGAAGACCTGCGCGACGAAGAGGACGACGCAGCCTTCGTAGAGCGCGGTGCCGCTCATGTTCATCGTGGTGCCGAGCGGGAGCACGAAGCCGGCGACGCTCGGCTGGAGCTTGAGCGTGTCCTTGGCGCAGGCGAGCGCGGCGGGCAGCGTGGCGTTGCTCGAGCTGGTGGAGAACGCCGTGATCAGGACGGGCCGCATGTCCTTGAACACCTGCACGGGGCTGCGTTTCGCCCAGAACTTGATCCAGAGCGACATCGTGCCGAAGAGGTGCAGGAGCAGCACGGCGACGCAGCCGAGCACGAAGACGCCGAGCGCGACGAGGATCTCCACGCCGATCTTCACGATCACGCTGTAGATCATCGCCGGCACGGCATAGGGCGCGAGCTTGAGCGCGAAGTTCACGATGCCCGTCATGAGATCATTCACGAGATCGAGCGTATCCTGGAGTTTGCGACGGCGCTCCTCGCCGAGTTGCGTGGCCACGGCGCCGACTAGGATGGCGAAGAGGATGAGGGGGAGGACGTCGCCGATGACGTTGTTGTTATGCCCGACGACAGCGCCGAAGAGGTTTTTCGGCATGAACATCTCGACGATGGTCATGAAGCTCATCGCGGGCGACGCCGCGCCGGTCGCGATGTGCTTCTGGGCCGCGCCGCCGAACTCCTCCAGGAGGCGCGTCTTCGCCGCCGGATCGAGGTGCTGGCCCGGCTGCACGACGTTCATCATCGCCAGGCCGAGGGCGACGCCGATCGCCATGTTGAGGAAGAAGAGGAAAAACGTCCGTCCGGCGAGCGGTCCGAGGCGGTCGAGGCGGCCGAGCTGCAGCACGCCGCCGGCGAGCGAGGCGAACACGAGCGGGAGCACGACAAAGAAGAGCATCCGCAGGAAGATCTGCCCGATCGGATCGAGGACGTTCGTCGACACCTTCCGCATGAACGGAACCAGGTCGGGCGACACCTTGCCCAGGGCGAGCGTGGCGAGGCCCGCGATGATGCCGAAGACCAGGCCAATCAGGATGCGGTTGGCGAGGGGGCGGTTGGTCTCAGCCATGGTGGGGCGGCAGGCTGGGGTTCGGATTGTAAGTTGTCCAACGGGAAGTAGGTTCCCGCGTCGCCCGTGCCCCCCACCTTCAGCGCAGTGCTCCTCGCCGCCGGCCGCTCGACCCGCATGGGCCGCGACAAGGCGTTGCTCGAAGTCGACGGCGAGCCGCTCTGGCGGCGCCAGCGCGACGTGCTCGCCGCCGCGGGTGCGGCCGAGGTCTATTTATCGGCGCGGCCAGACCAGCCGTGGGCGGCGCGCGCGCCGGGATTCGCGGCGGTCCTGCACGATGCCGTGCCGGAGCACGGCCCGCTGACGGGTATCACCGCCGCCCTCGAGCGGACTGCGCGCTCGCATGTGGCCGTGCTCGCGATCGATCTGCCCGCGATGACGCCGGCGTGGTTCGCGGGGCTGGCGGCGGACTGCGCGCCCGGCGTGGGCGTCGTCGGCCGGCGCGGGGAGTTCTTCGAGCCCCTGGCGGCGATCTATCCTCGCCAGCTGATGTGGCCCGCGTGGGAGGCGCTGGCGCACGCCGACTTCTCCCTCCAGCGGCTGATTGTGGCGGGTGTCACCGCGGGACTGCTGCGCGGCCGCGAGATCGGCGACGCGGACGGCGCGCTCTTCGCCAACTGGAACCGCGAGGGCGATTTCCGGCCGTGAGCGCGGCCGGGAAAAGCCGGCTTACCGCACCTCGGTCGCGGTGACGTCGATCACCTCTCCGGCCTGGCCGGTTGCCGCCGGTCGACGGGCCGCGGGCGGCGCGGGCCGCGGCGCCGGTGAACGGCCGAACAACCGGCGCACCACCAGCACCGCGAGAGCGCTCACGGCCACCACCGCGGCGGTGACCAGGCCGGCGGTCACCGCCACCACCGCGAAGAGCGCGAGCAGGAGAGTCTTCAGGAGACGCATGGCCGCAAGACCCGCGCACCGGGTGGAAAGTTGCAAGTCTCACCGGCGGGCGGCGCGGGCCGGGCGTGCGGGTGCGGAGGCGCGTGGCGGCGCCGTCGCATTTTTCCGGATGCGACGCTCGGAGGATCCCTTACGCGCCGCTTCCGAATCGCACAAGACGTCGGCGGCGCGGCACTAACGAAGGCGGCGAAAATAACCTCCGCTCCGCTGCAAGGGCTTCCGGGATATGTGCGGCGGACGGGTTGCGAGCGGTCCGGGATGGACTACCGGTGATGACCGCTGGACCGGAAATTTTGGTCAGGACGGGCGCTGGGCGGAGACCGTCGTCTTCGGTCAGCGCGCGGAGCGGGCATATGTTGCATTCAATCCGGTCAGTCGTGAGCGCGGGTCTGATCTTGGTCGCCGGCGCGGGAGCGACCGCGTTCGGCGCCGTGGAAAACTCGTGGGACTACGCGGTGCAGGTGAGCGCCGTGGTGCAGGCCTCGCCGGCGCGCATCACCCTCCAATGGCCGCAGGACACGAACGGCGTGCCGGCGAGCTACACCGTGCATCGCAAGGTGCCGGGCGCCGCCGCTTGGGGCGCGGGCACCACGCTGCCCGGCAGCGCGACCTCGTATGCCGACACCGGCGTCACCGCGGGGGCGGCCTACGAATACCGGCTCGTGAAGGCCGCGGCCGGCTACACCGGCTACGGCTATATCCAGACGGGCATTACGGCGGCGCTCGTCGACCAGCGCGGCAAGGTGATCCTAATCGTCGATCAGACCATGGCCGGCCCGCTGGCGGCGGAGCTGCGGCGGCTCGAGCAGGATCTCGCCGGCGACGGCTGGACGGTCCTGCGCCGCGATGTCGCGCGCACCGCCTCCCCACCGGCCGTCCGCGCGATCATCCAGGGGCTTTACAACACGGATCGCGCGAACGTGAAATCGGTCTTTCTGTTCGGCCACGTGCCGGTGCCGTATTCCGGCAAGCTCAACCCCGACGGGCACGACGATCATCTGGGCGCCTGGCCCGCGGACGCCTACTACGGCGACATGGACGGCGTCTGGACGGACTCGACCGTCAACTTCGTGCAGTCCGCGCACCGCTACGCGCTCGACAACGCCCGGTCGACGAACGTCCCCGGCGACGGCAAGTTCGATCCGTCGCAGCTGCCCTCCGGCGTGGAGCTCGAGGTGGGCCGCGTCGATCTCGCGACCCAGCCGGGTGAGGATTACTGGGGCATCCCGGCGGTGATTCTCTCCGAGACCGAGTTGCTCCGGAAGTATCTGGAAAAGGATCACAACTTCCGGCACCGGCTCGTGAACCCGCCGCGCCGGGCGCTGATCAACGACTTTCTCGGCAAGCTCGGCGGTGGCGCGCCCGCCGCGAGCGCGTTCCGCAGTTTTGCGCCGCTGGTGGGAGCGGACAACGTCCGCAATCTCACCCTCGAGGTCGACGGCCGCGCGGGCGTCTGGATCAACGAGATGGCGGCGAACGATTATCTCCTGTCCGGCGCCTTTGCCTATTCCAGCTACGTTGCGCTCATGGGCATGGGCAGCGCGGGCTCGGGGTTCGGCGCGCCGATGCATGAATTCATCAGCCGCGACGTGCACGGCGTGTTCACGCTCATGTTCGGCAGCTGGCATGGCGACTGGGATCACCCGGACACCGTGCTCAAGGCGCCGCTCATGACCAACCACGGTCTCGTATCCGTCTGGTCCGGACGGCCGCACTGGTTCTTCCATCCGATGGGCCTTGGCGAGACAGCGGGCTACGTGGCCCGCCTGACGCAGAACAACACCGGCCTTTATCAGACGCAGCACAACAGCGCGCAGAACCACGTGCACATCGCGCTGCTGGGCGATCCCACGCTCCGCCTGCACCCGGTCGTGCCCGTGCGCGGCCTGAGCGGCACGGCCGGCGGCAC
>CAZENI010000005.1:0-49888 GCA_964513055.1 uncultured Opitutus sp.
CGCGTGCGCTCGGTGAGCAGAAGGCCCTCCGCGCCCGGGCACGCCTGGATGAACCCGAGTCCCTTAGGCACGCCGAGGACGAAGGCCGTCGTCGACAGCACGCCCGCCTGCAGGCAGCTCGCGGCGATGACCGTCGCCTGCGTGCACCCGTGAGCCACGGGCCAGCCGGTGCGCGGATCGATGATGTGGCCGTAGCGCTTCCCCTCGATCACGAAGCGGCGGATGTAATCGCCCGACGAGGCCACGCCTTTGCCGACAATCGCGACGCTGCCCGACGACGTGCCGGGCTGCTGCGGATCCTCCAGGCCGATGTGCCACGCCGGCCGGTCCGGCGGCGCGCCCACCGCGCGCAGGTCGTGGCCGAAATCCACCAGCGCGCACGGCAGGCCGTGATCGGTCGCGAGCTGTGCCACGAGGTCGACGGCGTATTCCTTGCCGAAGCCGCCGAAATCGAGGGCCATCCCGGACTCAGGCAGAAACACTTTTCCGGGCGCCCGCTGGACTTTCTTCCAGCCCACGAGCGCGCGCGCGGCGGCGATCGCTTCCGGCGAAGGGAGGCTCGGTTTCTCGACCTTGTAATTCCACAGCCGGATCAACGGCAGCGTCGTCGGATCGAGCACGCCCTGCGTCATGAAGTGCAGCCGATCGCAGAGTTGCAGCAGGCCCTCCATCTCCGCGTCGACCGCGACCCACTCGCGCCCGGCGGCCGCGTTGATCCGGCTGAGCAGGCTGTCGGGCCGGAAGCGCGAATACTTCGCCTCGAACGCCGTCACCCACGCGACCGCGGCGCGCTCGAAGGCCGCGGCCTGCGCGTCGCCGCCGGGCGCGGCGTATTGAACTTCGCAATTCGTGCCGAGCGCGGCGAACGCCAGCCGGCGCAACGGCACACCGGCTGCGACCCCGGAGGGCGCGGGCGGCGGGGCGCGATGCGATTGCGAGACGACGGCCATGGGGACGGGGGCGGATTCTTCCGGCCTACCACGCGAACCGCGCGCCGACGGTGATGATGTTGGCGCGGCAGTAGGCGCTCTGCGGCGTCACGTGATCGGTCCCGCGCATGTCGTAGCGCTCGAAGGCCGCGTCGAGCTGCAGCGCGTCGGTCACGTTCCAGATCAGCTTCACGCCGTAGGTGAAGGACTGGAGCGCCGAGAGCCGGTAGTCGGAGGAGTAGAACGGGCCCTGCGGCCGCGGCGGGCCGGCCACGGGCACGATCGACGTGCCGTCGAAACGGTAGCGATAGAACTCCGCCGCGCTCTGATCGTAGAAACGCACGCCGGGCCGGAGGATGAGGCGCTCGCCGAGATTTTGAAACCACGCCGCTTCGAGCGTGTGCGAGGTCGTGTCGTAGGTATCGTGATACAGCCGGTAGCTGAGATCGGCGGCGCCGCCCGACTCCGGAAACGCGCGGTTGAAGCCCGCGAACGCGATCCACTTGTCGCGCTCGGCCGGGCGGTTCTCCGCAAACGTGAGCGGCAGCGACACGCCCGGGATGATCTCGGTGTTCTTCTGCACCAGCTTGTAGGGATCGGAGAGATAGCCGCGCTGCCGGCCCCAGGTGAGGTTGAGCGTCACCGACGTGCGCGGGTCGAGGAGCTGGGTGACGCCGACGATGAGGTCATTGGTGCGCTTTTTTGCCCGGTCGGTCTGGTAGAAGACCTTGATGTCGTCGTCGGTCCCGGCGACGCCCGCGAGCAGCGTGGTGTTCTTCTGGTTGAAATCGAAGAGCGAGTTCAGCGACCAGCCGGTGGAGACGTAGTCGCTCTCGCGGCTGTTCGCGAGACCGACGGCCAGGTTGACGCCGGTGAACTGGTGGGCGAGCGAGGCGTTCCACGCCTTGCGCCGGTCGGTGAGCTTCGAGAGCGGCACTTGGTCGCTGCCGGCGGGCGCGGGCTGGCCGTTGGGGGTCGCGCCCGCGATCGCATCGAGGACGCCCTCGATCTTCAGCCGGGTCGCCGTGCCGAAATCGTGCTCGATGCCCGCGCTGTTGACCTGCACGCCGACGCGTCCGCCCATCTCCTGGTAGTCCTGGTATTTGTAGCGGATCGAGCTTTCGGCGCGGGCGGCGCGTGGCGCGAGCCAGAGCAGCAGGCCGGACAACGCGAAGGCGCGGGCGGAGAGGAGCGGGACGGATTTCATCGGAGGAAGCACACGCACGGCGCGCTCAATGGATTTGGCGCAGGCGACCGCGCAACGCGAGAATGGTAACAGTTCATTTAGAAGGGGGGCCGGAGTGATCGATCGCAGATCGTCGCACGCCGCCCCGGCAAGTTACGAAAATGCCGCGCGCCGTGCGGGCTCGGCTCCGGCTCACCCCTGGACAATCTCGAAGGACACGACCCGCAGCACCAGGGTGAGCTGCGCGTCGTTGTTCTGCGCGGACTGCAGCGTGAACTTCTCCACGCCGATGTAGGGCGAGCGGAGCTGGAGCGCCTCGTAGAACTTGCGCAACGTATCCCAGTCGGCATTGCGAATCGTGTATTCGGCCGAGTGGATGGCGAACTGGCCGCTGCGGGTCGTCGGCACGATCCCGGTGGAGCGGGCGTCGAGGCCGGCTTCCTTGGCGAGCTGGGCGATGGTCGTGACAAGCTGGTTGCTGTTCAGCGTCTGCGCGGGATCGAGGCTGGCGGCGGTCTTGCGGGCCGCGTCCTCGATCATCGTCTTGTTCTTGATCCACTGGGACTGCTCGGCGAGGCGGGCCGAGAGCGTGCGCTTCTCGCGCCAGAAATTGCCGAGGCGGGTGGTGAAGGCGGAGCCCCACCACGCGACGCCAATGCCGACGAAGACGACCAGCAGGAGCTTCTCGCGCAGGGCGCGGCTGAGGAAATAGGCGCGAAGATTGCGAATCATGGCGAGGAAGGCCCGCCGGCCGTGGTGGCTTTGAGCGCGTTGGGCTTGAAGGTCACGGTCAGCGTAAACCGCGCGCCGCCGCCGCCGATCTGAGAGATGGGCGCGTCGACGCTCTCGACGGTGGGCAGGGCCTTCAGGGTCTTTTCGTAGACGTTAACCTGGGCCGGATTGGTGGTCTTGCCCTGCACGAAGACGGAGTTGAGGCCGCGGGTGGTGTCCGCCTGGACGGAGGTGAACTGGATCTCCTCGGGCTTGCGCTCGAGATTCTCGCCGACGAGCTGCGTCACCATCTCGAGCGGCAGGAGGCGTTTCGTCTTCAGGTCGTCGATGCGGTTGGTCAGCTCCTGCATGTTCGCGATCTTCGCGACGGGATCCTTCTGCGCATCGTGCTGGCGCTGGCGCGTCTTGTGCCAGGCGCCGGCGCCCGCGAGGGAGAGCTCGGCGAGGCCGAAGAGCAGCAGCGCGGCGGCGGCGCCGACGGTGACGCGCCAGAGGAGCACGTCGCGCCGGCGGGCGCTGCGCAGCGCGGCGAGGTCGGCCTTGTCGCGCACATCGAGCGCGGCGGTCGCGGCCGCGGGCAGGCGCGCCACGAAATCACCGGAGCGGAAACTCACCTCGCGATCGCTCCGCGACGGCTCGGGGGCGACGGGCTCGGTCAGCTCGATCACCTTGCGGCTGCCATCGAACTCCCGCAGCAACGCCTCGCGCACCGCCGCGCGCTGCTCCTCCGTGGCCTCGGGCTCGAGTGAGCGCACGACGATTTTCGACGGGGCCGCCGGTTGATCCCAATGCACGGCCGTGAGACCGTCGGGCGCGTGGAGCACCACCGTGGTGGCCGGGGCAACGCTGGCTCCCGCCAGTGCGGCGAAGGCGGGGAGCACCAGCTCGGAACCTTCCCACAACGCCACCTGCTCCGTCGTGAAACGGCGGCGGTAGGCCGCATACACCAGCGCCTGCTCCGCGCCCGGCGTCCAGAACCAGCCGTAGTAAAGCTGCGCCAGCGGGAACGGCGACACTCCCTCGAGTGCCAGCTCGATCTGCGCCGCCGCCTCGGCCGGAGTCGCCCCCGCGGCGATCGGCACCGCCCGCGAGAAGAACAACGCATCCGGGAGAAGCGCGACCTTGGGCGGCGGCGGGCCGGCGCGAAGAAAACTAAGGGGCGAGGCGCACATGAATTATTTCAGCGGATTGGCCGGCGGTGGCGGCGGAGGCGGAGGAATCTCATCATTTTCGCGAATTTCCAAGAGTGTAAAAGGATACTTCAGGTTCCGGGCCGCCGCGGCATTTTGCGCGCTGCCCGCCGCACCGGTCGCCGGGCCCGGCCGGGGATTGGCCTGCACGGGGTTGGGACGCTGCTGCTGCTGCGTGGCGGTCTGCGCCGCACCCGCAGACGTCTGGGTGCGGGTCGAGGTTGCCGTGGCCTGCACCGTCGTGGCGCCGCCGGGCGGCGCGATGACGGTGGAGAGCCGGTATTCCGTGCGGCCATCGCGCACGGTGACCGTGATGCGCAGCGCGCTGATGGTGGAGGCAAAGCCGGCGGTGTTGCCCGCCTGCCCCGCGATCCGCTGGGCCTCGGCCGGGCTCTGGAAAAAGCCCGGGCCGTTGTTCTGGAAGTTGCCCGTGCCGCGACGGAAATCGGTGAGGGTTTCCTGCTGCTGCGGATCGAACTGGCCGAGCGCGGCGAGCGTGTCGGGCCGGGCGCCGTTGATGTTGGGCCGGGGAAAATCGAGGAGCGACACACTGTCGGCGAAGCGCTTCCACAGATCATTGGGCCGGCCCTCGTCGTCGTAGAACGTCTCGCGCACCTTTTCGATCGCCGCCAGCTCCTGGTAGGATTTCAGCGGGCGACCCGGCGACTCATAGGGAATCGGCGACATGTCGTAGCTGGGCTGCACGCCCGTGGTGTAGACGTGGCCGCGTTTCATCCAGCCCTGCAACGCATCGGCCAGCGCCTCGGCGTCCGGCTTGAGCAGGCCCCAGTTGACAAAGAGATTGGTCAAAACCTGCGCATCCGTGCGCGGGAGCGACAACTTGCCGCTCTCGTCCTCGAACGCGATCTCCACCGTCCGACCGTCCGTCGGCACATAGCCCGCGAACTCGAGGGGGTTGCCCCAGCCCTCCGCGGGGCTGCGGAGGCCGCTGCCGACCTCGCGAAAATCCTCCAGCACGCCCAGCGTCACCTCGAGCGCGGAATACGCCTCCATCCGGAGTCGGCGCGTCAGCGCCTCGCGCTGGTCGACGAGCAGATCGACGCTCGCCTTCTCCATGAACGCGACGAGCGCGAACACGGCGAAGAACAGCGTAATCATCACGATCACGAGGACGGACGCGCGGCGCGGGGCGGGAGGGCGGGTCGGGCGCATCGTTCAGAAGGCCGGCAGCCCCTCGCCGGGCGCCGGCAGCGTGACGACGCTCTCGCGCGCCATCTTCGCGTAGTTGAATTTCAAGCGCAGGCGCCGGGGCGTCATCGGCTGCCCCTGCGGATCCATCTTCAGCGTGGTCTCGGTGCTCCAGCGATTCGTGTCGGCGTCGTAGTAGTCGTAGGTGAGCGCGGTCACGAGCGGCGTCACGACGGTTTCGCGCGGCGGATCGGAATCGAAATTCTTCTCGAGCCGCGAGTGCCAGAGGAGGACGAGGCCCTCGCTCGGCCGCGCCTGGAAGGAGCAGACCACCTCGGGCAGCGGCCGCTCCGGCCACGAGAACAGACGGCTGCCGGCCGGCAGCTCGAACGTGAGCATCTTCTCCATGCTGCCGTTCTGCGGGCGGATCTCCTGCAGCGCGATCGGCGTGGAATTGGCGCGCGCCGCCGGCGGCAGCGCGGCCGCGCGCAGCTCGCGTTCGAGGAAGCGCGTCACCGCGCGCACGTGCTGCTCGAAGAGGCGCACGTCGGTGCGCTGGCCCCAGAGCTCGCCCATCGAGAAGATGAACGTGTTCATCGACACCAGCAGCAGCGCAACCAGCGCGAGCGCGAGGAGGATTTCGAGGAGGGTGAATGCCGAGTGCCGAATGCCGATTGCCGAGTGCCGACAATCACGCCCCTCGCCGCCGTGACGGCGGAAGGCGCGCTTGAATGCAAGCTTCGGACTTCGGACTTCGGACTTCATCCCGCCTTCTTCTGTTTGCCCTGCAGTTCGAGGATCCGCGCCTTGGATTCCTCCTTCAACTTGCTGCGCTCGGCGGGGTCGATGACCCAGGTCGGCCGCAGCAGCATGAACGTCTGCGTCTGCTTGTCCGACTCCGGCCGCGCCGGGTCCGCGATTTCACAGGTGAAGGCGACCTTGTAGACATCGGCCACGGTGCTCGACTCGATCTCGACGCTCCACCGCGCCTGCCGCCCGCCGGCCGTCTCGAACTCGCCGCCCTGCTCGAGTTTCTTGCGATCCGGTTCGTTCAACACCTGCTGCCGCGCGAAGGCGAAGTCCTCGTTCACGACCGTGCCGCGCGCGACGACCTCGTAGCTGTTGAGCACGTTGAGATAGGCGGAGCCGAGCACGACGGCCGCGAGCGCGAAGATGCAGAGCGCGACGAGCACCTCGAGGAGCGTGAAGCCGCGGGCGCGGGATGGAGCGGGCGCTGGACCGGATCGCGTCATGTCAGGAGCGCGGCAGCGCGTAGGGATCGGGAGGCGCGAGCACGGGCGCGCACGTCCACGGATCGATGGACAGCGTGTGCGCGGAACCGCCGCGCGCGACCTGCACGCGGAACGGCTGGCACGTGCCGTCCGAATAAAACGTCACGAACGGAATCGTCGTCGCCTCGAGCAGCACGCCGCCGACGAGGATCGCGTTGCCGCCTTTCGCGGACGCGCCGAGAAACTCGATCGTGAGATCGCCCGCGGCGGCGGGCGGCACGGCGAAGACCTTGAGCGGCGCCTCCTCCTTCGTGATGCCGTCGGCCGCGAGGACGGGTGGCGCGATGCCGTCGATCAGGAGGAACTGTTTCTTCTCCTTGTCGAATTTCAGGCGGATGTCGTGCTCCGACTTCAACGCCGCCTTGCGCGCCTCGCGCACCGCGGTCCAGAACAGCTCGTCGGGCGTCACGGGCTGCTCGTTCAGCAGACGCGCGGAGCCGCCGATCAGCACGCCGCCCAGGAGCGCGATGATCGCGATCGAGAGGAGGATTTCGAGCAGCGTAAAACCGCGGGCGCGGGTGCGCGCATGCCGACGGAAGGAGGGACCGGTTGACGAATGCACGATGCGAAGGACAGCAGACACCACGGACGCGTCCGCGGCACCCGTCATTTTCCGGAACTACTTCTCGGTCGAAGGACCGGAATCCCAGTTGCCGATGTCGTCCGCGGTGCCGCTCTGCTTGTCGGGGCCCTTGGACCAGAGATCGTAGCCGCTCTTGTTGCGGGTGCCGGGGTAGGCGTATTGCAGCGGCTCGCCCCACGGATCCTCGGGAATCTTGGCCGGCTCGAGGTAGGGCCCGTGCCATTTCTCCGCCTTGGTGCCCGGCGCGGTGATCAGCGCCTGCAGGCCCTCGGACGTCGAGGGGTAGTCGCCCATGTGGATGCGGTAGGAGGTGAGATTCGTGCGCATCGAATCGCGCACCTGGAGGCGGACGGTGGTGACCTGCGCGCCGCCGAAGATCTTGTCCACATTCGTAATCGCGAGGCCGGCGAGGAGGCCGATGATGGCCAGCACGACGAGGATTTCGAGGAGCGTGAAGGCGGCGACGCGTCGGGCGTGGCGCTGGGCGGCGCGCCCGGAGGGTTTGAGAAGTAAACGCATGACGGGAAGAACGATGTTAACGGGCGGGCGGTTGTCGAGACGCACGCTCGCGTCGCGCGGTTGCAGCAACCTGCCCCCGCCGCGAAACGAATCCGCGTCACGGTGACGGACTGAGCACGGCGTCGTCCGTCGTGCCGAAGCGGCGGTCGGGCCCGGCGCTGCGAATCTCCATCTGCCGCCCGCTGAGCTGGTGGAAACGGAAGGGCGTGCCCCAGCGATCGCAGAGCTCGCCGCTGGCATTGATCGCGCGATGGCGCCGCGGGACGAAGGCGAACTTGACGGGATTGTCGCCGGCGAGGGCCGCGGTGATCTCGGCGTTTTCGCCGACGGGATTGCCGGTGCGCGGGAAATTCGTGAGCCAGGCGACAAAGACCTCCTCGAGGATCGCGAGGTCGCGTTGAATCGTGCCGCCGGGCGCGTTCAGATCGTCGGCGAGCCGGCTCTCGCCGGTGAGCTCGGCGTCGGTGGGTGGCGTGTGCGGCGGCACCGGCGCGGCGGGCGGGGCCGGCGGAATGAACGGCGCGCGCGGGGCGGCCGCGGGCGTCGTGGCCACGGACGAGGGAGCCGGAGCGGAGGCGGCCGGCGAACGCGATGGCGGCGGCTCCGCCATGGGCGGCGTGCGCCGCGGCCAGAGCCAGAAGAGCACCGCGGTGCCGAGGGCGACCGCGGCCAACACCAGCATCGGCCGCCAGCGGCGCACGATCATGCGGCGAACCCGCGCCTCAGATGAAGCCGAGGTTCGGCTTCGCGAAGCGGCCGATGTTCGGCAGCACGACCGGGAGGTTGGTCGCGCTGACGCCGAACCAGCTCGCCAGCGTGCCGGAGTATTCGTCGACGCTCGTCGTGGGAATCCACGAGCCGCGCGTGCCGGCGTCGTCCGGGCCCCGGATCGTCAGGTCCGCCATCTTGCCGTAGATGTCGCCGCCGTTGACGGCGCCGCCCACCACGAAGTGATTGGAGCCCCAGCCGTGATCGGAGCCGTCGCCGTTGGTGTTGTAGGTGCGGCCGAAGTCGGAGGCGGTGAACGTCGTGACCTGATCGGCGCAACCGAGCTCGACCGTGGTGCGGTAGAGAGCGGCGACGTTGCGGCTGACATCGGCGAAGAGGCTCGCGTGCGCGCCGAGCTGCGCGTCGTGCAGATCCCAGCCGCCGATGCGGGCGAAGAAGATCTGGCGCTTCAGGCCGAGCTGCGGGGCGGCGGCGATGAGCCGCGCAATCGTGCGGAGCTGGTTGCCGAGCGCGGAGGTCGAGAAGGCGGTCTGGAAGGGCGGGTTGCCGGAGAGGATGGTCGCGAGCATCGCGCTGTCGGAGATCGCGTTCGTCGTGAGCCCGGCGAAGGCGGTCTCGAAGAGGTTGCCGTTGCGGGCGGCGAGCAGCTCGTTCTGCGCGCGCATGCGGATGCTGGTGACGTTGGTGCCGGTGGGCGTGCCGCCAGCCGAGCTGTTGAGCGTGACGGCGGTGCCGGGGTTGACGGCGAACTGCACGACATTCTTGCCGACCTGGAACGAGTTCTGGCCGTTCAGGCTGATCGACATCGAGATGTTGTTGCTCGTGTTGAACGCGGTCGTGAGGTCGGCGAGGCGGCCGCCCCAGCCGGTGGCGAACGGCTTGTCGGGCACGCTGCTCTGCCACTCGACCTGCTGGTCGTTGTGCGAGAAGAGCTGCGGCGGCAGCGGCACGGAGCGCGCGGTGTATTGCGCCTTGGTCGTGGGCACGACGAGCGTGCCGACGTTGCCGATCAGGGCCATCTTGCCGGCGTCGAAGAGCGACTTGAGACCGGTGTTGTTGGTATTCGCGACGTCGGCGTTGAGACTCGAGTGAAGCGCCCACTCGCGGCCGTCGCTGGTCTTGGGCGTGAGGCCGAGGAGCTGGTTGCGCGGCAGGGCGATCGCCCCGCGGCCGGCGGCGCTGGCGTAGGCGTTGTAGCCGGCGGTGTCGAACGGCACGATCATGTTGTTCGCATCGTTGCCGCCGGCGAGGAAGAGGCACACGAGCGCCTTGTAGTCGGAGGGGAGCGCCCCCGCCCGCGGCGGGGTCTGCGGCCCGTTGTCCGAGCTGGCGACGGCCCCCATCAGGCGCAGTTGCGCGAGCGTCGACAACATGCCGGTGGCGCTGACCGAGGCGCAGCAGGCGCCGAGGAACTTGCGCCGGGAAGGATCGAAGGTCGGATTTTTCGGATTCATGGCGGGCGGCGGTGGGTTACTTCTGGATGGCGCCGGCGGGCGACGTGAGGATCAGGTAGGCGGCCAGCCGCACCTTCTCGATCGGCGCGGTGCCGTTCGGAACGGAGCCGAGTGCGCTGACGATCCGGGCCGCGCGCTCCGCCGGCAGACCGCCGGCGGCGAGGAGGAGGCTGATGCCGTCGACGAGCTGGGCGTGGTTGTTGGCGCCGGGCAGCCAGGGATCGAACACCGGGAGCGGCGTCTGGTCCGCGGCGTTGGTCGAGCGGTTGGTCGCGACGTAGGTGTAGTAGAAGTTCGGCTGCGTGAGCGCGGTCGTGTCCGTGAGAATCTGATACTCCGGCGCGTAGAGTCCCGCCGCCGCGACCTCGCCCGGGAGGACGTAGTTCGGCTCGAAGAAGTTGAAGACCGTCGGCGCCCGCAGCGCGGCCTGGGCGAGGTTGCCCTCGGGGTTGGAAATGTTGAAGCGGCCGTTGTTCGAGCGGGCGTCGAAGGCCCGGAACAGCGCCGTGGCGCGGAGCAGCGGCTCCTTCAGCTTGCCAAAGGTGGCCGTCGCCGCGACCGCGGGCGAGCGGGCCTCGTAGTCGAGGAGGATGGCGCGGACCACGGCGCCGAGGTCGCCGCGCACGCCGGCGCCGTTGTTCGCGAACGCCTGCGAGACCCGGTAGATGTAGCCCGGGCTCGGGTTGCTCGTCACGAGGCGCTGGATCAACTGGCGCGAGATGAACGGCGCCGTGCTGGGATGCTCGAAGAGCGCGTCGAGCGTGTCCTTCAGGTCCTTCGGTCCGCCCTGGCCGGCGGGCAGCACGCGGCCGCCGATGATGGTTTTCTGCGTGTCGTCGTGGAAGGCCGGCCACAGCATCATCGGCTCGATGTAATCGGCGGCGCCGCCGCGGAACAGGCCGGTGTTGGTCGTGGCGTTGAGCGTCGCGTTGGCGAACGACCAGCCCGTGAAGACCTTCGCGGTCTGCACGATGGTGTCCTGCGAGTAGGTCGGAATCGGCTGGCCGTTGGGATCGAGGCGCAGCGTGCCGTCGGGGTTGAGCTCGTTCAGCCCGACGGTGAAGAGCTGCATCACCTCGCGCGCATAGTTCTCATCCGGGGTCGTGCCGCCCGCCGCCTTCGGGTTGCGCAGCGAGCTCAGGTAGATGCCCATCATCGGGCTGAGCGTGACCTGCTCGAGGATGTCGCGGAAGTTGCCGAAGGCACCGTTGACGAAAATGTCGTAGTAGTGGGCCGCACCTTCCTGCCACTGGCCGATCGTGCCGTTGTTGTCGGAGATGACCAGAATCTGGCTGAGGGCGAAGGCCATGCGTTGGCGCAATTGATCCGGGCCGGTCACCGCATGCTTCCACCACGCGGCCTGGCGGTGCGGACCACCCGGGCGCTGATAGGCCTGCGTCACCGGATCACGGTTACCGGTGCCGCCGTTGGTCTGGTTGCGGTTGAAGTCATCGATCGTCTCGCGGCGATGCGACGAAACCGGCGCGGCCATCTGCTCGTTGATCCAGGCGGAGTAGCCCTTGGTGACGAGGGCGTTGATGTCGGACTGGGTCGGGCCGAACGTCGCCTGCGTGAGGAAGCGCGCGGCATCCACCGGCGTGACGCGGCTGAGGTCGAGCGCGGGCGGAGCGGACGGGGGATTGAAGGCCGCGCTGCCGCTGCTCTTCACGAAGCCGCCGCCGAGTTCGCCGCCGGGATAGGTCGCGGTGTCGATGCCGACCGTCACGCGGCCGGCCTTCAGCGCGGCGATCAGATCGTCGGTCGAATACGTGCCGACCGGGGCGAAGCTCCAGAACGCGTTGTTCACCTGGCCCTGCGGCAGGTTGAACACGTAGTTTCCGTCGATCGCGAGGTGCGCGACGACCTGGGGCGAGCTGAGGTTGGAGAACGAGACGTTGACGAACGCCGACCGGCCGTCGGGCGCGAGCTGGATCGTGGCCGTGCCATACGCGGTCGAGCTGGCGGCGCCGGGCAACGCGCGGAGATTGGAGACGTAGAGCGTGCCGGAATTCGCGTAGATCGTGACGCCGGCGCGGTCGCCGGCTCCGACGCCATAGGCCGGATTCGGGGTGATCGTGAGGATGGCGGTGCGGTTGTTGGTGTTGGCGGGATTGGCCCGGGGCACGAGCGAGACGGTGGCCGAGGTCGCTCCCGCGGGAATGGTCACGCGCCCGGGCAGGGCGGTGAAGTCCGTGCCGGACGCCGCGGTGCCGCTGATCGTGTAGTCGATCGTGACCGGCGCCGTGGTCGGTCCGACCCGCCGGAAAGTGAACTGCCCCGCGGCGCCGCCCGCGTTGTCGGTCGTCGGCACGGTTGCCTCGACATAAACTGTCGAAAGCGTCTCCGGCGACAGGTCGTAGACCTCGACGAGGGCGTTGCCGGTGGCGCCGCCGACGCCGTTGACCTGGATGGTGTAGTTGCCGGGCATCAGGTCCACCAGCAGCGCGGCGTCGCGGCTGCCGGCGGCAAACGGAAAGGCGCCCGACTGCGTAAACGCGGCCGTCAGCGCGGGGCCGCCGGCCGTCTCCCAGTTGTCGTTCGCGCCATTGGCAATCTGCCGACCGACGGCGTCGAGGATCGCGATCGCGGGATCGGCCAGGGTCCCGCTGACCCCGAAAGCGCCGAGCGCCGGGCCGGCGGCCCGCACCAGCACGCGCCGGGCGCCGCCGCCGGGTGCGACGGAAAGGCCGGAAAAGAACGTGCTCGCCCCGGTGCCGACCACCGCGCGCGTCGAGAGATTCATCAACCGCGCCGAACCCGTGACGTCGTAGATTTCCAGGATGGCGATGCCGGAAGTGTTGTTCACGCCGCTGACCTGGGCCGTGTAGGCGCCCGGCGAGAGCGTGGCGACGAGGGCGGCATCACCGCTGCCGTTGGCCAGGGGAAACGCCCCGACGGAGTTCATCGTGGCCAGGTCGTCAGTCGACCAGTTGTCGTTGGCGAGGACGAGCGTGCCGCTGGCGTTGTAAAGCTGGAGCTGGGGATTCGCCAGCGCGCCCGCGATGCTGAACGGGGCTGCCGCGAGGCGCGCGCCGACGGCGCGAATCAGGACACGCTTCGGCGCCGTGTCCTGCACCACGAAGCCCGTGATCATGATGTTGGCGCCGGTGCCGACCTGGGCGCGGGTGGAGAGGTTCGCGAGTCGCTGGTCGTATTGGGACGCGTGCACCGGCCCGACCAGAAGCGACACACACGCGAGCGAAGCAAACGCGAGGCGAAGGGAGTGATTCATTGCGTGGGTGGATTAACAATCCACGGGACAATTCCCATGGGTTCTGGGGTTTCCCGGGAGTGTCCGCACGATGACGCCGATGTCCAGTCCGCCGTTGCAAAGGACCGGTAAATACCCAGGCGGACGCGAGCGTCCCTTTCCCGCCCGCTTCGGGCGGGTCTGACCACCTTGGTTCCTGATCGAATCGACCGGCCCCGGCCGGCTCAGTGATGGCCGGCTGCGACCGTCGCCGTCAGCGGCTGGCCGATGGTCTTCATAAGCTCGCCAAACCACGTGACGGTCACGTCGAACGGCTTCCCGCCCTTGATCCGCGTAAACTCAATGGCCCGAAGCACATCGCCCTGCGCCTCGTCCTGGCCGACGACGCCGCTCTCGCGCCGGAGGGCGCACTCGACCGCATGGACGCAGCAGCGCTGGATGAGCGCGAGATCCGCGGGGTTGGCCGGTGCGGCGCGGGCGAAGTAGCCGCTTTTCTGCACCAGGACCTTCTCGGCGCCGAGCATCTTGGCGAACTGATCGCCGAACCACTTGCCGGGGTTGACCGCGTCCAGTTTGACGTGGCCAAACGCATCGCGCGGCACCTCCTGGCCCCGCGCCGTCATTTCCGCCACGATGCTCTCAACGCCGGCGCCCTCGCTGATGAAGAGGTTCACGTTGCCGACGCTGTCCATGATCGCCTTCAACCGCCGCGCTTCGGCGGCGATGTCGAGGGCGAGTTCCGGCACAAAGACGCCGTGGACCGCGAGGCGGTCGCGCGAGAGCCCGAGGCCGGGCGCGAGCGTGGCTTGGTCCAGCCGCTGCGTGTAGTCGCGGGCGGTCGCCGCCGTCAGCCAGCCGCAATTGCGCCCCATCACCTCGTGGATGATCAGCATGCGGGGATTGGCGCTGTGCTCGGCGACGACCCGCTCGAAGAAACGCGCGCCCTCCTCCGCGGCCGTCCAGGCCCCGAGGCTCTGACGAATCGGGATGACGTCGTTGTCGATCGTCTTCGGCAGGCCGATGACGGTGAGCTGGTAGTTGTTCCTGGCGAGATAGGCCGCGAGGTCGGCGGCGGTCGTGTTGGTGTCGTCGCCTCCGATCGTATGGAGCACATCGACGCCGTCGCGGACGAGCTGCTCGGCGGCGACCTGCAGGGGATTCTGCCCCTCCTTCACCAAGCCGCGCTTCACGCAGTCCTTGACGTTGGTGAGCTTGACGCGGCTGTTGCCAATCGGGCTGCCGCCATGCCCGCGCAACACCGGGGCGGCGGCGCGCTCCGCCGGACCCACCGCGATGCTGTCACCCAGGAGCAGTCCCTTGTAGCCGCCGCGGTAGCAGATGATCTCAATCTCCGGCGCGGTCTGCGAATAGCGCTCGATCAAGCCCGCGATGGAGGCACTGAGACACGGAGCGAGGCCACCGGCGGTGAGAAGGGCGACTTTCTTGGGACGCATGGTGCGCCCAGCACAGCGAACGTCCGCCGAGGGGCGCAAGCCTTCATCCGCCCATGCCCAGAGGTTGCCAAAAAATGCAGTGGTGCCCCCGGGCGGCGCGAGAGGCGAAACAAGTGAGGCTAATAATTTCGGGGCCGATCGGTTCAGAGAGGGACCGCACCAGGGACATTCCAAATGCGATTAGGAACCGGCGTGCTCAAGGATCTCAATTATCCCCAATCTCCTCGTGGATTAGGCTATTTGGCTCACGGGGGTCATCTGTTTGCAGTCGGCGCACCCGTGCGAACGGCATTCAAAATCGAGAAAACGGCCCCCAGGAGCTGTTCGATCGAAGCCTTCCCGTCTCCCAAGACATTCAGCTGCGCCGCGACGTTCAGGTTCGGGAAGAATTTGCTTTGGTCCGTCGTCACCTCATCCCAAATCCGCTTCGCGGCATGGCCAGTGGCACCGATCGGCACGATCACATGGCCATTTTTCTTTGCTTCTTCGAACTCGGCCATGACGCCCGAGGACTCCACAACCGATCCTGTCGTTGCGCGCTTGTTGCCGGATATGAAAATCGAGACCCCGGCCTGCGCAGCCATCTCGGCACGATTGGCCAAAAAATAGATCGTGCGCTCTTTCTCGTCAGAATGCCAATACGGGAAAGGAAACAGGCGGAGCCGAGAGGAAATGCTGCCGCTGCCAGGCCGACCCAACGCTTGATGAGCGCCGACCAGCAACTCCGCACCCACCCCCTTGCCGACACCTGACACGATGTTGAAACCCTCCTCCACCAGCTTCCTGCCCAATTCCTCGCAAAACCGCTGAAGCCCGCCGGCCACCATTGGACCATAGTCATCAGCCGCCCCCGCCACCATGACGTTCACCATGCTGACGCGACGGTGCAGCTTCTCCAACAAGACCGTGATGTCCGAATAGGAGTCCAGTTGAACTGTCTGTAACCCGTAGCGCTGAAGGTCGGCGATACGGTGCTCGAAGCGCGCCACGTTGGCTTCATGCCGGCGCAGACGTTCAGCCGAATCGGCGATCGTGTCCTTCTCATCCTCGACGTGAGGCTTTCGGAGAAAGCAGTAGTGGTCTCGGACAGGTTGGTTGGCAACGACCCGAGGATTCAAGAGTCGGCGGAGGCGGTTGAAGGTGTATTCGATGTTGGGATCGGTGAAGCTGAATCCGAGAAAAAGAAACCGTTTTGAGAGAAGATGCGAAAGCAGATAGGTTATGAACGCCTGCCTTCCCGTCTCGTAGCATTCGTAGTCGTCCTTCGTGAGGACGGCGTGGTGAGGGTGGTCGACATCGCCGTGCATCTTGTAGAGGGTGACCTCAGTGTCGCGCCGATGCACCGCGAGTTGCTCAACCTCACTTTTGACGTCGACCCGTCGACCCGCGTGGCGGAAGGCCTCCTCAATCAGCTTGTCGTAGTTGGTTGTCCAAATCGTATCGACCGGCAATCGGGCGATAAGGCGGTGGTTCTGGGACATCTGACCCTCGCGCGCAAAACGATTCAAAATCGCCTGATTTAGCGAATCGCGGGAACGCTTCCGGTTATACTCATATTGTGCGACGGCGAGGAGGTCCGTCTCAAGGTCGATGTGCAGCTTGAGATCGCCCGCAATCTCGCGGAGTAACGTCCGCCAGTCCACGAACCCGGCGGGAATGGAAAGACCTGCGCCGGCAAAGATCGCAGCGTTGCCAGCCGACACATCATCGGAAAACCGGCGGAGAAATTCATCCGGGCTGAGGTTCACGTCATCGTTGCGCTTTCGTCGCAGCCTCCTCGATCCAACGGTTCACGTTCCGATAGCCATCGTCGGAAACCCAATCGTAGGTCGAAAAAACATCGGACGCCTTGCTGGTCGGAAACAGCCAAGAGAGTAATCCATCGTTTTCCAACAAAAAGTCGTCGAGCGGGTTCGGCCCCGGAGACGAAACTCGGCCATCACGATCCTTGATGCCGTGGATGCGAATCCCCAGCAGGCCATTGCCCTTCGCGATGCTCTCTCGGATTTCATACTTCACGTAACGCCGAGATGCCGTTTCAGATCCGATCAGCACGACGGTGACGCTCGTGCCGTTCAATTGGCGATCAATCCAGCTCTTGATCCCCGATACACCGTTTCGCTTGACCGATTCCCAAGCCGCAGCGTCCAAAAATCGGTTGGTGGCGCGAGTTTTGGTTACCCACGAATTCCTGACCTGACTCACCCGCCAGATGTCACGCTGGTAGTGGAAGCTGAAGAATACGCTGCGCGCCATGGTGCGGGAAGATAGTTTGAGACTCTGCGAGGGTCATCGTGTTGGCGACGAAAAATTCCCCGCAAGTCGCCGTGTGTCTGCCGGTAATCGCCTCGACATCTGCAAAAGCCGGTGGCGTCGTCTTGATCCTCAAACCAACGATTCAGCCGGCCTTTTTCGTCATGCCTCGCAAAGTTTTCTACAGCTTTCACTACGTCCCCGACAATTGGCGCGCGTCTCAAGTGCGGAACATGGGCTCCATCGAAGGAAGCACTGTCGCTTCTGACAACGATTGGGAGACGGTCAAGCGGGGTGGCGATGCCGCGGTGCAACGCTGGATCGATGCCCAAATCTCGGGTCGTTCCTGCGGTGTCGTGCTGATCGGATCGGCCACGGCCGGGCGAAAATGGATCAACTACGAGATCGAGAAGTGCTGGAACGACGGCAAAGGATTGCTCGGAATTCACATTCACAACTTGAAGGACCGCGACGGACGCCAGTCATCCAAGGGCGCAAATCCCTTTGCTACGTTCACCCTCAAAAACGGAACGGTGCCCCTATCGTCGGTCGTGAAGGCTTACGATCCGCCTCACTTCATGAGCACAGACGTGTATTCGCACATTCAGGCCAACCTCGAGCAATGGATAGAATCGGCGATTCAGACGCGCGCCAACTATACCTGATGCACTGCCAATGGCGCTGATTACGGAATCCTATCTCCGCGACCGCGCCCGGAAAGCGTCGGGATACCTCACAGAGGCCAGTGTCCGCACGTTTTCTGCGGACGCGCTTCTGCGCGAAAAACGCGCTGCCAATCTCGGGTTAACCTACGACATTTTTCTCTCTCATGCCTCTGAGGACGCCATTGTAATCAAAGCGCTCCGGGACGAATTGGTCGAGCAAGGCTATACGGTCTATGTCGATTGGATCGATGATCCACAATTAGACCGAACTCACGTCACGAAAGAAACCGCCGCTGTGCTGCGGGAGCGAATGCGCAATTGCCGAAGCTTGCTCTTCGCCACTTCGACGGCCGCGCGAAACTCTGTCTGGATGCCGTGGGAACTGGGTTACGTTGATGCCAAAACCGGTTCCCGCGTAGCGATCGCGCCGATTGTCCCCGACGCCGATGCGGCGAGCGATTTCCGCGGGCAAGAGTATCTTGGACTATACCCTTATCTCGATAAGAGCGGGAGCACTCTTTATATCCACGCGTCGGGTCGAGAATGGGTGAATTTCAAAGACTGGATCGCCGGAAAGAATCCGATCCGGATGACGTAGATTGAACCTGCTGCACGATGCCTCCCGCCACCCGCTCCATCGTATTCGTCAGCTCCGTGCAGAAGGAGTTGGCCGTGGAGCGGCGGGCATTGCGGGACTTCGTTCAGGGCGATCCGCTGCTGCGCCGCTTCTTCGAGGTGTTTTTGTTTGAGGACCTACCCGCTTCGGGCCGGCCGGCGGATCGGGTCTATCTGGCCGAGGTAGATCATTGTTCTGTCTACATCGGCCTTTTTGGCCAGGAATATGGCTACGAGGATCGCACCGGAATCTCACCCACGGAGCACGAATTCGACCGCGCCACCGAACGACGCAAAGAGCGGCTCGTCTTTGTTAAAGGCACCAACGACGCCACCCGGCATCCGAAGATGCAGGCGCTGATTCGGAAGGCCGGCAGCCAAGTCATCCGGCGCCGGTTTGAAACCCCTCCCGAACTGATTGCAGTCGTTTACGCCAGCTTGGTCGAACACCTCGAACGCGCCGGCGACATCCGCAGCTTGCCCTTCGATGCGTCGGCCTGTCCTCGAGCAACAGTCGCCGACCTTTCGCCCGTGAAGGTGGCCGATTTTCTGCGGAAGGCCCGCAGCCGGCGGGGCTACGCACTCGCCCCCGACACCCCGATGGCAGATGCGCTCACGCACTTGAATCTCCTCGACCGCGGGCAACCGAGCCACGCTGCGATGTTGCTTTTCGGGAATGAGCCGCAGCGCTTCCTGCTCACCTCGCACGTCAAGTGCCTGCACTTTCACGGCACTGAGATCCGCAAGCCGATCCCGTCATTCCAGCTTTACAAGGGGACGGTCTTTGAACTCGTCGATCAGGCGGTGAGTTTTGTGCTGTCGAAAATCGACCGCGCGGTGGGCACCCGGGCGAAGAGCGCGCAGGCGCCGGAAACTTACGAACTGCCACCGGACGCAGTGACCGAGGCCATCGTCAACGCGATCGCGCATCGCGACTATGCCTCCAACGCTTCCGTCCAAGTGATGCTCTTTGCCGACCGCCTCGAAGTGTGGAATCCCGGTAAGCTGCCGCCGTCGCTCACGCTCGAATCGTTGCGGGTGCCGCACGCCTCCGTTCCCCACAATCCGCTCATCGCCGAGCCGCTTTTCCTCACTCGCTACATTGAGCACGCCGGCACCGGCACGCTCGACATGATCGCGCTTTGCGCCGAAGCGGGATTGCCCACCCCGGATTTTCGGCACGACGACGGCCAATTCGTGCAAACCATCTGGCGCCATGCGCTGACGCCACAAGTAATCGCCAAGCTTGGGCTCAACGACCGCCAGAACAAAGCGCTCGCACACCTGCGCCGTCACCAGCGGATCACCAACCTTGAATTCCAAACGTTGGTGCAGGCGCCGCGGCGCACCGCTGCCCGTGACTTGCTGGGCCTGGTGAAACTCGGCGTCCTGGTGCAAGTCGGCGCCGGGCGCGGTGCGGCTTACGTGCTAAAGAAACGGGCCACAAATGGGCCAAATGGGCCACTCACCGCCACGGCTCCAAATCGTGCCACAAACGGGCCAATCGAGCCATCGGCGGCAGCTCGCCTGAAGAGCGCCAAGGATCTCTCCAAGAATTTTCGGGCAAAAACCACGCGCAAGAATACGGCCAAGCCGCGGCGTCGCGCCTGACGCTCGCCGTCCTTTGATTCCCGCCTGCACAAAACATTTTTCTGCCGCCTTTCCGGTAACTTGGCGCATTGCGGTTCGGGACATTTCTCTGATGAGATGCACTGGCCGACCCGATGCGCCTCCAGCTACTCGCGCGTCAACCGGCGGCACGTAGTGAATTTCTCGTGCCCCACTTACCGTTAATCCATGGCCAACAAAATTAAGCTTCCGCTAGTAACGGGCTTCCGTGTCACAGGCTTTCAGCCAATTTACTCCGCGGACATCGAGCTGACGATGGAAAGCGGCCCATACGTGATTCTCGGAGGCAACGGGCTCGGCAAGACGACGCTAATGCAGGGGGTTGTCTACGGGTTGGCGGGCGGACTGGATGAAACGATCGAAGACGTGAAGGCTCTACGTTGGGGCCACAATTACTTCCGTGGGCGCCTGAGTTCGAATCAGGTTGCCACTGCTCAGGTCGAAGTCGATTTTCGCTTGGGAAAACACAGTATCTCCGTTCGACGCGGTTTTCGGGGAAGCCAGGTTATCGGCGTCCGGGATGGCCGCGGCGTTTGGACCGAAGCCGACGATGATACGGACCCAGGCGTGCTGTTCGCCGACCTGCTGCGCCAGCACGGCGGATATCTCGCCGCGAGCGACTTCGCTTTCGTCGTGCATCGGTTGCTCTACTTGCCGGAAACGCGGCGGTTGATTGCGTGGGACACGGACGCCCAGATCCGTCTGCTCATGCTATTGAATCAGGACATCGCACTGGAGCGCGATTTTCGCGAGCAACGTGCGCAGCTAAAGTTTATCGATAGCAAGAAGCGCCATCTGCACGTCGCCGTGGGGAAAGCCCAAGAGCAGATCGAATCCCTGATGGAATACGATGCCTCCGACGAGGAGGCGGAAGAAACCGTAGAAGAACCCGAGGAGGAAGAACCAAAGACCGATGAAGAGGAATTGCCGAACCTGGTGTCGCAATTGAACGAGCTAGTTCGCAAACGGACGGAGGCAGAACGCAAAGCACGCGGCTCGGCCGCCGATCTGAGTCGAGTAAGCGCACGTATCGACGAACTCCGGGAGCAGATCGAAACCGCGGAAGCCGGGCTGGTGGCAAACTTCTTGTCGGAAACGGAGCGCGAACAGAATCTTGCTCTGGCAAAACTTGTCGATGGCGACATCTGTCCGGCCTGTGGGCAAAAACATGCGGGACTCGCAGCTATTGCTCGAAAGCACCTCCGGGAAAGCCGCTGCGTGTTGTGCGGATTGGACGAAGTGCACGCGATCAACCCAGAGCTGGGCGTATTGCGCGATCAACTGGAGGAGCGGATGCGGGAGCAACAGGCGTTCGAAGAGGTGGTGCGCCTAGCCCGGTCGGAAGCAGAGAACATTCACGATCTGGAGCTGGCGATGCAGGCCCGCGTGAATGCCGTTCGCTACAGTCGGTCGGTGGTCGCAATGGTCGAACGGAATCTCCCGGCCATGACGGTGGACAACCTTCGCGACCTCAAAAAGAGTCTCGAGGATGAGGAGGCGGACGCCGAACGGCAGATCAACGAGATTCGTGACAAGCTCTCGGGTGAGTATGAGTCCTTTCGGGAAAAAATGGACCTGCGGATGGATGGCTTGCGCGCGGCTTATGCCGGGTTCGCCACCGATTTCCTCGGGCTGCCTTGTGAGTTGGAGGAGGTAGCCCAAGGCGGCCTCATGGAATTGAAGTTGTTCGTGCCCAAATTCGACGACGTGGTGAGGCCGTTCGCCGAATCGTGTTCCGAAGCGCAGCGGTTCTTTTTGGATATCGCCTTTCGCATGGCGCTGATCGATGCCGCCGGCGGCGAGCGCGGCACGGCGACGTTTCTCTGCGAGACTCCGGAGACCGCCTTGGACGTCAGCTATGTGGACAACGTCGTGGCGATGTTTCTTTCGTTCTCACAGAAACAGCACAACACCCTGCTTACCGCAAACGTCCAACCGGCAGGCATCGCCGAGAAGCTAATGGCAAGAGTGCCCAAAAAGGAACGGAAGGCCCGCATGGTGAATCTCCTTGAGCTTGGGCGTTTGAGCGGGGTGCAGACCAGAGCACACCACCTGTTCAAATCGATCACTGATCGAATGCTCAACGCCGCGGTTCCGAAGGGAAAGAAATGAGCCGAGTCATCAATCGCATGGCCGACGTGCTACTGGCGCTGGAAGAGGCTCGGACCGCGACAGTCCGTCCCACCAAGATCCAGTTGCAGAAGTTCGTTTATCTAACGGACGTCCTTGCGCAGATCGTCGGCGCACTGAAGCCATTGATCGCGCACAAGACCTATCGCAACGGACCGTATGATCTCGCCATTCAAAATGCGGTGGATGCTCTCGCATTTCGCGGTTTGGTCCGTGTTGCCGGCGTCTGGCGCACCCCCAGCGGGCACATGGGAACAAGCTATATGCTCGCCGACTCGGGCACTGTCATGCTGCGCAAGATCTGCGATTCGTCCGCGTTCTCCCGCAAGACGGCGGTCGCCCGGCTTGTCGGCGCGGAGCTGCGCGAATTAGGATGGGACCGAATTGTCGACCTTGTGTATGCAGAGCCCACCTATGTGAACACACGTCCGACCGGTTGGGGCGAACGGCTCGAAGTTGAAAACGGATTGAAAGTCTCAGCCGCATTCCTGATCGCGGCAATGCGCCGCGTGGCGACGACATTGAACCCAGACCATCCGATGGCTGCCGCCTGGGTTGCGAATCGATTCTTTGCCTACCTAAGCGATTTCGATGAGCGGTTTGCTCAGAACCGCCGAAGCAACTGATCGACGCGAGCATGGACCTTTCACCTGATCAGTTCAGCAGCCTCAAACGGGTGGTCGCCGCGCCGGCCGCAAAAGTCGCCGCCATCACTGGCGACACAGTCGGAGACCTGGAAAAACTTATCGGTCGGGTTGAGACCATCGCGCGGAAGCGAGCAACGACTCTCGGAAACGAGAGGTTGTTGTTGATACACGATTCGTCGGCCAAAAGTGGCCAGGCACTGGATGACGCCGCAGTTGCGAGCCTCCTGCGCGCCAAAACGCCTGTGGTAAAAATCGGCAATGATGGCGCAATGGTTTCGGCTGCGAAAGGAGAAGTTTCGACGGTCACAGCCGCGACCGAGTCCGAAACCGGCCCGCGGCTCACGGTCCTCGTGGCCGCCGGACAATTCACGGTCTTTGCCGGCGGAAAACCGATTGCCGAAATTGGAGTCCCTCCCCCAGCCCAACACGGGAGATCCGACTGGAAGCGGTCATGGCGCGAATTGCGGATGTCGATGGATGACCACTTCAAGCACTGCCTCGAAGATGAAAAGAGCGTGCGGTATTGGAAGGATAAGAAGAAACGGCTGCTGCTCGCTGGCCCCGACGGAACCGAGAAGCTTTTTCACCAAAGTCTTTATTGGTGGCTGGACCACATGCTGTCGGATGCGATCGACGTCTATGGCGAGACGCTCGGCATGGGGCAGATCAAGACCGACATCACCGTCGTTACCGAAGCAGGATTGCTGGTGATTGAAGTGAAATGGTTGGGCAAAAACGAAAAAGGAACCTCCTATAAAGAGATACGCATTCGGGAGGGCTTAGAACAGGTTGCGCTCTATTTGGCGAAGAACGATAGCATTTTTGGCGCCTATGTGGTGCTCTACGATGCGCGGCCAGAAAATGTGCACAAAACGGGTTGCACGTTTCCGGGCACCAGCATGGTCGACAAATGTGAGCAGCCGATTATCTATTTTCTTCCCAGCGAAACCCCGTCGCAGACCGCGAGTCGCGTTGCCGGCGCAACTTAGCTCCCGGTAGTCACGCCAAAGTTACCAACGCCTCGGTGAGTTCACGGCGCCCGCCTTGCTGCGCACTGGAACGCATTGATCGAATCGGTTCGCTCGTCGCCGCATCATAGCCGCTGCCCAACGCCATCTCCTTCAGGATCAGCTCAGTATCGACTACTACGCCGGCGTATTTGCTGTTCCCAACCGCGAGAAACACTTTGCCTCCAGCGGTGAGTTTGCCGCGCAACTTCGTCATGATTGTGCGCATGTCCTCAAAGTATGCGCAGATCATCTCCGGGATATGTGGGTTCCAAAGGTTCTTTCGCACGCGCCGCAAACGAAGGTAGGCACGTTCGAGCGTTTTTGATCCGTGCGTGATCTTGGAATACTCCCGCAAGATCTGGACGTGAGATCGGAGAGTGGCATTGCGCAACTGCAGATTGTCAGCTCGTGATTGCATGTAGCCCAGCATCCACAATTCCACGTTGTAGATATCGGTATAGTCGAAAGAGTTTGGGTAAGGCGGAGATAGGACGGCGAAATCGACATTGCCTGCGACATCGAGCGCCGTCCGGCTATCGCCGCGGATCAAAGTGAAATCCTTCATTCCCCGACCAGCATAGTGGCAGATGTCGCTGAACACTTCGAAAAACGATCCTCGAAATGCTGCTTCGATATCAGCCGCGGACTTCTGCCGCGTTTCCCACCCGCATCGGTATTTCCGGCCCTTCCCATTCACAACCACGTTGCTCGTGCTCACGAGGATAGAACCCAGGACAACTTTCAAAAGGACGCGGTTCTGCGGCGTTGGTAGCTGATCGATCGCCGCTCGAATCGACAGAATTTTCCGGGCGGCAGCTTTGGGGAAAACCCAGCGCTCATCCACCCCCGGTTCGACTAGTGTTGGCGGAGCATCTTTGAGCCATTCCGCCAGGGGTGCCTTGATCTCCTTGCTGGAAGCCAATACCTGAAAATAGTCGTTGCGCAGTTGTTCAGGATCGTAGCGCGAAAGTTTCGCTTCGATGAGATCGGCAAGGAAAGGATTCACCTCGATGGTCGTGGGGTGGATTCCGAGGAACTGTGCCGTGAGCGCCGATGTGCCGGAGCCCCCGAAAGGATCCAGGCAGGTCGAGGGTGGCTTGGAGAGACGATTGGCACAATCGATGATGAATTGGGGAGAAAATGCTTCCTTGAATTTGAACCACCGTTGAAACGGTAGATTTAACGCCGATTGGTTGGTTAGCAGTGTCTCGCCGTTCTTTTCCTGCCCAGCGAGCCAGCGCGACAGCAGGGGTGACTGGGTTAGCCGTAAACCTGCGTCGCCGCGATCGTTCAGGCGTCTATCCGACGCGGCCGAGAATTTCAGGGGGCGCTTAGTTTTCATGGAGCTAAGGGTTGGCGACGGTGGACTCCGAAAATGTGTTCGGCCGGCAACGCGTCGGCCCGATCGCGACCGGGTGCGAAGCGGCTGCCGCAAGATGAACGCGATCCGAGAAGGCCTGCGCCAGATCGGCCAGCAGCGCCTGTTGCACCGGCCATGGTTCGTCGCAGAACCGACGAACCCAGCGCTGGCGCCTCCGTTTGATCGCTTGGCGCTCTCGAAAACTGCGACCAAGGTAACGCGTATCGTGAACCGCGCCGGGGCGGTAGTTGAACCAGACCGTTTCCATGCGACGGCCGGACCTCGAGCCGACTTCGAAGTCATGAGCCTGCCACTCTGACAGGAACTCCTGATAGAGGCGGTTGCGGTAACCGGAGATCATGACCCGACACGGCAGGTTCGTTAGGATTGCGAGCAGGCGGATGTGCTCCTCATCGGAGTAATCGTAGCGATATGCGCTACGCACCGCGCGCCGTGTGCACCGCAAATATGGAGGATCGGCGTAGATAAACTCGTCGCCGACAAATTCATATTCCAACAGCCACTGTTCGGCAGTTGAGACGACAAAATGAAAGTTAGAGGCGAACTTTCCGGTATATCCGCGTATGACGGCCGGATCACGATCGAGCCCAAAATTCAGGTCTGCTGGACGCTTTTTGTGGAGCACGGCACCTCCGCCCAAATGCGTTTCGATGTAAACGCGATGAGGTGGAATCAGATTAATCAACTGCTGATAACAGTGAGATTTACCGCCGGGGTAGCCCATTGGGATATGTCCATCGTCGTTTCTGACGATGATTGCGAGCCTCAATCCGCGCCCATGTGTGCCTGTTTCACCGCCACCCGATACGTGTTCATCTGAACACTACCGCCGCAAGTTGAAATCACACCCGGCAAATTCGTAACGTGCGCAAGCGAAAGATCCGGTTGTTCGGCGTTTGGTCAGTCTACTTAAACTGCTATGCGTGTGCGTCCTGCCTTCTTCGGTGCCGTGCCCATCGAAACCACGACACTCTCCTTCTGCGCGGGGCTGTCGATCGATGAAGGCGTTGCTTCAGGCGCAGGATTCTCGGAGGCGTCGGCGGAGAGCGCGGCGACGTTCTGATTTTTCGTGAGATCGAGCGCCTGCACAAGTTCGGCCTGCCGGGCGACGGCCTCGCGGAATCGCGTCTCGTGCTCAAACGGTCGCCCGATCAAGGCCGTCATCTGCTCGATATTCTGGCGCATGCGCGCAAGAGATTCCTGCGCACTCGCGATCCGCTCCTCGATAGATCGGGCCGCGTGCTCCAGCGACATGATCACGCCGAGCGGGTTGCCGGTGCTGGTCGCGTCGTAGCTCATCGTGCCTCGCAGCGTAACTTTGTCCGACACGATTGGCCGAAACTCCACACGGAATCCGGCGAACGTGCCTAACTCCACCGCGCCACGGGCCGACTTCTGGCGATCCACCAACCCCATCAGCATCGCGCCGGCTTCCGACCGCTGATCGTAGCTGCGCCCGACGAGCATGATCTTGAAGGCGTCGCCTCGGGTATCGACGCGCTGGCGCAGGTCGGCCTCGTAGCCGGACTTCGCTTTCTCCAAGCGCACCACATCTTCCTCCATCATGTGCAGTCGCCGCCGGGCGTTGTATTGATCCTCGTCGTGTTGGCCGCGCATCCGCGAGAGCCGCATGACTTCGGAGTCGATCTTTGCCTTTTCGATCACCAGCGGATTGCCGGAGGCGATGGCCTTGACCTCGGCGTAAGTGAGCGCGGGCGATTCGAGATCCTCGATGCGGCGCGCGGTGCATTCGCCGGTCATGATCTGCGAGATGAACTTCGCCTTCGTTTCCAGCGTCTGCCACATGTAGGCGTCGAAGCTCCCGGCCGTGACGTAGCGCAAAATGCGCACCGTGGCGTTACCGTTGCCCTGCCGCAGAATCCGCCCCTCGCGCTGCTCGATGTCCGCCGGACGCCACGGCGCGTCGAGGTGATGCAGCGCCACCAGCTTGGTCTGCACGTTCATACCGGCGCCCATTTTTTGCGTCGATCCCATCAAAATGCGCACGCGGCCGGAGCGCACGTCTTTGAAAAGCGCGGTCTTCGCGGCGTCGCTGTCATGGTCCTGGATGAATGCGATCTCCGGGGCCGGCACGCCGTTCGCGACGAGCTTCGCCTTGAGGTCGTCGTAAACGGAGAACTCCCGCCCGCCTGATTTCGGCGTCGAGAGATCGCAGAACACGAGCTGGGTCAGCCGGTGCTCTTTTGATTCCTGCCACACGGCGAAGATTTCGCGGGCGGCGTGGTTGACCTTGAACTCCGGGTTGTCGGGCATCGCGCCGAGCACGAGCCGCAAGTCGAGCGCGGCCTTCCTGCCCTCTCCGGTGATCTTGAGCATGTTGTCCTCCGAGGGCGGCACGTTGCCCGTTTTCAATCGTGCGGCCCGCTCGGCGAGCGAATGCACCAGTGCCGTTAGTTGCGGCGTAGCCTTCGCCGTGACGACCCGCGCCCGGCCACTCTCGAGCGCTGGCACAGGCAACTTGAGCATGTCGGCGGTCTGGATATCGGCGGTCTGCCGAAACAAGTGCATCAACTCCGGCACGTTCACGAAACGCGCGAAGCGGGTGTTGAGCCGATAGCCGGCGCCGTCGGGTGCGAGTTCAAGCGCGCACACGGACTCGCCGAACGTCGCGGCCCACGAGTCGAAATGCTGGAGCCGGCGCTTCACGAGCACCTCCATTTGGAGAAACCGCTGCAGCGTGAACATCTCGGCCATCGTGTTTGTCACCGGCGTGCCGGTCGCAAACACCACCCCTCCACCGCCGTTCAGCCGCTGGACGTGCTGCACCTTCAGAAACATGTCGAAGGCCCGCTCCGACGCCGCCTGCGGCAGACCCGCCACGCGAGTCATCTTGGTGACGTAGAACAGATTCTTGTAGGCGTGGGCTTCGTCCACGAACAGTCGGTCGATGCCGAGTTCCTCAAACGTGAGGGTGTTATCCTTGCGGTGGTCGGCGGCGAGATTCTTCAGCTTGAATTCGAGCCGCTTCTTCGCGGCCTCGAGCTGCTTCACGATCCGCGTTCCGGAGCCTTCCGCCGTTTCACGAATGCACGCCTCAAGGCTTTCGATCTGCTCTTCGAAAAACTTCTTCTGCGCGTCGGCGGACAACGGCAGGCGCTCGAAACCGGAATGCGTCACGATCACGGCGTCCCAATTGTTCGTCGCGATCCGTCCCATGAGCTCGCGGCGGCGCGAACTCTCGAAATCCGCTTTCCCGGCCGCGAGGATGTTTGCGTTGGGATAGAGCGTGAGCAGTTCGCCGGAGAACTGCCCGAGCATGTGATTCGGGACGACAAACATCGGCTTCCGCGCAAGTCCGAGCCGCTTTAATTCCATCGCCGCGGCCACAGTCGTGTAAGTTTTCCCGCTGCCGACCACGTGGGCCAGTAGCGTATTGGGAGTCTGAAGAATCCGCCACACCGCCGCCTTCTGATGCGGGCGCAGCGCGATCGCAGGACTGGCACCCGGCAGCGTGAGATGGTCGCCTTTGAAGGCGCGCAGCCGGACGCAATTGAACTCGCGGTTGTAGGCCGAGACAAGCCGAGCGCGCCGCTCGTCGTCCTCCCAAATCCAATCCGAGAACCGGTCTTTGATCTTCTGCTGTTTTTCCCGCGCGGCCTCGGTCGCCTTCACGTTGATCGTAGCTTTACCGTCGGAATCGTAATCGTAGACCGTGGGCGTGCGCTGGTTGAGCGCATCCTCGATCAACTCGTGTGCGGGCGAGCGCTCGGTGCCCCATTCGGTGCGGTTGGCGACGCCGGTTTTCGCGAAGTGACTCGCCTCGACCGTCCAAAGCCCGGCCGCCGGCACGTGGTTCACACGAACCTCGGTGGAATGAGCCGGCACGTGCAGGAGGCTGCGCGCAAAACGCGAAATATCGTCGGCGGGAATCCAAACCGACCCGAGCCGGGCATCGATTTCGGTCGCCTTCAAATCCACCGGCTGCACCGCGCGCAACGCCTCGGCATTTTCGCGGAAACGCGCGTCGCGCTTCGCGGCCTTCTCCGCGACGAGGAGTTTGTCGCGAACGTTTCCCGAGAGATAGTCGTCCTCGGTCTCCCACCGCTTCGTCTCCGGGTTCAGGAAAATGGCACCGCGCAGCTCGGGCAGGAATTCGGCCGGAGGGCGGCCGACCAGTTCCTCGATCCGCTGGAGATCGACGCGGGCGCGCTCGTTGAGCGTGACGACGAGCGCCTCCTTGGCGGTCCCCGTGCGCTCGACTGGCACCTTCCGCTGCACCGTGCGTTCGCGAAAAATCGCCGTCTTGGTCGCGGTGCCGGCATCCTCGTCGTAGTTCTCCAGCGAGAGGAGCAGCGGCAGATCGGGATCGCCGGTGAAGGCGCGGACATTGGCCGTCTCCGAGACCGGCCCGAATTGCCCGACGAACTGATCGTAGACCTGGTTCAACCGGTGCCGCTCGGTGTCGATGGCGGAGTCACCTTGATCCTCGACCTGCACGCGCAGGCACGCTCGCGCGGCGTCACGGACTCGGATCAGCCCACGGATGCGCCGGGCCGTTTGCGCGGCGAGGTCCGGGAGGACCACCAACTCGTCGCCTTCGCGACGCGCGAGTCCACCGCCCGCATCCTCGGTGAGCACGTAAGCGCCAGGCTTCACGCCATCGGGCGCCGGTATCGCCTGCCGAAACGTCACCGCCTGCGCGGCCGTGAGCGGTTGATAGATTTTCGCGGGCAGCGTCGCGAGTGCGCCCTTGAGCGCTTCGCCGAGGTCGCGGCCGTCAGCGGCGAGTGTCGGTTCGGAGCGCCCATACATTCCGTTTTCGAGCAGCTCCATGCGACCGAGCAGGTGCTGCGGATGCCGGTGAAAATACTCATTGAGCGGAATCGTTTTTCCGGAGCCGAGTTCGAAGGGTTTCGACAGCATCCACGCCAGATTCGCCGGTTCTTCTCCCGGAAGGCGTTTCCGCAGAAAGATAATGTCCGTCGTCACTCGCGTGTTGGCGGTTTGTTGGAACGCGGTGTTCGGCAGTCGCACCGCGGCGAGCAGGTCGGCTTCCTTCGCGATGATCCCGCGCACGTCCGGCGATACTTTGTCCATCGTGCCGCGCGTCGTGATGAAAACGACCAATCCGCCGGGCCGCACCCGCGCGAGGGACGCAGGAAAATAGTAATCGTGGATGCGAAATTTGCGCGGGTTGAGCTTCGGGTCGAACGGCGCGTAGTCGCCGAAGGGCACGTTGGAGATCGCGAGGTCGAAAAAATTCGTCGGCAACCGCGCATCCTCAAACGGTTGCGCCCGGATGTCCGCGTCCGGGTAGAGCGCCTCGGCCAGACGCGCCGTAAGCGGATCAATCTCGACTCCGGTGACCGGCGAGCGGCCGCGCATGTCTTCCGGCATATGCCCGAAGAAATGTCCCACCCCGCACGCCGGCTCCAGGACGCGACCGTGCGCAAAGCCGAGCCGCACGAGCGCGGCATACATCGACTGGATGACGACCGGGGAAGTATAGTGCGAATTGAGCACAGTCGCGCGCGCCGACGCGTATTCCTCGGGCCGCAACAAGTCCTTGAGCGCCGCCTGCTCCGACTTCCACTTTGGCGCTTCCGCCGCGGTCGCAAACGCCTGCGGCAGCCCGCCCCAGCCGGAATACTTCACCAGAATTGCCTTCTCGTCGGCCGTGGCCCCCCGGCCGGTGTCGTCGAGGTCACGCAGCAGCCGGATCGCCGCGACGTTGCGCTCGAACTTTTCCTTCGGCGAACCTTCGCCAAGTTGGTCGGCGTCGGTGATCCGATAGTGGGAGCCGTTGAGCGGGCCGGCTACTCCACCGCTTCCGCCGGGAGGAACAGATATTTCTCCCGCACCAGCTCCCACGCCTGATCGTGCGCCTGCTGCGAGGTCAGGCCCTGCCGTTGCAGGTCGCGGAGCAGCGGGATCATTTCCGACACCGTTTGCTCCTGCGCCTCCACCAGTGCCTCCCCCAACTTGCCCTGCGCCTCCAGTTCGCGCACCAGCCGCGGGCAATGCTCCCGCCAGTGGGCTTCCGCCATCCGTCCGTAGGCCAGGAGTTCGCTCATGCGTGAGATCGGCGAAGAAATCGAGCTGATCGTTGGAGCCTTTTTGCGCCATGCGTCATGGGGTTTCAACGGTGATCGCGCGGACGACCGGACTGGTGGGCGCACCCTCGGCAGCAAACGGCACCAGACGCTTCGTGATTCGCACTTCAATGACGCTAACTTTGTCCAACGCGTCCCGGATCACCGCGAGCGCGCTGCCCTCGATGGTGACGACCGTTTTGCCCGCGACGATCTTCAACCGCTCGGGATTGCCGGCGATCAACTCCCATCGTTCCAGTTCCGCGATGGGAAATGAGACCGTGCGATCCGCGAGCACGAAACGCACGACGGAGGCGTTCTTGTCCTCAGCGGTGACCTTGCCCCAAAGCGGTGCGGGCGGCGGTGTCAGTGGCGGAGCGGAAGGCGAGACTTTGATGCTCATAAAGAACGCAGGCGCGGCCCCGTGGCCGCAGCCATGATGGGTATGTGACGTCGTTTCGCGGCGGTCGGAGAGGACTCCACCTCTACCACCGGTGCCGGCTCCATCTCGATCGCGAGTTTGCGATGCCCGGAGCGCATCATCGCTTCGCGCGCCATCTTCGCGTCCGAGGTAAAAATCATCTGATCCTCGCGAAACCGCGAGTTGGAGACATACGCCTGTTTCAGGCTGCCTCCCGAGATTCCCGCATCGGCCATGATCAGGATGCCGTGGTCGATCGTCTTGCCCTGCGCGGCGTGCGAGGTCGTCGCGTAGCCGTGGGTGAAATGCACGAACCACTGGGGCATCTTCCGGCCATCGGCCAGGAGGATGCCGTCTGCCGACTGTTGGGCGACAGTGACGAGATCGCCGTTGCGCAGGCCGGCCGGTTTCAGGTTGGCGCGAATCTGCAATCGATCTCCCACCGCCACCGGAATGGTCTTCGAGATTCCAACATCGAAGCCGGTCACCGTCCTCGGGTTGAGCGTGAACTGCTCGCCATCTGGCTCACGCACAATCAGGGCATCTGCTGTGCGACCTACCACCGTCACTCGTTCGTGCTGGCGAAATATGTCGCTGTCGCGATGAAAGGTGAGCACGTCGCCGGCCTGATAGTTCTCCGCCCGCCGACGCTGCTCCCGCGTCCATTTGAGCGGAAACACGGACATCCGCGGCTGCTCTTCCCGCGCGAGCAACCCGGCGGACTGTAACTGCCGGCGGGCTTCGTCGGTGAAGGCGTGAATCTCCGACCAGACCGGTGAAATCGCCAGGCAGCTTTTTCCGCCTTGGACGGTGCGCACGTAATCGGTCGCCGCGGCTCGAAACAACGCCGGCAGATCGTGGATCTCCGTGACGGCTCCGAGGCGGGCAAACTGCCGGAGTGCCTCGGTCGCTTGTCCGCGGGCGAGGAGACGCACCGCCTCGCGATACGCGGGCTTTTTCTGGCGGCGGATTTCAGTGAGCCGCAGCACCGGGACATCGCCGTGGTATTGCAGGCAACGCAGAGCGTCGCCTGCCTCGACCGAGGAGTGCTGCTTGACGTCGCCGACCAGTAGCAGGCGGTTGCCGTTGGCTGCCGCCAGCCGGCAGAGGTCGCGCATCTCGCGGACGGAAACCAGACCGGCCTCATCGACCAGGAGCACGCGATCCCGCGTGGCCCGCTGAAGGTCGGGATTGACGAGCAATTGCTGAAGAGTATCGGCGTCCCCTGTGAGTTCGCGTCGTAGCACATCCGCGGCTCCGGCCGATGGCGCGCAGCCGAACACCCTTCCGTCGCCACCTTGGATGCCTTCAATGATGGCCTTGAGGCAGGTGGTTTTTCCTGTCCCGGCATCGCCCTGGAGAATCAGCACACGACCAGTAGCGCTCATCACGCGCTCGACCGCCGCCACCTGATCCGAGCCAAGTCCAGCCATGTCGGGCACCACGCCCCAGCGGCCAACCGGAGGCGCAGTGCTGGCCCACGCCACGAACTCCTTCTCGGAAGCGAGTCCCTCCCTGCTGGCGACCTCCGACTCGGAACGCACCAATTCGCCATTCAGAATCCGGTCAGCCAATGCACCCTTCAGGCCGGACAAATCAACTTGTCCACGTCCCGCGACTAGCGCCTCCCGCAGGACGACGCGCTCGTCGGCGACGGAACGTCGCTCAAACAAGTGCGCCTCCCCGGAGAGCAACGCATCACTCGCCGACATGGACGGGGTTTCTTTTGTCTGTTCGACGGCGCGCGCGACCACGGCTCGCAGTTCGGTGAGTTCGCCGCCGGCTTCCGCGAGCCACCCGTTGCGGAGGTCTTTGGCGGTCGAATGGGTTTTCGCCTCTCGCGTCTGGCCCGCGATGGTTTGCCACGCGTCTTGGGTCGTCGCTCCCAGCATAGCCGCGCGCTCTACAATAGTGCGGCGGCGCTTACTGAAACGGTCGCGCAAGGTCGCGGGCATTCCAGCAATGTTGAATCCGATGCCGCGGACCTGCTCCAATTCGTAGCCCGCATCGAGGAATCGCGCGGCCAACTTGTTGTAGCACACCTCGCGGAAATACCCCTGGTGCTTGAAATACCCCGACGGCTGAACGCCCTTCCAACGTTCCTCGGCCGCATCGTAGGTCAGATTCATGATGCAGACATGGGTGTGGAGCTGCGGATCGAGTGCCCGACTGGCATCGTGCGTGACGATCGCCGCCACCATATTGCCCGTGCATCGATCATCATCCGCGCCATCACGGCGCACCCGCGTGGCGGTCACAGCCTCGATTTCAGCCAGCGTTTCCCGCATCGCATCCTGCCACCATCCACCGATCCGGGTTTCACCACCCACGAGATAGAGCAAGGAGACATCCTTCGGCGGAGAAATCTGACCGAAGTAACAGACCCGGCGATTCGCTCCCTTGTCCCGCACCATGAGCTTCGCGCCAGTCTCAGGATGCAGCCCACGACAGAGATTCTCAAAATGAGTCAGCTCGCACCGGCCACGAATCCCCAACCGCTCGCAGCCTTTTCCGACCCAAGTCATTTCGGCCTGACCTTCCTCCGTGAGGTAATCACCCAAAGCCATGTGCTCGCGGAAATATTCCACCGCTCCACTTACTATCCTGCATGGCATGTCGAATCTCACCATGAATCCAACGATACTTAAACCCACAGGTTTTGCGATTCCAAACCCACAGAAACCACAGCTTGAACGTCGAACTCGACGAGTTTCTCAAAGATTTTCTCCACGAAAAATGACCCGACGCTAAATGCTCTTTGTCTAACTCTGATGGCATCCGCCTACTCCTATTTATCTATACAAGTCGGAACACCCCACCCCTAACGTCCGTTAGGTTGGTCCGCCGGAATCGCTACTCCGCCACCACTTGACCACTACTCCGCCACTACTCGTGGGCCGCATAAACCAACAGGGTTTTCGATTTACTTAAACCAACAGATTTGAGACACTCCGGGCGTGATGGAAACGCCCGAACTCTTCGCCCGGCTGCTGGATGACGCCCGCCGCTACGATCCGACCGCACACGCGCGCGGCTTGCTCGCGCCCTACCGCGAGGTGCTGCTGCTCCAGCGCGCGAAATACATGAGCTACGAGCAAATCGCGGCGACGCTCACGCGCCACGGCCTGAAAGTCTCACCGGCCGGTGTCGGCGTCTACTGCCGTCGCACGTTTGCCAAAGCCGACATCGACGGGATGCGGCGCCACCTCTCGGCAGAAGCCGCTGTTGCAGGCACCGCGAAATCCGCCTCGCCCCAGCCGATGCTCTTCGCCGCCGGCGCGAACTCACCCGCACTCCATGCACCGACCACACCAGGAGCGAGACGCGGGCCAAAAATTGCTCGCGACAACTACTGAACCGCCATGACCGAACCCACCAAACGCATCATCCTCTGGCCGCAGGATAAGGGCGGCATCGGCAAAAGCTTCGTCGCCGCGCTCGTCTACGACTACCTCATCGAAGAGCGCGTCCGCCTGAAATGCTTCGACCTCGACCACGCGAATTCAACGTTTAACCGGCTGGTCCCGGAGGCCGAGTTTATCGACACCGACGTGGACGCCCACAAGCTCGGCGCGCTTGATCGCATCGTCGAAGCCACCGCCGAGGCGGACGCCGTGATCGTGGACAATCGCGCCACCGGCGGCAGCAAGGTTCTCGCCTACCTCGACGACGCCCGGCTGCCGCAGCTTCAGACCGCACTGAACTGCGCCCTCGTGTTCGTCGTGATCGCCACCGACGACAAGGATGCCAACTCGCAGATCGCGGAAATACTCGACTCCTACGCGACGCGCGTGCGCTGGCTCGTTGCCCGCAATCTGCGCGACAGCGACACCCTCGCGCTCTACGCGCAGAGCAATTCGCGCAAACGCCTCCTCGAGCTTGGAGCCATCGAGGTCGATGTCCCATGCCTCGCCGAAGTCACCCGCAACCGGCTGCAAGAGGCGAACCTCACGGTCGGTCGCGGCCGCACTTCGGAGAAACTCCCGCTTCTCGACCGCTCACGGTGCGTCCGCTTCCACGAACGCATGGCAGCGGAGTTCACAAAGGCCCGCGCACTCCTCATCGGATGAAGCCCGAGGATCTGCTTAACCCGGAAAACTTTCCGGACGATCTGAAGTGGGTTCATGCGCACCAGCGCCTGCATCCCACCGATCCGGTTTACATGCTGATCGCATGGCACTGGACGCGGGTAAAGAAATCGGAGGACACGCTCTCCCAGGCCATCGCCGAACTGAAGGCCGGACTCGATCATCGTCTCGCCGAACTCAAAGCGACGGCGGAAACTATCGGCACGATCAGCGTTGCGCTCACCAAAGTTCAGGAAACGCTCGCCCAGAAACCCGCTCTGCTTGGGAAGGAGCTTGAGGCCAAGCTCGCGGAGCCCGTCGCCGCCGCAGTCGCAAAACTTCAGGGAGTCGAGAAACAGCTTTCCCCCGTCGCGCGCTCATTCGAGACGTCGCAACGCCGGCAGATTTTTGCTATCCTGCTGATCGGCGTGGCGTTCGGGCTGATTTCGGCCGCGATCCTTCTGCGCACATGAAACCCAATTGGTGGCTGTTGGCCGCTGGATGCGTGCTCGCGGCCGTCGCCGCTCGCACATTCGCGTCGCCTCAGACCGGCCTTTGGCTGGCCCTTGTGACGTTGGGAGCCGGTGCCTGGACGATTGGAGATGCGCTTGCCGCGGCCGCTGCGAACGACCGGAAAGCCGTGCTCCGGCTCTGGAGCCTCACGTGGACGCGCGACGAGGCGTGTTGCCATTTTTTCGTTACCGGTGCTACCGGCACCGGCAAGACCGCGCGGGCGGTCGTGCCGATCGTGCATGGGCTGCGGGCGACCCTGCCATCGACAGGAATTCTCGCCGTGGACTCCAAGGGCGCACTTTGGAAACCGCTCGCCGCGATGGCCAAGTCACTCGGCCAAGAGGAGAGCCTGCGCCTGATTAGGGTGCGGCCGTCGCACATTCCACCGGAAAAATGGCAGACCCCCTTGCGTCTCAACCTGCTGGCAGATGCCAGCGTGCCTTGGGCAACCTACGCCAAGCTCATCGTCGATACCGCTACGGCCGCCGGTCAGCGCGGAGGTCAGGCCTTTTTCAAAGAATCAGCGCGCGATGTGATGACGCACGCGATGGAGGCGCTCGCCGTCGCCGGTCTCGACGTCACGCTCTCAAACGTCCACGACATGATCTGCATCTCGACGGACTTGGCGATGGTCCTTGGCCGCTTGGCCGACCGGCCGGGTGCGGCCGCCGAGACAGAGCGGCAGTTCTTCAAAGACTTCGCCAGTCAGCCACCCGAACAGAAGGCTGGCACCGTTTATTCCGTTGCCAATTTCCTGCGGCCCTTCACCGCTCCCGACATCGCCGAAGTGTTTTGTTCGGTCGAACCGAACTTTTCCTTTTCCGAAGTCGATCAAGGCCGGCTCATCTGCATTTCGGTCCCGCAGACGTTTCAAGTGGAGCGCCGCTATATCAACCTCCTCGCAAAGCAGCTCTTCTTCCTGCACGCCTTTCGCCGCTTCGATCTCGAGCCCGCCGAGCTTCATCGTCGCAACATGATCGTGCTCGTCCTCGACGAGGGACAGAAGACCACGCTCGTTTCCGAAGACGGATTTTCCGATCATCTGACGGTCGACGAGCTGCGCGAAGCGGGCGTGTGCTTGGTTTCCGCCACGCAGACGCCGCTGTCCCTCTATGCTGCGTTCGATACCGAGCGAAAAGCCGACGTGTTCATGGCCAACCTGAGAACGCAGATCCATTTCCGTGCGGCCGACGAAAAGGGCGCAAAGATCATTTCCGAAAAAATGGGCGGTCGCGAGACGCGTAAATACAGCGGTGGCATCAGCGGCGGCCATGAGAATCGAAATTGGCAGCTTGTCGATGAGCCGTGGTTCAAGCCCACAACCTTGCAAGCGATGGCGGAAGGCGAAGCCATCGTTCGCCATCCGCGCCGCCTCAGAAAACCGCTGCGACGGAGGTTGCCATTCACGGCATTTACGGGCGCAAATGAATTCGTTTCCGAAGTGTTTTCGGAAAGATCCCCCCTCCCCAAAAGCGGTTAGGGCGAGGTCAGTTCCGGCTCGGATCGGACGAGGGTCGCAGCAATTCTGTGAGCTGCGCATACTCCACCAAACCACGGCGGCAACCAGCCCGAGCACGTAGCGCTCGCCGTTGGCTCATCGGCCATTTGATCGCGTCCAAGTAGTCATCCGCGATTCCAAGGGGCTCGCGATGGGAGAGTGCGCGGGTCACGAGCGCCAGGACATTGGGCGCTTTGCGGCCCATCACTCGGCGAAGCAGACGCGTGGCATCGGTAAACACCGCGAAATCTCGCGGCGGCAGGGCAAGGACGATTCGAACCGAACGAAGACGAGTGTTCATGGACCATAGGACTGCGGGATATTGCCTGGTGCCACCGCTCGGGCCCGGCGGCAGTCGCACGTTGGTTCGTTGAAGCGGAACCGTGTCACGCGGGCCACGCGCCACGGATGAAGCTGCGGCCAAGATAGCAGAACGCCGAACGCCCTTCTTTGATTTGGCCCGGTTTCTTTTGAGTCAAATATAGCGCAGCGACGGCAGAAAGACTTTCGGCGGAACGCCGAAACGGCGTTTGAACTGCACCGTCAAATGGCTGTGATCAGAAAACCCGGTCAGGTAGGCGATCTGTCCGATAGTGTGCATCCCTGTTCGAATCATCTCCTGCGCCTTCCACAACCGCGAGCAGAGCACGTATTGCTCCGGCGTCATTCCCGTCGAGGCCTTGAACACCGTGCTGAAATGGCTCGCGCTCATGCGGACCTCGCGCGCCAGCATCGCCAACGAAATTTCCCCTTCCAGATTCTCATTGATGAATGCCGCGACGCGCGCCCTGGAGTCGGGGTGCAGGACAGTTTGAAATTCTCGCTTTCGTCGAACGTCCGCCGAGTGCGCGATAAGGATGCGCGCGGCGAGGCATCCGCCCAGCATTTTCAACTGCGGGTCATTGCGTGGCCGCTGAAGATCCGTTTCTTCGCCAAACGCCACTTTCAAACCGCCGATGAGCTGGTCGGCGGCGGCGTAGTCGGCCAATGGCAAAAGCGAACCTTCCATTGGAGGCGTTCCGCAGACTTCTTCCGCCCAAGGCGAAGAAACAAATAGAACCACCGCCTTGGCCCGCCGCCGCCAGTGCGCCGTGTGGGAAAAGCCCGCAGGCGTGATCCATATCTGCTCTGAGCCCAGCGCATGATGAAAGGTATTGCCGCTGCCATCGGTCCACGTCGCGTCGCCGAGAGCGGACTCCAAGCTGAGAAGGATTTGAATCGTGGCGTGCTTGTGTGTAGGGAAAAAATTCGGCTCGTGGACCGCGCAATGAACGCTGACATCTTCGCCGCGCACCAAGACGCGCTCATAGGTGCGCAGCGCCGGAGGAAGTTCCGGCGCTCCGGCGGAAGTGCCTGCGATATTGATGTCGTCCGTGGATTCGGCCATAGCCGCGGGGCAAACGGCGGAGGTGTTGCGTGCACCCATCCGTTGGCCCCGTCAGCATAGCTTTCCGTCGCTCCACAGGCTTTGATATATCGCCGAATCTCTGCGGAATCGTTGATGAAATCCATGACCTTCGATTTCTTACTCGGTCGCGCGCGGCATACCCATCGCTATTTCTACCGCTACCTTCACCTGCTGTTCAGCGGCGCAAACCAACGGTAGCACTGACTCTTCTTCATGCAAAAAGTCTCGAACCACCGGATCAGCCAGAATGACGGCTTTCGCGCCGGCGGAACGGTAAGACACGACCATGCGCACGAAATCCACCCTATCGGCGGGTGTCGAATGTCCACGTTCCAATCGCATCACGATCGAGACCCGCTCATTTTTGGTGGGTAGCAATAAGTCGCATCGCTCCGCGGCAAGGCAGTCAATCCATCGGCGCTCCTCCAACGCGGTTCTTGACCCAATTAGAACAACCGGCGTGAGCCGGAATCGCCGAACAACATTCGTCGTCAAACAAAACGGATTGGGCACAGGAACGCCCAGCTCGTCAGACAAGGCATCGGCGTGTAGCGCGATTTCGCTGCTGCCGAGCATCACTTGAGTGACGCCAAAATCTAAGAGGCGCCGGGAAATCGACACGAGCGCATCACTCGACTTCCGAGAAAAATTACCGAGACACGGTGCGTGGTAGTGCAGAACATGGGGCCCGACAGTTTCGGGACATTTTCGCTCAATCTCCGAACGAAGCATTCCGGCATAGCGCGAAGCCACCGACACTTTGCCAATTGTAATGAGCCCGATGCCCTTCAAGCCAATACTCCCTCCACTACTTCACCAAGCACGCCCGTCAGGCGAAAGTCGCGGCATCGAAAACGATCCGTGAGGCACGTGTGGTCCCTACCGCTCAGGTGCATCAGTGCCGCCTGGAGGTAGTGCGAGTGCGAGGCGGCGCCGCGGAAGCGGTGGCGCGTATGCTCGCAGGCGTGGGCGTTGGGATGCCGGCGGGTGGCGGACAAGGCGGCGAAGATTTTTCCGCGGGTTGAGTTCTTGGCAGGGCGGGCCAGGCGGAGCCGGCTACGGTGCGGTCGCCCGATTGCCGGGCAGCCAGTTGACGGGATTGGAAATCGCGTAGCGGAACAGCTCGTCATACAGCAGCAGTTGGAGGTCGAGCAGTTCATTGTGATCCACCTGCGGATATGGACGCGTGCGCAGCCCGCATGGCTGGCTTCTCCACGCAGACATCCTTGCGTGATTGCATCGCCCAAATGGACGCCAGCGCGTGCCAGTGGTTTGGTGCCGCGAGGAAAACCGCATCGACTTTCTTGTCGTCGAAGACGCGGCGCAGATCCGGGACGGACTTCGGCGCGCGGCCCTGTTGCTTTTCCACGGTGGCGGCAAGTTCACCGGCCAACTCGCGGTCGGGATCGCAGTCATAGGCGATCTCGCAGTCCTTAACGCGGGCGAGTTCAGCCGCGTGCTGCTTGCCGCGAATGCGGCAGCCGATGATGGCGACACGGATGCGGTTGCTCGGGCTGCTGGGCGTTTTTTCCTGGGCCCAGGCCGGCGACGGCCAGGCGGCGGCTGCGACGGCGGCGGCAGCGAGCATGGGATCCTCGAGGGAACGGCGGCGAGTGAGATTTTTCAGAGCATGGCGGAGTTGAGTGTGCGAGACGTGGGGGGAGAATCATTCTTCCAAGTCGGCGGCGGATCGCGGGGTGGCAACGGGGCCGAGAGCGAATTCGAGAAACCGGAACGCCTGCTCGTTCGACTCCTGATTTGGCGGATGCTCCTGGCGATTCGTCATCGCCACCCGGTCCTTGTAGCCGAGGAAGCGATTCACTGCGATCGCGTGGTTGAGTGCGACCCAGCGGGCCGGGAAATCCTCCGCGCCGCCGGAGACGAGGAAGGGCCGCGGCGCCATCAACGCGTGAAGTTCGTGCAGATCGTGTCCGCCCTCGAAGATCGTCCGGTAGGCGCCGGTGCGCGGGTTGTCGGGCGTCACGAGGCCGCGTTTCCGCTCGGTGCTGGGATCGAACCCCAGATACCAAGGCTCCCAGTAGTTCACGTTGCCCCGGGACTCGTCGAAGACGATGCCACCGTCCGACCACACGCCGCAGGCGAATTTCTCATGGAGGCACGACGCGAACATCGCCCACTTGCCGCCATACGAGTGGCCGATGATCCCAATCCGCCGGGCATCGACTGTCTTCAAGCTAGCCAAAGCCGTGTGACAGTTGGCCGCGCCATACGCCTCGAAGGATAGCCGCTGGATGGTTGCTTCGGCCTTGCGGTCGCGCCGGGGAGGACACGCTCCGATGGAGAGCGCCACGAAGCCGCGCTTGGTCAACTGATGACCGAAGTCGCGCAGCTCCTTGCCGAGCCCGGCTCCCGTCTCCGCGTCATAGTAAGGCACGACGACCGCCGGAAACGGACCGTCGCCGTGGGGCACCAACAGGATCGCCGGATGCATCAGGCCGGAGGCCATTTCAACGCGCACCCGATGTTGCGTGAAGTTCTCGCGGCGTTCCGTCTTCACATATTCGATTCTGGGCTTCTCCAACAGCGGCGGCCACGGGCCCATCTGCTCGTGCCAGTATTCCAGAATCTCCGCACGCCGCGCCGGCCACTCCGCCGCCGACGCCACAGGGCGGCCATCGTGGAATTTCAGCGGCGACGCGTAATTCCCGAGCTGCCCGGCAAACTTCGCCGGCGGCGCGAAGGACGACTGGAGCCCGGCGGGAAGGCGAGGCGGTGTTTCGGCCGCCCCGCTTTGCACGACGCAAACCATCAGCAAAGCGAGCGGATGTCTCATGGGCTTTCTTGAAGGGTTGATATCATGGTTGGTTTCCTGGCTTTGCTTGGGCGTCAGGGTTGTGGCTTCGAGTTTGACTGCCGGCTTCATGAACGACCTTACCCCCCACGATGGTCACGGCCGCACGCAACTCGCGCAATTTGTCCTCCGGCTGCCGTAGAAAGTCGCCCGTGAGGATCGCGAGGTCGGCGAATTTGCCGACCTCGATGGAGCCGCGGCGCGTCTCGTCGAAGCTCATCCAGGCGGCGTCGATCGTGAACATGCGCAGCGCCTCCTCACGCGAGATGCGTTGGTGCGCGCCGATGACTTTCCCGCCTTCGGTGCGACGGGTGATCGCGGCCTGCATCGCAAGGAACGGATTATAGGGGTTGAGCGAGGTGTCGGGATCGAAACCCTGCATATGGTCGGCGTTGAGGGCGACCTTCACGCCGGCCTTCCGCCACGTCTGGAGACCGATGAAGCTCTCCATTCGCTGTTGCCCGAGCGCGTCGAGCAACGCATCGCCGTCCTTGAAAAACCAGGCCGGCTGCGTGTCCACGACGACGCCGAGCCGGGCAACGCGCGCCGCAGCCTCGGGGTTGGGAAAATAGGCGTGGAGGAGGTTGTAGCGCCGCGGCGCGACGGGGCTATCGGCGTCGGAGGCCTCGACTGCATCGAGCACGACGTCGACGCCCGCGTCGCCCGTGACGTGCGACGACATCTGCCAGCCGAGCCGGTGGGCGGTGCGCACGATGTTCTTCATCTCCTCCGGCGCGATTCGTAGAGCGCCACGGTAGCTCGGATCAGAGAAACCGTAGAGCGAGAACGCTGCGGGGCCGTAGGGCTCGCGCATGTAGGCGGTGCCGTAGAGCGCGCCGCCATCGACGCCGACCTTGAGAGGGCCGATCTTCACCCAATCGTCGCCGTCGCCGGTCTTGAATGGGAGGGCGCGAATCGACTTCTCGGTGTCCTCGACCGTGCCGTCGGTTGTGAGCCAGATGGTGACGGTCACGCGCACCGTCAGCCGGCCGTCGGTCTTGAGTTTTTCGAAAGTGCGGTAGCCGGCGACACTGGAGTTGCGCTCGGTGATGCTGGTGATGCCAATTTCGTTGTAGCGGCGCAAGAGGGTCACGAGCGCGTCGTGGTGTGTTGCGTCCGGCACAGGGCGCGCGGGGAGGAATTTCACGAGGAGCGCGCCGGCGTTTTCGATCACGCCCGTGGGCGCGCCGTCGGGGCCGAGCCGAATGAGGCCGCCGACGGGCGCAGCGGTGGCCTTGGTGATGCCGGCCGCGGAGATGGCGCGGGAGTTCAGGGCCTGCACGGTTTTGTTGGCATACTGCCAGGTGAAAACCGCCGGATGATCCGGCGCCGCGGCGTCGAGATCGGCGCGATTCGGAATCCGTCGCTCGCGGATGCGCGTGACATCGACACGCGGGAGCCGGATCCAGTGTCCCGCCGGCAGGGCCTTCGCTTGCTGGCGGACCCAATCCTGAATTTCACCGATGGAGTGGAGCTGCCGGAAGGGTTGACTCGCCTCGTTGCGGGCCGCCTCGGTGGCGTGGACGTGCGATTCGATGAGCCCTGGAATCACGGAACGGCCCCGCGCGTCGATCGTGCGCGTCCGCGGGCCGACGCGCGCGCGAATCTCGGCATCGGACCCGACCGCGACGAACACGCCGTCCCTGATCGCCACGGCGGAGGCGATGCGGGAGGAGGCGTCGACGGTGAGCACGCGGCCGTTGAGCACGACGAGATCGGCGGCCGGCTCAGCGGCGCGGACCGCAGACGCGGCCGCGGCGCAGAGGAAAAAGAGGCAGAACCGGCGGACGAAGCGTCGCACCGAAGGGATTGGGCCGATTCCGGCGTGCTGCGATAGAGGATACATAGATTGCGAGTGGACATGCGCAAAGGCGTGGGGTCGGGCGCGGCGTTGGCCTTCAGCCCTGAGTGATTTGGCAGAGCACAGCTTCGCGCGGGAGGCACTTCTCGTTCGCGCGCAGGCGAGCGTGGAACGGTCGAGACCTAGCATCGCGAAGTGCGACGAGGCCAAGCCCCAAGGCGACCACGGCGAGACACTTTTCTGACGACTATGACACGACATAGACGACGAATTTCACGCTAGTGGTTTCACACCCGCTCCGGGATGAGGAAGGGCGCGCGGTGCTGCCCTCGCAGCAGGAGGTTGGCATTTGCTACCGCGTCTCCGCCGCCGATGAACTGCTCCCGCTTGGTGTCCACTTCCAGCCACGGACCGACGACGACCTCGGCCTTGGCGAAATCCACGCCGTTTGCCTCCAGATGGCTGCGGAAGCGGTCGAAGGCCTCCATCGCATCCGGGCCGCGGTCCTTGAGGGCGTCGCGCGCTGCCGCCACCGGGAGGCTGGCGCCGACCCGGTAGGAGGTGTTTGCCAAGTGAACGAGGGCCGTGGACAGGTGTCCCTCCTCCACATCCGCCCGCAAATCCGCGAACTTGCGGCTACGGACAGTGGAAAGGAAGTTGTGCATGTGCCCCTTGTGGGCCGGGAATCCGCCGGTGTCGCCTGGCTTGCCGGGCGGAGTCGGCGGCTTGGTTTCGCCTTGCTCGCAAAGGAGCTTCGGCGTGATCGGCTTCGGCCCCTTGGCGGAAGGCAGGTTCCAGACCTCGAGCACGACGAGCGGGCCGGGTTCATATTGGAAGAGGGCGACCTGCGTGTTGGGAGTCTCTCCATCGTCGTCAAACAGGAAGCGCCCGCCGAAGCTCAGCACGCGTTTCGGGAGGGAGTTTTGGCCGAGGGCGACGCGGAGTGCGTCGAGCTGGTAGATGGCGTTGTTTCCCAGCTCTCCGGTTCCAGTGGACCAGAGCCAGTGCCACTCGTAGTGCAGGTCCTTGCGGCGGAGGGGATCCTTCGGGGCGGGGCCGCACCACAGATCGTAGTCCACGGACGCCGGGACGGGCTGCGGGCCGTTCGTCTTGCCGATGCTCTTGCGACCCCGGCTCAGGTGGGTGAGGGCGGCGCGGATTTTCCCCAAGCCTTCCATTTCGAGGCGCATCGCGCCGGTCTTGAGTCCGTGAGAGTGATTGCCGAACTGCACGATGCGGTCGTATTTGCGGGCCGCCTCGATCATCTTCCGCCCTTCCCACAGATTGTGGGAGAGCGGTTTCTCGACATAAACGTCCTTGCCAGCCTGGCACGCCCAGATGGTGACGAGCGCGTGCCAGTGGTCGGGAGTGGCGGTGACGATGGCGTCCACTTCCTTGCTCTCGAGCAGCCGGCGGACATCGGTATAGGCGGCCACCGGCTGGTTGGCATCAGCGAACGACTTCACCCCGCGGTCGAGGACGTTCCGATCCGCGTCACACAGGGCGACGACGCGCACACCGGGCAGCTCCCGCAAGCTGCGGATATGCACGTTGCCCTGGGCGCGAAAACCGACCACGGCCACCCGCAGGTCGCTGTTCGCCCCTTGCGGGCGGGCGTGAGAGGCCAGGGCGAGAGTCGCGCCCGCTGCGGCGGACGATTTGAGAAAACTGCGGCGCGTGATGTGAGTCTTGGGAGTCATAGGAGATCCTCAGGTGTGGTTGAGTTCCGGTTAGAGAGATCAGCGTTTGCGTTTTGCCTGCGCGATCAGGTCGGGGATGGAGATGGCCGCTCCGTCCTTGGCCTTGGATTCGTCGGCCGCGCTCATGAAGGCATAAATCTCGATCGTCTCCTCGGCGGGGACCGGTGGTTTACCGGTCTTGAAGAACTTGATGATTTCCTCCAGCAGCGGGGCATAGCTGGACGACTGGGCGGTGGACGAACTCTTGGTGCCGTAGATGACCACCGGCGCTGGAGGCTTGCTGCCGCGGAGGTCCCTGAAGGTGCCGATGCGGCCGTCCTTCCACACGCCGACAACGAGGTCGGTGCCGCCCGCCTTTATCCGCCGGACTTGCTCGCAGCCCGGACCCATGACCGTGAACAGAGCCTCGACCGGATGAATACCGTAAAGGTAGAGGTCGGGGTGGTGCTCGGCCCACGAGCTGGTCCCGAAGACGTCGCAGCCGACGATCTTGCCGAGCGCCTCGTCAGTCCGCGCCCCGGCAACCCCCTTGCCGTAGCGAAACGCCGAGCTGGACCAGATGGGGACGTTTTTTTCCTTCGCCAGTCGGAAGATCTCAACGACGTCCTCCAAGTTGGCCGCCACCGGCTTGTCCACCCACAGTGGTAGCCCGGCAGCGATCACCGGCCTCGCCTGCGCGAGATGCGGACGCCCGTCCACGCTCTCCAGCAGCACGCCGTCCACCTTCGAGCACAGCTCCTCGATGCTCGCGACCATCTCGACGCCGTGCTTGTCCCGCAGTTCGGCGGTGAACTTGCCCACCCTGTCCCAGGATGCTTTGAAATCCGGAGAGCCGCCGGGGAAGGCTGCCACGATCTTGCAGCCGGTGTTGTTCTTGGGGTTGTTGATGTGGCTGGTGAAGGCGCTGACGTGCGATGTATCCAGGCCTATCATGCCAAGCCGGATGACCTTCTCCTGCGCCTGCGCGAGGGCAGAAAAGGTCAGCCCGATGCCGAGCAGCAGGGTGAATTGAAGGGCGGCGCGGACACGGCCGGCGGGATTGCGGTGTGAATCGTTCTTCGTGATTCTCATGGGGGGAGTATGGCTTCGATAGTTCGTTGTGATGTGATGTCCGATGCGTTGGGTGATTTAGTTCCTGGTCGACTCGGACAAGATGCGTTCGTAAATCGATTTCGCTTCATCATACGCCTGCTTGGCTGTGGCACGTTCGGCGCTGCGAATCCCTTTGCCTTTTTGGCTCCAGCATTGCTCAACCGCCTTGATGCACCATTCGGCGCTGCGCTTGCTGGCGCGCACCGGCTTGTCGCTCACCGTCACCCACACGGGATTGGTGTGGACGCTCGGCAGGATGCGGACCGTGACCCAGGAGGATTCCTTGATTTCCAGCGGCACATTGAGGGTGCTGACAGAACCGTCGGCTTCGATTTCCTTCCGCCAGGCGACCTCGCCGTTCACAATCACTTCGACCGGCACCCGGCGGGTCTCGCCGATGCGGCAACGCTCAATGTGCCAATATGGCTTTTGGTCCAGCCGTGAATCGCGGATGCGCCGGGTTTCAGCCGTCTGCTCTTTTTGCAGCAAGGCAGTGACATCGAACGCGGCGTTGACGTTGCCGGGCTGCTTCAGCGCCAGCGTGCTGATTTTGCCTCCGCTCCCCGGTTCCCCGACGGCCACGTTGTTCACCTTGAAATCTAGGATATGGCTCAAGCCATCCCCGCAGTAGCTGCGGCCTTGCTTGAGGCCGTCGGCCCAGCCGTCGAACTCGAGCGGCTTGTCGGCCGGCATCTTGACGTAGACCCGCCCGAGTCCGACTTTGTCGCCGTAGATGCAGGGGAAATCTGTTTCGCCGGAGATGCGCGACGTCATCCCGCAGTTGAGCGTGTGATACCAGATGTTCAGCTCCCAGATGGCGGGAGTGTCGACGGCGGAGATAAAATCGCACACGCCATGCGCCGCGGTGACGATGAATTCATTGGCTCCGATGCCGTCGAACGGAGGCATCGCGTAATCGGGGAGTTTGTCGGCCGCTTTGCCGGGACCGGTGCCGCGATAGGCGTTGCTGACGGGTGCCAACCGTTCGCCGCGCGGTCCGTAGTCGGGAAGTCTCAAACCCCAGCCGGAGTGACTGTAGCCCACGACGCCTCCTTGTTCCTTCCCCCATTTCAGCACCGGCAGCGTCCAACTCGGCCATTGTTCGATCTTCGTCGTGCCGGGGTAATCATCTTCCTTCAGCCGCAGCAGGCACAAGTGCCCGCCGTGGGAAGAGGGAAACCCACTCACTTCGACGTCATACCGCATCAGGTAATCCTTTTGCGACAAGGCCGATGCCTTGCCTTCAAAATGTTGCTTTTGGAAATACCAAGAAGGCCCCCAGCTTAGCACGCAACCGACGTTCAGATCTTCGCCGAGGATATGGCGCATTATGTCGGCCGGGCCGACTCCTTCCGTCGGGCTGTCGTAATGGGCGCAGCCGGCGGCGTGAATGTGATGATCGCCCGAAAACCATCCGCGCTTCTTCGGCTCGATCCAGCGGGTCAACTGGAATGACTGCCGCTGGCGGGCCTGATTCTCGGGGACGTTGAAGCGATGCGTCTCGACGAGGTATTCCGGGCCACGCGAGACCACGGCGGTGAAATCCCCGGGCGGAAGCTGCAGCGATTCTCCCTCGGCGCGGTAAACCTGATTGTGGAAAAAGAAGTCAGGCGCCAGGCGCCGCGCCGGGTTGGGATACACGCGCCCCCAGCGATCACGCACCACGAGCCCCGCCGTCGTTGGCTTCCCGTCGTGATCGCGAATGCCGAGCACGACTTTGACCGCCGGCGCGCACTCAAACAGAATCGGCACTTCACTCCGGAATCCCAGATCCTGTGTGCCCTGCCCGACATGGAACTCAAGCGTCGCCTCGCGCCGGCCCTTGTCGCGGCTGAAGAGCTGCACGATGCGGTATTCCACCTCAAGCCCCGACAGAGTGGGCCGGAGCGGCTGTTTGCCGTAAACCTCGATGTCCAGAAAGCTCCGCTCCGATTCCTCCGGAGAAACGAGGTTTCCGAGCACCTGTGGCCTCGGAGCTCCCGTCCCTTTCTTATAGGTTCGACCGGCCTGCGGACTGGTCACCACGAGCGACGGCGTGATGCGGGCGGCGTTGTTAACCTTTATCAGGAACGTTACCCAACCCTGCTGAATCAGTTTCTTCGCGACGCTTCCTTCAATGGCGGAGACCCGGCTCTCGCCATTGATCGTGACCTGGGCCAGGCACAACGGATCGAGCACGGCCTGGATGCCTGCCACCGCTTCGCGATCGTCCGCCAACCGCATCGCGGCTTTGAGCTTGGCGACATCTGCATCCATCATTGGCGCGCCGATGTAGTGCAGCGCCTCGATCAATCGCTCCACCGCCGCCGCCAAGGGTTGTTTTTCGACGCTATGAATGATTTCGAACCCGGCCGTCGTCACCGGGGCTTTGCCCGCGTGTGCCCCCGTGTGCGAATCCACTTTCCCTTGTGCGAAGTCCTGGGCTTCGGAAAACGAGCAAGGGCCGAAACAGGCAAGAGCGAGAAGTAGTTTTCTCATGGAATGTCTGGGAGTGAAGTTCCGGGCGAGGCCGCCTACTTCCGGCCGAAGTGGCGGTCGGCGAAATCGAGATAGCATTTCCAGTCGTAGGGCGTCACGTCATGCACTCCGGTGCGGACATGATAGCCGATCGTCCCCATCGCCGGCTGGTTGACCGTCGGGAGATCTTTCGTGCCTAGGCCCGGTGCGTTGAACAAACGATACACCGGCTCGGCATGGAGCGCGGACAGGAATTCGCCGCGCGGATCGGCATGCAGGTCCTGTTCGGCGCTGGCCACATAGACCGGACGCGGCGCCACCAAGGCGATCAACATATGCTGGTCGAAGGGCAGGTCGCTGACGCGCTCGTTGTATTTCGCGAAGTTGCCGCAAAACCAGTGCGGGAAGCTGTAGTTGATCTGGTGCACCGACTCGCCGAACACGCGGCGGCTGAGTTTTGCCCCGCCGCAGCCGGAGTTGTTCGAGATCACGATCGCGAAGCGTTCGTCCTCGGCGCCGGCCCACAACGCGGTCTTGCCCAGCCGCGAATGCCCCATCACGGCCACGCGCTTGGTATCGATGGCCGAATCGCGTTCGAGGTAATCGAGCGCGCGGCTGAGCCCCCAAGCCCAGGCCGCGATCGAGCCCCACTCATCGGGTGCCGGCTTCGTCTGCCCGGTTCGATAGAACACGGGATGCACTCCGTTTTGAAAGCCGTCGTTAAAATCCGGATCGATGTCGCCATAGTAGGCGGTCGCCAGCGCGTAGCCGCGGGCGAGGATGGCATCCACATCCCACCGGTGCTTCATGGCTCCGCGCGACTCTTCGGTGGCGCGGTTTTTGACATAGCCCGGCTGCTTGCTGTCGCGCTGCCAGCTTTCGGAAATCTTGATGCCCGGGTCAGGATGGATCGCCTGGTTCCCCGCGAAGTTCAAACCGAGAAACGCCGGAACCGGACCGGAAGCGCCGGCCGGGACATACACCAGCAAGTCCATGCGCGGCCCCTTCTCATCGGGAGAAAAATAGATCGTGATCTGCCTGCGTGTCGCTTTGCCGCCAAGGGCGCCGCGGTCTTCGTCGAAGACCTTGAATTTTAGCCCAGCCAGCGTCGCGGGCCGCCGCCCGAACATCTCGGACCGAAAAAACTCCAGAATCTCCGGGCGTCGTTGGCGCGTCCACGCCGCCGCATCCGTCACGCGCTGGCCGTTTTTCAGCACGAGCGGATCGGGCAGTTCGTAGGGCGGCACCTTGCTTTCGTCGCGGTTCTCGGGCGGCGGCCTTTTTCTCGACGCGGCGGGCGGCTCGGCT
>CAZENI010000006.1:0-46837 GCA_964513055.1 uncultured Opitutus sp.
CTCGAAGCAGGAGCAGGCGCAGCGCGCAGGCACCGCGTCGGCCGCAGCGCGTGCGCAAGTCACGTCTCCGCGCCGACGTGCGACACGTTCAACGCCCGTTGAACGCCCGCTGAACGCCCGTTCAACGGCGCAGGGAACGGACGCTCAACCAACCCTAACCCTAACCCTAACCAGTAACCAAGTACCCCCCAACCCCCCAACAGGGGCCAGCGCTGCGCGCGCAGAACCAGCAGCAGAAGGGGCCGAGTCGGTCGCGGTCGTGCGACTGCAGGACGCGCTGATGGCGACCCCGTATCGAGGAAGCCTGCCGTCCTGGGATCGCCGGCGGCACCTGCTGAAGCGCGCCGAGGAGCTGATCGCGACCGGCCTGTCGCCGTTCGACGTCGACGACCTGGCCAGGCTCGACGCAGCGAAGGCCGAGACGCCGGGGGCGCTGCTTGCGACCTGGCTCGACCAGAACACGTGGCGCGAGGTGCTCGACGAGCAGCGCGCAAAGCAGAACGCGGCCGGCGCCCGACGCCGCGGCCGCGCCGCGCAGGCCGAAGGCGCACCGGCGACGGAGCCGGTGCCGGTCGGTGCGGCAATCGACGGAGTGCTGCCGGCGGCGCCGGCGAAGGAGACTGGCGATGGCTGAGCCGATGACAGCGGAGCGGCTGGAGGAGCTGCTGGACGACCTGATCGGCGCAGTCGAGTTCGACTGCACCGAGTTGGACGGCGACGAGCGCAGCGACGAAACAGAGGAGGCAATCGCGGCCATCAAGGCCGCGTTCGACGCCATGCTGCGCGCCGCCGAGGAGCGGGACAAGGCACGGGCGGATCTGCACGCGCTGCGCACCGCGCTGGTCGAGGCAACGATGGAGCCGTTCGACATCGGCCCCTGCTACATCGCCGGACCTCTGCCGCTGAAGCAGAAGCACGACGGCGAGGCGTTCGCTGTGCAACACGAGCGCATGCTCGGCGTGTTCGGGCAACTGCTCGACCGCGTCGAGGCGAAGGCTGCTGGGACGACCGAGGCTTGCAATCGCGTTTGGCGCGAGCGCGCCCGCCTCCGAGCCCAGCGCGACGCGCTCGTGAGACTCGTCATCGACATGCGCGACAACGGTGACAGATGGACCGGCCCGCGGGCGTCGTCGCACTACCGATCCGAGATTTTCGAGAGGATCGAAGCAGCCCTCCGCGCCGCGAAGGAGAACCAATGACGACCGACAAGCGTGCCGCGGCGATCGCGGCTCTCAAGAAGGCGGTGCAACGCTACCGCGATACCGAGCACGGGGTGCGACCCGGCTGGGTGGACTCGGAGGTCATCAGGACGGCGCAGGAAGCCCTCGCCGCCCTGGAAGCCGACGACGGGCGGGCGCTGCTGCGGCTAAGGGAATGGTGCTCGACGGTTCGCGCCGATATCGGCAAGCGCAACATCCCCGAGGATCGCCTCTACTGCGCAGGCGTACGCGGTGCGTTGGCTGACACCATCGCCGAGATCGACAAGCTCCTCGCCTCGCCCGAGCAGCCGGCGCCGGAGCCCGCCGCCCCGCACGCCGACGACGAGGCGCCCCGCAACCTCTACCACGTGCAAGACCCCGAGCGCGGCATGCACGTGCTCGCCACCAGCTTCCAGGATGCGGTGGACAGGTGGCGCGCTCGGATTGCGTTCGAGAACGCGATGGAGCCGAGCGAAGTCGACGACCCGGATGGTGTCGCGCTCGTCGCCAAGGGGCACAAGGAGTTCCCGGAGGTGCTGGCATGAGCGCCCACCAAGACGACGAGGCGCGCATCGCGGAGTGGGAAACGGGCGCCCGCTACGTCGAATGCGAGGACCCGAAGGCGCCGCCGGCTGCGGACGTTCGCGCGCTCGGCTACTTCCTCGTGCGGAGTGAGGTCGACGAGGCTGTCGCCCTCATGCGCGAGTTCGCCGCCCGCCCGAAGGTGGTCACGCGCCACAAGGTGACGCAGACCGGCGAGCACTTCTGCCAGACGCAGTGCGAGGAGCGGAAGGCCCTCGCCGCCGGCAAGGCGAAGGCCGAGGCCGAGCTTGCCGCAGTGGACGCTGCCATCGCCGACCGCGGCGTGCCCGAGCGCGACTGCTCGCTGCCGCTGCCGGAGCGTGTCAGCAACATCATCAGCGAGCTGAAGAACTGGCGCCACGAGGCCGGGACGGCACAGGCCGAGGTCGAGCGGCTTACCGGCATCATCGACGACACGACCAACACCGAGGCGACGAACGCGGACACGGTCGCCGACCTGCGCGCGAAGATCGAGAACGCAGAGCGCGAGGTCGCCGGCTACAAGCGGGCGCTGGAGATCGCCAAGGAGGATGGCGCTCCTATCGCCGTCTTCATTCAGGAAGGGCAAGAGGTCCGAGTGTTCGGTTCCAGCGAATCGCTGGAGGCCACCGTGGGTGAGACGTTCGCGCGGTGGCTGAAGCTCCTGGGCGTGGTATCGGATGGGCTGAAGGAGGACGACCTTCGCAAGCAGCTCGCCGATGCGAAGGCCGAGGTCGAGCGGCTGCGTCGCCACAACGATCGTATGGCGCCTGCGATCTACGATCTGATGCGGCACACAACGTCCGACTTCTCGCACTTCGGCCTGAACCACACGAGCGCCGAGGAGCGCAGTGCTCTCGCCGCGCTGGATGAGGCGAGGCGAGATGTTCCTGGGGCGATGGACGACCTGCGCGCGAATCTCTCCGAGGCCAAAGCAGCCGCCAGCAACGCGCTGTCGCTGATGCGCGCCAAGGAAGCTGAGTGCGCAAGGGCGACGCAGCGCGCCACCGACTGGCGCGACGGCCACGATCGCGTGCTGGCGACGTGCGAGGATCTGAAGGTGAAGCTGCGGGCTGCCGAGCAGCAGCGCGACGCCGCCCTCGCCGCGCAGAACGCGCGGGCGGTCGAGGAGCTGGAGAGCGTTCGTCGAGTCAGTGACGAAGGGGCGGAAACGTGGGATCATCTCGACGATTACATGGACATGCGGCTCGCCTCCCTTCGCGCCGCGAAGCCCGAGCCGGCCGCCGAGCCGGTGCCTGCCGCCGCCGACGCGAAGCCGGGCGACGAGGTGCTGCGGCGGTGGATGGGACTCGATGGCGAGAAGTCGCCAACCGAGTGGCTGGCCGCGATGTCGGTGGTGGTCGACGAGCTGTGCCGGCGCGCGCTGGAGGTGCGGCCGTGAAGCCCTTTCGCCGCTACTGCGTCGCAGGATTGTCCGGCGGCCTGCCTTGGATGCAGTTCACATCAGGGCCGAACGAGTCTCTGGTGGCCTACCTTCGGCGCATGTGCCGCTACTTCGGCGGTCCGCTCGCCAGCGTCAACATGAAGCTGGTCGAGATCGAAGTCCACGTCGTCACGCCGAAGCCGAAGAAGCGCAAGGCGCGCAAGGGGGCGAAGTGAACCAGCCGACCCTGTGGGACGCCCGCACGAAGGCGCGCACAACCGATCCCGCCACGAGCCACGCAGCAGCCCGCGCCGCGCGCGAGACTGCTGCCGACCACCAGCGCACCATCCTTGCCGTGATGCGATGCGGCGCCGACTGGACCGCCGACGAGATCGCAGCGCAGTGCAACCTCGACCGACACCAGATCGGCCGTCGACTCGGCGAACTCGAGCGCGCAGGACTGGTGCGCAAGAGCGGCGCCACGCGGCCGACGGCGACGGGGCGCCAGGCGAACTGCTACGAGGCGGTGCGGTGAGGGTGCTCGGCCTGGATCCTGGCGCCACCACTGGCTGGTGCCTCTACGTCGACACGGACGCCGGTCGCTACGTCGAGGCGTGCGGCGAGTTCGACCGGCACGACGACTGCGGCGTGCTGCGCGAGCACGGGCCGCGCGCTGACGCGGTGGTGATAGAGTCGATGCACAAGCCGCGCGGGAGCATCTACCCGGCGACGGTGCTGTCGGCGATCACCGAGGGCCGTCTGCAGGAGCGGGTCGTGCGGGCGACGGGGCAGGAACCGTGGCTGATCTCGCGGCACGACGTGAAGCTGGAGCTGACCGCGGCGACGCAGCGGACGGCGGTCGTGGTCGACGACAAGACGGCCTGGGCCGCGCTGGTGCTGCTGCACGGCGACGACTCGGCTCGGAAGCCGAAGCGCCGGAAGGGCGTGGTGGTGGATGCCGGCGGCCCGCTGGGGCTCGTCACCGGGCACGCGCGGGCGGCGCTCGCGGTGGCGGTGGCGTTCGTGCTGCGGAGGTCGCTGTGAAGCCCTACTACGAGCGCGACGGGATCACGATCTACCACGGGGACTGCCGGGAGATCCTGCCGCATGTCGAGGCGGATGCGGTCGTGACTGATCCAGTGTGGCCGAACTGTCCGCCCGGCCTGCTCGCTGGAAGCGACGCACCGGAGGCGCTGTTGCGCGAAGCCGTGGCGCTGATGCCCGCTTCCGTGAAGCGGCTGGCGATCGTCATGCGTTCGGACTCCGATCCTCGGTTCCTGACCGCTGTTGACCGCCTGCGCTGGCCGTTCGTCTGCATGCAGGCGATGGCCTACGCGGTGCCGATGTATCTCGGCCGCGTGCTCGGCGGCACTGAGATCGCCTATGGCTTCGGCGAGCCGATCGCCTCACGCGATGGCGCGAAAGTGATCCCGATGTGGGGGCCTAAGGCGCAGGCGCGCGACGACGTGCGCCGCAACGGGCACCCGTGCTCGCGGCACATCGTGCACCAGCGATGGCTGGTTGGCTGGTGGTCCGAGCCGAGCGAAGTGGTGCTCGACCCTTTCATGGGCAGCGGCACGACGCTCCGAGCGGCAAAGGACCAGGGCCGCCGCGCCATCGGCATCGAGATAGAAGAACGCTACTGCGAGATCGCGGCGAAGCGGCTGGCGCAGGGCGTGCTGTTCCGGGAGGCGCAGGCATGACGGCCGTCTTCTCGCCGTGCCGACGCTGGCGCTACCAGCTGACTCGCACGTTCGTCGATGTGCCCGGCTCATTCCCGCTCGTCGTCGTCATGCTCAACCCGAGCACGGCAGACGAGACGGTCGACGACGCCACGATCCGGCGCGTGTCTGGATTCGCGCGCAGATGGGGGCACGCGGGGCTGCTCGTGCTGAACCTGTTCGCCCTCCGGTCGAGGAATCCGCTGGCGCTGCGCACTGCTGACGACCCTGTTGGCCCCGATAACGACGAGACGCTTCGCCAGGCCCTGACCGCGGCGCGGAACGTCGACAGTCCAGTGTTGGCGGCGTGGGGAGTGCACGGCAACTACCGCGGTCGCGCGTTCCGCGTGCAGCACATGGTCGATGGCGTCCGCTGGGTGTGCCTGGGCACCACGCATGGTGGCTCACCGAGGCACCCGCTGTACGTGCCGGCGGCAACGTCACCGCAGCCGTTCGGAGGCTCCGCATGACCCTCGGCGCCGAGTGCCTGGGCGACCGCGTCGCGAACGCGCCGCCGCCGTGCGAGTGCGGGGGCGGGCTACTGCGCGGCGGCGCGGCGGCTCTCGGCGATGGCGGCGCGAAGCGTTTCCAGGTCGACGCCGAGCTTGCCGGCCAGCAGCGTGAGCGTGCCCATGCGGGGCTCGTTCCCCTTCTGGTTGGCCAGCCGGAACAGCGTGCGCTCGGGGAACTCGACGCGGACGCACCAGTCCCGGAGGCTCTCCCCCGGCTTCGCGGCCTTGGCGACCAGGTCGTTGAGTGTGGGTTGGCGCTTGGCCATGCGGCGGGTTGTAGCCGCGCTGCCACGAAAAGCCAAGGGATGCCTATTGACTTCTGCTGCCGGATGGCCGATAGTGGCAGCAGCAAGGAACACCCGGCCGGCGTCATCCGCCAAGACTTCGCCGACCGGGTTGGACCAGAACCGCAAGGAACCGATCCGATGACCACGACTAACGTCCCGACCACCGCCGCGCAACCAACCGGCTCCCAGCCCTTCAAGTTCACGCGCGACGGTGGCGCCGTCCTGCGCCGCGCCGTCGAAGCCTGGGCCGGCCGGCCGCACCTGCACGTCACGCAGATGCGCTGCATTGCCGACCTCGCGTTGGCGCTCGCCGAGTGCGACGAGAACTCGGTATCCGACGCCGTCTCGGACGTGCGGCACTACCTCGGCGAGACCTGCGCCGAGTGCGGCGAGGAGACCGACGAGACCACCGGGAAGCGGAACTACTGCTCGCGCCGCTGCTACGAAGAGGGGGGTGCCTGATGGCCACCAACCTGAAGTGCGGCCCCGTCCTTCCCGCCGACCTCGACGCGATGCTCGTGGAGTGCGCCCGCATGCGGGTCGCGCTACGCGACATCTGCGCGGCGCTGTCCGACCTCGGGTCGCGGGCGTCCGTCTGCAACAGCGTAACGACGACGTGCCAGATCCGGTGCGCCGAGGCGCAGCTGCGTCTCGCGGCCGAGGCCGTGCTCGCCGCTCACGGCAAGCTCGACTCCTGCCGGCACGTCGACACCGTCGTCGACGCCGAGCGCGCCGCGCGGCATGCCAGCATCACCGACGACGACCGCGCTGTGGCCGCGGATGGGAGGGCCTAGCCATGGGAAAGACCAAGGTGTTTGCGTTCATCAACGGCGGCAAGGGCACCGACTGGGTGTGCGGCATGGCGCTCGACGAGCACGGCGATTGCGTCGCGATGCACGTCTCCAGCAGCGACGGCTTCGCTCGCTACGACATGGGCGCGACCGAAGCCTGCGCGATGCACTACCAGGACTACGTCGAGCGCTACGGCGCCGACGGGTTCGATGTCGAGTGGGTGGACGACCCACGAAACCACATCGGGCTCATGGCAGCGTACGCGAAGAACCAGGCGAAGCGGGCCGCCAAGGGCGCAGTGGCCGCGGATGGGAGGGCATAGCCATGCCGAACCACGTTCAGAGCCTGCTCAAGATCACCGGCGAGGAGCGCGTCATCGCACAACTGGTTGAGTTCGTGCGAGAGGGCAAGGAACCGTTCGCGTTCGAGAAGATCGTGCCGCAGCCGGTCTGCGTCTACCAAGGCAACCTCGGCGCAGCCGAGTCGGAGGCCAATCCAGGTCGCAACTGGTACGCGTGGAACTCCCGGCGTTGGGGCACGAAGTGGGGCGCGTACGCGCAGCAGATCCGGCACCGAGGCGAAGGCTGCGTGCACTTCGGCTACCAGTCGGCGTGGTCCGAGGGACGGCCCGTCATCGACGAACTGGCGATGCTGTTCCCCGATCTGCGCATCGAGCACCACTTCATCGACGAGCACGGCCAAGGTGGATGCAACGGCACGGTCGTCTACGAGCCGGCCGATCCGCATGTCCTTGCTCGGGGCGACGAAGCCGAGGCTCGCAGGCGCGATGTGGAGACCAGCACCGGGGAGCTGCACGTCCTGATCCATGGGTGCACCAAGGAGCAGTACTTCGGCGACGACGCCGAGGAGGCCGCCGATGCACCCTGAGATCGACACCGAGAAGATCCAGTGGCGAGGCAGGGAATCCGGCGCCTCACACGACTGGGACTACGTCGAGCGATGGCTGGAGAATTACGGGTGGAGCTTCGGCGATCCGGCATTCGACGCCGTTGCGGCGATCGACACCGACTGCACTGCCTTCCGCATCGACAGCATCGAGCGCGGGAAGCCGGTCTCCATCGTAGTTGTGGCCACCATCGACCACGACGCCGACGGCACCGCCGACGGCTGGCATGACCTGAGCCGCGCTGTGCGCGTGGAGGTCATCCGATGCTGACCCGCGAACAGCACCCGGATCATGGTCGCCTGTGGCCGAACCCGTGCACACACGGGTACGCGCACAAGCGCCGCAACTGCCCGACGTGTGTCGAGCGCGACAGGCTGCTCAGGATCCTCAGCGCTGCCAACAAGCTGTTGGCGAAGGCCGACAAGCAGTGCAAGAGCGGCGACGAGGCTGACCACATCCACTGGCTGGACGGCGAGGTCGCTCGGCTGCGCAAGGCCGTAGGAGGTCTCTGGTGCTGACCCGCGAACAGCTCGTCGACCAGGCGCAGCGCCTCCGCTCCGTCCTGCACCGCGGCTGCGGGCTCCCAACCGCCCGCAGGCTCGCCCTCGCCGTGCAGTCCGTCACGCACCGCCGCCTGCACGCACAGGGGCAGTGCGAATCGGGCTGCACCGCGCCCGTAGTCACCGAGCCCAACCAACCCCCGCTCTGCGCCGAGTGCGCCGGGAGGATGCTCGCATGAGCCGCACAACGAAGGCCGGTCGCGCCGTGCTCGTGCTCGGCCAGATCGCACTGCTGGTGTGGGTGTTCGGCCGGCTCGGCTGGGACCTCGGCAACCAATGACATTCACCGGATCGGCGGTCGGGGCCGCCGCCGAAACCGGTCAACCAACAGGCCCCAGCTACATCCGACACGGAGATTGCTACCAATGGCAGGCTTCAAGAAGGCGAAGGCCGAACAGGCCGCGATCAAGATGGGCTTCTACGGGCCGCCCGGCTCGGGCAAGACGTTCACCGCGCTGCTCGTCGCGGAAGGGCTCGCCGCACACAGCGGGAAGCGCGTCGCGTTCGTCGACACCGAGCACGGCACCGACTTCTACGCGAAGTCGGTCGCGTCGCGCGACGTGCACCCGGAGGAGTTCGACTTCGACGCGCTCTACACGAAGTCGATCGTCGACACGCTGCAGGCCGTGCGCGGCATCGACCTCGGCACCTACGGCGTCGTGGTGCTCGACTCCGTGACGCACCTGTGGGAAGCGTGCATCGCCGCCTACAGCGGGCCGAAGACCAAGATCGGCACCATCCCGATGTCGGCGTGGGGCCGGATCAAGAAGCCCTACAAGGAGCTGATGGCGTTCCTGCTGTCGTCGCCGTTGCACGTGCTGATCTGCGGCCGGCAGGGCGTCGAGTACGAGACCGACGAGGAGACAGACGAGCTGAAGGCGGTCGGCTACAAGATGAAGGCCGAGGGCGAGACCCCGTACGAGCCGCACATCCTGATCCGCATGGAACAGCTGCGGGCGCGGCCGAACGAGCGCGCGCAGGTCGTCGCCTACGCCGAGAAGGACCGGACTGGCATCCTCTCGGGGCGCTCGTTCCTGAACCCGAACTACGAGTCGCTGTGCAAGCCGCTGCTGCACCTGCTCGGACCGTCGCAGGCGCAGATCACGTCGAGCGACGAGACCGCGGTGAGCGACGCCGAGGCCCTCGCCGAGACCGAGCGCACCCGCGTCGAGAACTCGGGCAAGCTGCTCCGGCAACTGCAGGCGCGCATCGCACTGACCGAGGACGTCGCCGCGCTGAAGGCGGTCGGCAAGACGATCACGCCGCAGGTCAAGTCGCAGATGGTGCCGGCGCACGTGACGCAGCTGCGCGAGTCCTACCAGTCGCGCGAGCGCGAACTCGAGGGCCGGGAAGTGGTGCCGGTGGCCGGCGGCGACGAGCCCGCAGCCGAGTAGCAGCACGTCTACCGGCAGCGGATAGCCGCACGTTCTGGTAGGTTTCCGCACATGCGGAACCGCCAGACGTGGGTCGAAGTCCTGCGCGCGCTGCTCGGCGCGCTCATCATGGTTGCCGGCTTCGCCGCGGCGGCGGCGGCGCAGTCGGTCACCGTCGCCAACCACAGCCAGGCGCCGTTCGCCGGCTGGGTGCGCACCACGGTCGACGTCCGGCCGCCGCACGACAGCGGTGCCGGCTACGCGCTGGGCCGGCAGATCGGACTCGACCTGTGGGCCATCGACGTGCAGGTGAGCCTCGCACCGCGCGAGGTCAAGACGATCGACCTCGGCGCGCAGGCCGCGGTCGCGCCTCGATCTGTGCCGCTGCCGGGCGACCCGCTGGGGCACTTCGGCGGGCTGCCGGCCCTGAACGGCTCGCTGATGTCGCTGGTGGGCCTGCAGGTCGACGGCGTGACGTGGACGCTGCATGTCCGCTCCCGGACCGGCCGCCTCGGTGTGGTCGATGCCTGGCTGTCCTGGCGCCCGTCCGAGCCCGCGCTTGTGTTCGGCGAAGCGACCTACACCGCAAGCAACCCGGCCGTGCCGGACGTGCAGGAGACGCTTGCCGACGACGTGCGGCTGGCGTGGGGCGACGGCGTGGTGTGGAACTCGGTGCTGGTGAAGAAGGGCGAGACGTTCGCCGACGGCCAGGCGCGAACGCTGCCGGTTGTCATGTGCTGGCCGCGGCACGTCACCGGCACTGCGGCATGGGTGCAGATCGCTGCAGCAGTGCACGGCACGACGCGGGCGGTAGGCGTCCGCGAGCTGTGGCCTGGACAGGGCAATCCGCGGCTCGCGTTCACGCCGGCCATCACCGTCGTCGACCCGTCGGAGCCGAGCGGGCAGAAGGTCATCGCGCAGACCGCGTTCAGCGCGCTGAACTGGACGAACGAGGCGATCGCCGTCGAGAAGTGGGAGACCGACACGCAGCCGCGGCCGAAGTCGCGGTTCTCCATGGCCGAGCGGCGCCTTCCTGGGTTCGCCGACGCCGTGACCGGCCCGAACAAGAACTCGGCCGACAGCGGCGCGCAGGGCGACCAAGTGTTCGTGGCCGGCGAGTGCATGGTGCAGCCCGGCCCGGAGCTGGTGCACCTCTACAGCGCCTACAAGCTCGCCGCGCGCCCGTGCCACTACCGCCGCGCCGACGGTTCGCCGCTCGATCCCAGCGAGAAACCCGGCGTCCAGTTCTGGCAGGGCCGGCCGCACGGCAGCACGGGCGACCTGCTCGGCAAGGCGACCGGCATCAGCGCCGAGATGGCGTCCGGCTGGTGGGGGCCGGACGACGAGCACTGGTTGTACAACGGGCTGGCCGTCACGGCCCGCGTCACCGGCTCCCGAGCCCTGCAGGCCGAGCTGTCGCAGCAGGCGCGGCTGTTCCTGTGGGCGCAGCCGCTTCCCGGTCCCGGTCGCGAACAGTGGGTGACCGTCGGCCCCGGTGCTGCTCGAGCGGTCGGCTGGGTGTGCCTACTGGCCAATCACTTGTGGTCGAATCTGGAGGACCGGGCGCTCGCATCGCGCGTACGTGATCGGATGGTGCAGCGCATCACGCAGGTCTACGTGCCTGCGTTCCAGGGCCGCGACTGGTGGGACGTGCGCGTCGATGATGACCGGCTCGGCCCCGGCGCTCGCTGGATCCCGTGGCAGCAGGCGGTCGGCGCCTACGGCCTCGACGTGGTGTCGGAGCGGTTCGGCGTCGCTGCTGGCCGCGCGGTGGCTCTGCGTGCCGCGACGGCGGTGATGCGCGACGCCTGGGCCAAGGTCGGCAACCGGTGGCAGAGCCGGCCGAGCGGTGTGCCTGCTTCGGTGGCGCCGGGTGGGCCGAGCGACGAGTCGTTCAACCTGTTCGGCATGTGCCTCGCTCCCGCCACGATCCTGCGCCAGCAGCCGAGCAACGCGCAGGCCGGCAGCGTGTGGGCGCAGCTACTCGTCGATGCGGATTTGCCGCACGAGGTGGCTTGGCTGCCGCCGGAGGTCAAGCCGGCGCCTGCGGGCGTCACCAGCGTCGGCTACGGCGAGTTCACTTGGACGTTCTCGGCGCCGGTGCAGGCTGGCACCTTCTGCACTGGCGAGCCGTGGGTGGTCGGCCCGGTCACCGTCGTCGGCGTGACGCCTGCGCCCGCCACCGTCAACGGACGGCAGCGCAACGGGTCGATGCTGAACCCGGCCGCCAGCACGAGCAACGGCTACGACAGCGAGTCGTTCTGGAACTACAACGACGGCAAGTTCAAGCCGTCGCTGCGCGTCCAGTTCCCGGTGACGATCAACACGGGGTCGCTGGTGTCGTCGCTGTCGGCCGACGCGCCGGACGGTGAGGCGGTCGGGTTCCTGCTCGATGCGGCGGTCCTGACAGTGTTGGACGCGACGCCGCCCGCCGATGCCTTCCGGCCGCCCTACGTCGGCACGTCGAAGGCGATCCCCGGCACGCTGTCGCAGGTCAACTGGACCGCGCTTGCGTCGCTGCCGGCGGCGCCGGGCATGCCGAACCTCGCGCCGCTGCGCGCGAAGCTGTCGCACCTGTGGCTCGACCACGCGCCCGAGTGGGTGTCGCGCTACCTGCACACGCAGCGCGGGCTGGCGGACTACTACCGCGGGTTCACGACGGAGATCGGCACCGCGGCGCTCGCGGTCAACTGCGCCGGGCTCGACGAGACCGTGCGCCGCGAGCTGACGGTGCGGCTCGTGCAGATCGGCATCGACAACTTCGCCGTGATGCAGAACGGCGCACGCTGGGGCGTCAACGGTCACTGCAACGGCCGCAAGTTCCCCATTCTGTTCGCCGGCAAGATGCTCGGCCGCGCGGACATGCTCGCAGCGGGCACGACCTACAAGCCCGACGGCGGCAAGGTGCCGTTCAGCGAGGACGGGCAGACGTTCTACGTGTCGCGCGACCCGGACGGCCGCATCAACGGCGGGCACGGCGGCTACACCGAAGCGGACCTCGGCCTTCCGGAGTGGGGCAACTTCCACCTGGAGAACCGCGGCAGCGACGACGCCTCGTGGCCCGGCATCACCGGCTACCGCGTCTGTTGCTCGGCGAACGGCTGGGTCGGGCAGGTGCTCGTCATGCGCATCATGGGGCTGCGCGAGGCTTGGGCGTGGCCGAGCTACTTCGACTACCAGGATCGCTACATGCAGTGGACGCGCACGAACGCGCCAGCGTGGCAGAGGGCCTGGGAGCCGTGGCATGCGGCCATGTGGGATCTTCACCGCGCGCAGTTCTGAACGAACCGCGCCGCCAACCGACCGCGAGACAACGCGATGGCGACGAAGAAGAAGACGAGGAAGCAGGCCAGGCCGGAGCCGAAGAAAACGGCGGAAAACGGTGGTCGCGACCCGGCGACAGGACGGTTCGTCGACGGCAACCCGGGAGGACCGGGACGCCCGCGCGGATACGACTTCCGCAAGATCGTCGAGGACCGATGCATCGCCGCCGGGGAGACAGTGGAGGCCGTCATCGGCGAGCTGTTCGACGACCTGCGCAAGATCGCGAAGGGCGGTGACGGACCCGCTGTTGCCGCGGCGCGCGAAGTGATCGGGCGGCTCTGCGAGTCCGACGCGACGAAACTGCAGGTCGAGCACAGCGGGGAGATCCCCGGCCCGCCGGTCCCAAGCGACACCGAGCTTGCAGTCGGCATCGCGAAGCTCGCCGAACTCGGCCGGGAACTCCTGCAACACGATGGCGGCGACGGCGACGAGGGCTGAGGCCGAGGGCGACGCGCGGAAACGCATCCTCGCCGCGTTCGACGCGATCTGCCCCGGCATCGTCGGCAACCGCTTCATCCCGCACTGGCCGACGCCGCCGCAGCAGCTGTTCCTCGGCCTGCACCTGCACCGCCGCAGGAAGCGCAAGCCGCGCGTGTTCGAGGCGCTCTACGGCGGCGCCGCCGGCGGCGGCAAGTCGAACTGCCTGCTGTCGGCCGCGGCGCAGTTCGTGCACGTGCCCGGGTATGCCTGTCTGATCCTGCGCCGCACGTTCCAGGATCTGTCGCTGCCCGGCGCGATCATGGACCGTGCTATCCAGTGGTGGCGCCCTCGAGGCGTGCACTGGAACGGCGAACGCAAGACGTTCACGTTCCCGAGCGGAGCGACGATCACGTTCGGCTACTTGCTGCACGAGCACGACCACCTGCAGTACCAGGGATCGGAACTCGACGCGGCGCTGTGGGACGAACTCACGCAGATGCGCGAGGCGCACTACCGATACGTGACCCTGAGCCGCGTTCGGTCGCGTGCGCACGTGCCGGTGCCGCCGCGGTCGCTCGGCGCGACGAACCCCGGAGGAACCGGCCACACCTGGGTCAAGGCACGTTTCGTCGGCGACCCCGAGAAGGGCATACGAGCGCCGCACCCCTACGTGCCGGCGCGGATCCGCGACAACCCCTACATCGACCAGGAGGCCTACATCGAAGGCCTCCGCGACCTGCACCCGACCGTTCGTGAGCAGCTGCTGAACGGCGACTGGCGCGCCCGCGACCCCGGCGACTACTTCCGGGCCGAGTGGTTCGGCCCGCTCCTCGACCCCGAGGTCGACCTGTGGCCGTCGCGCGACTGCGTGCGGATCCGGTGGTGGGACCTCGCCGCGTCCGAGAAGGCCGACGCGGCTCGCACCGCCGGCGTGCGCATGGCGCGGCACCGGGCCGGCGTGCGGGCGATCGAGCACGTCCGCGTGTTCCGAGCGACCCCCGGCAAGCGCGACGACCTGATCGTGCAGACCGCCAAGGCCGACGGGCACGGCGTCGTGGTCGGGCTCGAGATCGAGCCTGGCAGCGGCGGCATCGCGCAGTTCGAGGCGCTGGCGAAGCGGCTGCGGTCGTCGGGCTTCCGGGTCGCCGGCGCCCGCCCGCGGGTCGGCGGGCCGGACCTGACCGAGCAGGAGCAGGCGACAATGGCCGTCCAGTCGCTGAGGCCGAAGGGCAAGGCCGGCCGGGCCGATCCGGTCGCGTCGTGCCTCGAACGCGGCTACCAGCGCCGCGGCGAGTGTCCGAACACCGGCGGGCAGTGGTGGGGCCTCGACGCCGGCAGGTCGCTGGTCGAGCAGCGCGACGGCCTGCGGCTGTTCGCCGGCCCGTGGACGCAGGACTACCTCGACGAAGTGGAGGGGTTCCCGCCGGACGGCGACGGCCTGTGCGACCAGGTGGACGCGACCAGCGGCGCCTGGGCGTGGCTCGAGGCGCACCCGTTCGGGCACCGGGAGGCGCCCGGCGAGGAGAAGCCGGCGGCGACCGGCCGGCAGCACGACGTGCACCCGGAGGAGCGGGACGCAGCCGAGGACGCGGGCGAGACGCCGGACGGCCAGCGGTGGGTGCCCTGAGACCAGCTCGTTGCGGGGTCTTGCGTCCTTGTTGCGGGGTCTTGCGTCGTTCGGGGCCGGACCCCAGCGTCAAGGGATCGTGTCCAACGCTGTCAGCAAATCCGAGCGGCGACGGCTGGTAAAATGCGGTGATGACGGCTGACCAGCCACCGGAGCACCTTCGTCTGGAAGAGTGCGTGTTCTGCAGGAAGCAGCGGCTACTGCTGACGCATCGGAAAGAGGACGATCTCGTGCGCTACGGACCAGGACCGTGCATCTACCTGGACGCCGAGTCGAATCTTTCCGAGGACGGGCTGAGTGGCCCGTGTGTCGACCCGATCTCGGCGCCGCGTGGCCGACAGCATCGCTACCGACTCCTGCGGCGCGTGTTCCGGGACGACGTTGTTGGCCAACTGAGAGAAGTGTGCCGATGGAACCATGAGGCGGCGCAATGAGCGACCACGAGTCCGCTTGCAGCGCCGCGAAGCCGGTGAACTACATCGGCCACCGCGGCCTGTGGTGTCGAATCGGCGCCGTTACTTTCCCCAACGCCAACACGGTCATGCTGCACTTGCATCCCGGCGACTGCACCGACATGTCCGGAGCGATCAAGCTCGCGACAGCTCTGGCGCGAGACCTCGAAGGATTCAGTCTGCGGGTGGTGCATGCCGTCTCGCCGGGGGAGCCGAAGAAGGATTCGGTGTACCGCTTGCAGGAGGATGGGACTTGGAAGTCGGTGGGGCGGTTCCAGTGAATCCCCACGACCTGGCCCGCATCCAACGCCAGCACTTCGCCGCCGTGAACTGGTGCGCCCGCCTGCGCCGCTGGCACGGCCGCACCGCCCGCCACCGCACCACGGGCGACGTCCGCGTGGTGCTCGTCGGCTACGACGGCGTGATCCTGCGCCCGATCGTGATGCCGCAGCACCGCGGGGAAGGCCGCGCGCTCGTCGTCGACGACCTGGGCCACGCCGAGGCGGCCGAGTGGCTGGCGGGCGCTGACGTGCTCGCCTGACCAGCGGAAACCCGCTCGGACAGCGTGGGACCGCTTTCGTCAGCGGATACTCACGATACGATGCGGCGCCATGACGACCGACCTTCGCCTGCACAACCAGGCCCGCGAGGTGTACGTCCGCGCGCTGACGACGGCCTGGGCGAACGCGGTCCAACTGTTCGAGCCGTCGGTCTGGCTGGCACGGGACCCCGAGGCCGAGGAGAAGATGCTCCGCGACCCCGACATCGCGCACGCGGTCGGGTTCCGCAGGCACCTGATCGCCGGCCGGCAGTGGGAGCTGGTCCCGTCGGTGCCAGGCTCACCGCGGGCGGACCTGGCGGTCGCGGTCGGCACCGAGCTGCTGCGCAAGATCCGGGGGTTCACCGGGGCGCGCTACAACCTGTCGCGGGCGTTCTTCAGCGGCGCCCGCTTCGCGCGGATCCACGGCGACCTGCGCACGCTGCGCATCGGCGACGGCAAGCCCCGCACGTGGTGGCTGCCGGTGCGGCTCGAGGACATCGACAAGCGTCGCATGCGCATCGTGCCGACGCACGACCGCAAGGACGGCACGCAGAAGCTCGGCGCGAAGTGGCAGGTGTGGGACGTGGCCAACGCGGAGTGGCGCGACCTGCTCGGCGCCGACGCGATGCACATGGTGCGTCACGTCTACCAGGACGACGAGGGAAGCCTCGGCTACGGCCGCGCGCTGCGCGAGGCACTTGGCTGGACGTGGTACACCAAGACCCACGTGATGCAGGAGAGCGTGCAGGCCGTCGAGCGCTTCGCGCAGGGCATCGTGCACGCCAAGGTCGAGGGCAGCCGCGACGCCGACTCGGGCAAGCCGAACACGGAGGTCGTGCGCGAGTGGACGCGGCTTCTGGAGAACCTGAGGAGCCGGCACGTGCTCGTCAGCGACAAGGCCGACGAGATCGAGGTGATTTCGCCGAGCGGCGAGGGCCACCAGATCCTCACGACGATGCGCGCCGAACTGCGGTCGGCGGTGTTCACGCTCGTGCTCGGCGCCAACCTGACCACGGCGGCATCCGAGGGCGGCAGCTACGCGCTCGGCGAGATCCAGGAGAACAGCACCGAGGCGCTGGTCCAGTTCGACCGCGAGACCCTCGAGGAGAGCCTGACCGACGACCTGATCGGCTGCTGCTGGTGGCGGAACCATGCCAACCTCGTCGACCTCGGCATCGTCGAGGAGGCGCCGCGGTTCAACATCAAGCAGGAGAAGAAGCTCGACCCGGAAGTGCGGGCGCGCGTGGCGTCGACGCTGAACGGGATGGGCGTCGACATCGCATCGGACGACCTCTACGAGCAGACCGGGTTCCGGAAGCCGCAGCAGGGCGAGGAGGTCATCGCCGGGCGGATCGCACCGGATCCGACGGCGCTTCCCGGCGGCGGTGCGCTGCCGTTCGCGCGATGAACCCGCACCTGCAGCACGTCGCGAGCGACTGCGTGCTCGTGGTCCGATTGCGCAACTTCAACCCGCACGCCCCGGCTCCCGACTTCACGGGGCGTGCCCGGATCGTCGGATGGCACTGCACCGACAACCCAATGTGGTGCGAGGCGGAACTGCGATTCGATCTGCCGGTGCGCCACGACGCGCGGGGAGACGAACAGCGCACGCACCGCGTCTACGGCTCCGCTCTGGCGACCGCGCTCGTCGAGGTGCTCGCGTGAACCTGAACGTCTCCCGCTACCTCGAAGCCGTGCACGCCCGGTTCGCGCGGCACTACACCGAAGCGGTGGCGGCCCTGCTGTCGTCGCACGCCACCGACAACCGCGTGGCCGCCTTCGACGCGCGCCGGAACCTCGAGCGCGTCGTCGCCGAGACCATGGGCATCGGCGAGATCATCGGCGCCGCATGGATGCTGCGCACCGCGGCCGGCGTCCTCGTCGACGAGCGCGGCACGGCTCTGCGCGCGAACCTCGGCGACCTGATCCGGTTCCGCGAGTCCGCCGACCTGCTGGCCAACGTGACGTTCCAGGAGGCGATCGACGACCTCGTGACCCGGACGCCGGTCTACCTGCGATCCGCGGCCGAGCGGACGGCGCAGCGCGTCGCGCAGCTCTACGGCGAGGGGCGCGTCATCGCGTTCGCCCGGGCCACCGAGCAGTCGGTCGCCGAGAAGGCGCAGCAGATCATCGCGCAGGCGATGCGCGAGGGCATCGGCGAGGCGGGCGCCGGCCGGCTGCTCGCGGTCAGCGCGCAGGACGTGCAGCAGCTCGGCGAGTCCTGGACCGAGAGCTACGCCCGCATGGCGTTCCGCACGAACGTGAACACGGCGATCACCGCCGGCCGCTTCCGGCAGGCACAGGACCCCGAGGTCCGCGCCGTCACGCCGTGCTTCCGATTCGACGCGGTCGGCGACGTCGACACGCGCGACAACCACGGCGCCGCGAACGGCCTGATCTTCCGCGTCGACAACCCGGTGTGGAACCGGATCGCGCCGCCGCTGGGCTACAACTGCCGCTGCCAGGTGTCGGCCGTGTCCACGCCGATGCTGCGCCGCATGGGCCGCATCGACGAGCGCGGCCAGATCGTCGAGGACCGGCTGCCGATGGGCGCCTTCCCCGACGAGGGGTTCCGACACAGCGGCCGACCGGACCTGTTCATGGTGGGGGCCAGCACATGAGGGACGCAGACGGATGGCCGGAGACGCGGGAGCGGCTGCGGCAGGTCGTGATGCGGCGCGGGGTTTCCGAGGTCGCCAGCATGATCCCGGTCAGCCGGCAGCAGTTGCACCGGCTGCTGTCGGGCGAGACCTCGACTCCTTCGCTGCCGACTCTGGAGTGCGTCGAGCGCATGATCGACGACGAGTCGGACCTGCAGAGCCGGTGCCCGTAGCGCTGTCGCAGGTGCGACAGGTCGCCGGCGGGCGCTTCGTAGCGTCCGCGTCGTGACGACGACGACCGTTCGCACCCAAGCCGGCTACCACGCGACGCGCCAGGCCGACGGCACGCTCGTCGTGCACCGCGTGCCGATCTTCGTCGAGTGCGAGCGCGGCGAGCACCAGTTCGGCCGCGACTGGATCGACGCCGCGGTCGCCAAGGCGAAGCAGGCCGAGGCCGAGGGCTACCTGCCGCCGCTGCACATCCGGCACCACGAGCCGAGCACCGAGGCGACGAACGCGGTGCGAGCGGCCGGATTCTTCCGGATCCTGGGCACGGACACGATCACGTTCAAGGGCGCCGCGCGGCTCGCCGTGCTGGCCGACCTGATCGTGACGGACCCGATGACGCAGCAGGAGATCCTGCAGAAGCGCCTGCCGTACCGGTCGGTGGAGATCTTCGACGTGGGCAAGCCCGCGATCGACTCGCTGGCGCTGCTCGACCACGAGGCCCCGTTCCTCGAGCTGCCGATGCTGCTCGTGCGAGAAGTTGGGGGAGCTGTCGCAGGTGCGACACTGGCCTTCAACCCCGGTCCTACGGTCGCCGCCATCTTCCAGCGCGGGGTGTCCGCGCACCTGCTGTTCCGCGAGAGCGAGGGACCGATGGCCGACGAACCCAAGAAGGACGACGACAAGCCCAAGGGCGACAAGCAGAGCGCCGAGGGCGGTTCCATGAACGTCGACGCGATCGTCAAGGCGATCAAGGACGGCAGCATCAGCGTGGCCGACTTCGCCGCGATCCAGGAGGCGATGGCCGCGATGCAGACCGAGACCAAGACCGACGCGAGCGAGCCGGCCAAGGCCGCCGCGCCGTCGTCCGGAGGCGAGACCATGAAGAAGGATCAGGACGAGGCGGTTTCCGCGCGGTTCGCCGCGCTGCAGGGAGAACTCGACGGCACCAAGGCGAAGCTCGCGGCGATGGAAGCCGCCGCACAGCGCAAGGACGCCGTCGCGGTCGCGATGAAGCGCCTCGAGGGCCGGCCGCTCGGCGCCGACCTCGAGCAGAAGCTCGTTGCGTTCCACAGCGAGCACGGCCCCAAGGCCTTCGCCGCCTACGTCGACTCGCTGGCGCAGGCCGTCGGCGTGCTGCCGCCGGACGCCGGCAAGGCCGCGACGTTCGGCGCCTCGGGCGGCCGCAAGCTGCCGGCGTTCGTCCTGAAGTTCCAGGAGGACGGCCCCGAGGCCGTCGACCGCGCCGCGAAGTTCGCCGCCGAGTGGGAGCAGCTGAACGGCGCCGGCATGACGCGCGTGAGCCAGGAGCGCTACGTCGCGATCAACATGGCGGCCAACCCCCTGATGGGCGCCTGAGCCCTACCGATCACCAGAACCGGAGACCCTGAGCCATGGCGAACCTCGACGCTGCCAAGATCCAGCGCACCGCACCCCGCGGTGCCACCAAGTCCTTCGTGGTCGCCGACACGATCACGATCTACGCCGGCGCGCTCGTCGGCCTGAACGCCGGAGGCTACGCCGACAAGTGGGTCGACCAGGCCGGGCACACGTTCCTCGGCGTCGCCCTGCAGACCGTGACCGGCAACCTGTCGGCCTCGCTGAAGCCCGAGGTCATGGTCGACGTGTCCGGCGTGACGCTCCGCGACGTGACGATCGCCGGCACGTTCGTGCAGGCCGACCTGAACTCGATCCTCCACTGCGCCACCGACAACGCGGCCGACGCGAAGAAGGCCGCGAACACGAACACCAAGGGGATCGGCTGGGCGTCGCGCTTCGCCAGCGCCGGCGTCGGCGACATCACCCTGTTCACCCCCGAGGAGTACCTGGGCCTGAACTGAGCCCCGGAGAACTGAACCATGGCACCCAACGTCATCGCTTCGCCGGCCCTGCTCATCAACGGCCTCCGCACGGAGTTCGTCGACACCTACACGGCGATCCGGAACCGCCAGTCCAGCGGGATGCTCCCGCTGGTCATGGACACGATCAACGCCACGAACCGCGTGCACGACTTCGCCTACATCGAAGCCGGCCCGCACATGGAGCTGTGGCGCCGCGGCGACACGATCCCGCAGGACGCGATGGGCTCGGTCACGTTCCAGGCGATCGTGCACAACTGGGGCCGCCGGGTGAAGTGGCACCGCGACGACCGCGCAGACGACCAGACGCAGTCGCTCCTCGACGCGGCCCGCATGGCCGGCGAGAGCTACGGCCTGCTGCCGGAGCGCATGCTGTTCGACCTCATCACCGGCACGGCCACGACGCTGCCGGTCGTGCCGAACGCGCCGGACGGCGCCGCGTTCTTCGCGACCACCGCCGGCGGCGTCAACCGCTTCGGCGTCGCAAACGGCAACCTGCTGTCGGGCTCGGGCGTCTCCACGACCGCGACCGTCCTCGCCGACTACTACAAGGCGATCCAGCAATTCATGCTGTTCCAGGACGGCAAGGGCCAGCCGCTGCTGTCGCCGGAGACGATCCAGCAGGGGGTGCTGATCCTCCACGCCGCGGCCGACCTGCAGGTGATGGAGCAGGCCTTCCTGCAGCGGCAGCAGCCGGTGGTGTTCGGCTCGAACACCGCGGCGGCCGGCGTCTCGAACATCGTTCAGGACGCGAGCCGGAACATCAAGCTGTGGGGCTCGCCGCGCCTGGCGACGGGCGACTGGTACGTGTTCCTGCTCGGCTCGCCGAAGAAGCCGACGTTCAAGCTCGACCGCAAGTCGCTCACCGAGGCGACGGCGTTCGAGGGCGACAACAACAGCGACCACACGCGCACCACGGGCGAGGAGTACATCCAGTGGGACGCGCGCATGGGCGCCGGCATCGGCCTGCCCTACGGCGCGATCAAGATCAACAACTGAGGCCGGCGCGAGGCGTCGGCGCGAGTCCGGGGGCCGCTGCTCTGCTGGGGGCGGCGGCCCCTTGTGCATCCAGCCCAGCGTGACACCGGAGACACCGGACCATGGCCAAGGACACCGACATTCCCCCGACCGAGCCGCGGACGCAGCGCGCCGCCGTCGCGACGCCGCCGCCGAAGGCGCGCACGCGCATCAGCGGTGCATCGCTCGCGCCGGACATCGAGAAGCACAAGGCGGTCGTCGAGACCTCCTACTGGTACTGGCTCGGCGCCCTGCCGGGCTGCCCCTCGGAGCACCTCGACCTGAAGGGGGTGCACTTCCCGAAGGTCGTGGAGCGCATCGTCCGCGGCGGCGACGGCCGGTCGCAGCGCATCCCCGAGATCGGGTCGCTGGTCAAGCTGACCGAGGCGCAGGTGATCGCCATGCGCGACCGGCTGCGCCGGACCGTGATCCGGTTCGCGGACACGACGAAGGCCCAGCTCGGCGTCGGCGCCAGCCTGTCGGACCAGGGGCAGATCCCGCGCCGGCGCGGCTCGCCCGTGACCCTGCCGACCGCGGAGGAAGTCGAGGAGCGCCGCCGCAACGGGCTCGCCTCGAACGCCTACCGGCAGGAGGCGACCGACGAGCCGGCCGCGCGCTACCTGTTCGCGGTGCTCTGCCACGACCAGGCGCAGCCGCAGCGCGGCGACCACTACCCCGAACCGCTCGAGGTGACCGGCCTCGAGTGGCCCGGCGACCTGAAGGAGTGACCCCATGAGCGGAACGCCCACCGAAGCCGAGGTCCAGACGCAGTGGCGCAACCTCATCGCGCTGATCGAGAGCACGCGAAACTTCGTCGACGGCACGGTGGTGGGCGGCGGCAACCTGCTCGACCTGCTCCTGCAGTCGCTCGAGGGCGAGTACATGCCGGCGGCGACGACCGGCTGGGTGCAGCGGTTCCGGGCCGGGCTCGCGTCGCTGATCTCGTCGGAGCGCGTCGCCGAGTCGATGCAGGCCGTCCTGTTCGAGTACGGCCGGCTGGTCGACAAGGGCGGCGGTGCGACGACGATCCCGGCGCTGATGCGGGCGCTCTACGAGCACTTCGCCGCGAACAGCCTCACGGTCAAGAGCCGCAGCATCACGTTCGACACGACGCCGACCCTCGGCGCCGGCAACGTCGGCAACGGCGCCATGGCGCGCCTGACGGTCGACGAGAACGGGTTCCCCCTCGAGGCCTGCCACATCGAGACCAAGCTCTTCCGCTGCCGGCAGGACCGGAACACGGGAGTGCTCGAGCATGCCGAGGTGTTCGAGTTCCAGGGCGAGCCGCGGTCGCCCGACGGCCTCGGCCGGTACGCCTGGGGCAGCGGCGCGCTGAACAACCGGGCGATCCGCAGCCTGCACGCCGGCACGACGGACGGCGGCAGCAAGCTGCGCAACAGCTCGTGGAGCACCTACTCGTCGACCGCGACGCCGAAGTTCGAGGGGTGGGCCGAGGTCGCCGGCGGCGCGAACATCCAGCAGGACACGGTCAACGTCTACCGGTCGTCGCCGAACTCGACCGTCGACGCGAGCCTGCGGATCAACGGCGGCAGCGGCACCGTCACGCTCAAGCAGACCAACCTGCGCGACAACAAGCTCGACCCGGACACGCCCTACTTCTTCCGGGTGATGCTGAACAAGACCGTCGGCACGGCGGTCGGCGGCACGGTCACGATCCGGATGGGCTCCGTCTCGGCCTCGATCTCGATCGCGTCGCTGGGCAGCGGGTGGCAGGAGCTGCTGATCCCGATCGGCACCGACTGCTGGTTCCGGAACTTCAACGAGGCGCCGTTCGACATCGAAGTCGAGTGGTCGAGCAGCACGAGCGGATACCTGCTGGTCGACGACGCGCTGTTCGCGCCGTGGACGCTGATCGACGGCACGTACTGGGTGCTGCGGCAGAACGCCGCGTCGCCGGTCGCCTGGCTCGTCGACGACACGCTCGAGTTCACCGACACGGGCGGCGACCCGAGCACCGGCAAGATCCAGTGGTGGCTGTGGGTGGCCGGGCTCGGCTACCTGCCCAGCACGACCGGCACCCCGACCTTCACCGACCCGGCGTAGTCCCATGGGCGCAACCGAACTGTGGGCCGCGGTCGTCGAGAGCTACGAGGAGTCCGGCCTGATGGCGCTGACGAACGTGCGCGACCGCGGCGCGACGACGATCAACACGGCCGTCGGGCAGAACGCGGCGCAGGCCGTCATCGACCTCTGGCCGGTCTACGCGCAGGAGGCCTACGACGAGACCGACCCGGCGCACGTCGAGGTCGCCAAGATGGGCACGATTGCCGTCCTGTGGCGCCGCGGCGGCACGGCGACGAACATCGCGAAGGTCGAGTGGGACGAGGTCTTCTCGTCCGAGGGGCTCGTGACGAAGGTGCGCCGCACCGGCGCGCGCGGCCGCGCCGCGCCGTCCTCGAACTCCGGCGTTCAGCAGCGAAGCGAACTCGCCGCCGGTGGCATGCCAGTCCAGGGGTGGTCGGACAACGGCTCGCTACCGCGCGGCGTTCTTCCCAGCCGGCGACTGCACGACCCCTACGGGGAGGACGTGCTCTGATGCCGGCCGAGTTCGAGAAGGGCGCAAAGGTCGAGCGGATCGAGGGCAAGCTCGACCGCCCCGAGGCGGCGCTGCGCCAGGTCGGCGCGCTGATGGTCGCGGAGTCGCAGGAGGCGTTCCGCAACCAGCGGTTCGGCGACCAGGGCTGGCGCGCGCGCCGCGTGCCCAACGTGTTCGCGATCATCGCCGACTTCGCGGCCGGCAAGCCGGCTCCGCCGGAGCGGCGATTCGAGGCGCGTCCGGCTCTGCGCGACACGGGTCGGCTGGCGCAGTCGATCGCGCACCGCATGGTGTCGCCGGACGTCGTCGAGGTCGGCTCGAACCTGCCCTACGCGGCGGCGATGCACCTCGGCGGCGAAGTGCAGTCGCAGCCGATCAACGAGCAGGTGCGCGACCTGCTGGCGAAGTGGCTGCGCGGCCCCGGCAAGCCGCACCGCGGCCGGCTCGGCTGGATCCTGAACAAGAAGTTCGCCGGCCAGCGGCTGAAGCAGCGCGTGCCTGCGCGCCGCATCGTCGGGATCACGAAGCAGACGCTCGAAGACGTCCGCGAGGCCGTCGGCGTCCGCATCATGGAGACCAAGTAGAGGAGGATTCGACCATGGTACTGCAGTTCAGCACGTCGGCGCGAAACGCCGCCCTCGACGCGATCGAGACCCACGTCGGCACCGCACCGACGCTCGAGGTGCGCACCGGCGCGCCCCCGGCGACGCCGGCGACGGCCGACAGCGGCACGCTCCTGGCGACGCTGACGCTGCCGAGCGACTGGATGGCGGCGGCCAGCGGCGGCACGAAGGCGCTCGCGGGCACGTGGCAGGTCAACGCGGGCGCCAGCGGCGCACCGGGGCACTTCCGGATCAAGCAGGCCGGCTCGCCGTTCACCGTGCACGTCCAGGGCACGGCCGGCCCGCAGACGAGCCTGACCACGAGCAGCGCGACCGCGGCGAACAGCAACGTGCTCAACTTCGCGTCGACGACGGGCGTCCAGGTCGGGCACCGCGTGTCGGGAACCGGCATCCCGGACGACACCTACGTGCTCGCGGTCGGCGCCTCGACGGTCACGCTGTCGCGCGCCTGCCCGGCGGGCGTCTCGGGCGCGACCGGCATCGCTTTCCGCCCGGACATGGTCACCGACAACGCGACGCTGAACGCCGGCCAGCAGTTCACCGTGACGTCGTTCAGCCTGAACTCGGGCGGCGCCTGATCGGAGTCGCGGTCCGTGGTTACCCTGGGCATGACGGTCTGCCAGGAAGGCATCCGGCGCAGCCTTCCCGGCAGCACGTTCAACGTCTGCTGGTACGTGCGGTCGACGCTGGTCGACGGCCTGGGTGAGCGCGTCGATTACACGATCACCGCCAACGGGGTGCCGCACAGCGCCGGCAGCGCGCTCGTGCGCGAGATCGTCAAGCCGGACTTCTCCGACTACCTGAGCCCGCTCCCCGGCGTCACGACCGGCCAGGGTCCGTTCCCCGGCTACCGCGTGACCCTGGACCTCGCGACGCTGCCCGCCGGCACGCTGGTGGTCGATGCGGTCGCGGTCGGCGACGACGGCAGCACGCTCGCGCTCGCACCGGTCACGGTCTACAACGACACGGACGGCGTCGACCGGCGGCCCTCGAAGAAGGAGGTGTTCGTCGACGCGCAGCTGGGCAACGACTCGAACGACGGCTCGAGCTGGGCGCAGGCGGTGCGGACGCGGCACCGCGCGATGGCTCTGGCGCGCAACAACCCGGCCGGCAGCACGGCCGCGGACCGCGACGTCGGCGGCGCGATCATCAACATGCGCGGCACGTTCACCGACGGCGACCCGTCTGGCACGGCGCCGCAGTGCCACACGAGCGGCGAGCACTGGCTGACGTTCATCGGTCACGACGGCTGCAAGTGGAACCGCACCGACCCGCTCAACAGCAACTACGCGACGGACTTCCTCTACTTCGTCGGCCACGGCCTCGGGCCGTTCACGATGAAGATCCGGCTGCAGGGCGACCTGCTGATCGAGGGCAACGGCGCCGAGGCGTGGGCCAGCGCCGACTGCACGAAGTTCCGCGCCTGGCTCGACGGCGGGGAGTGGGGCAGCGCGCACTGGACGCCGGGCATCACGCGCGCGCGCTACGCCGAGGACGACAACAGCAGCTGGATGGGGTTCGCTGGCTCGCCGCTCGCCGCGCTGCCGAACATGAAGCACGTCGTGACCGGCGTGCGGCGCCGCGGCGGCATCCTTGGTTTCAACGGCGATTCGTTCGTCTACGACTGCGAGATCCGCGACACGATCGGCGGCAACCTCTACATCCAGAACTCGTGGGAGAAGTCCTGCAAGAACATCGCGATCAACTGCTACGGCCACACGCATTCGCGGAACGTGACGGCAGGCTGGGGCGCGAATCGCACGTCGCTCGGCTCGCCGGAGGCCCTCGAGGCGCGTGACCAGGGCGGCGGCGTGATGCGGATCCTCGGGCCGGCCGGAGGGCTCAACTTCGGCACGGCGCTCGCCGACAACGTCGGATCGACGCTGACGCGGCTCGGGATCTACGGATGGGCCGGGAACAACACGTCCAACGCGCTGATCATCGGCGGCGGCGTGATCTCGGGCGGGCCGGACAACGGGCGACCCTACGTCGACGTGCAGCACACGGGCGTCTATGGCGCGGCGCCGGGCGGCGCTGAGATCGAGACCACGTTCAACGGGCAGCGGTTCAACGAGCGGTTTCACCCGTCGTTCTTCTCTGTCGGCACGAGCCGGACCGGCGACGACGCGATCGTCGAGGTGGCCTGCTCGAACATGACCGACCAGGTGCAGACGTCGTTCAGCAACGGCAACGACGGCGCCGACCACTACCGCCTGTTGATCTGGAACGTGCGCGACGCCGGCGGCGGCGGCAACTGGGCCTTCGGCATCAGCGACATCACGGACTCGCTGCTCGGCAACATCAGCGCGCCGGCGTCGGGCTTCCTGCTCACCGGCACCGCGAACTGGTCCGGCACGCAGATGGTCAACTGCGTGTGGAAGGACATGCCCGCGGACACGCCGACCGCGATCACGAACGGGCTGTCGATCCTCTACTGCCACGTCGTGCAGGGCACCGCCTACGGCACCAGCGCGACGAGCGGCACGTGGCTCGCCGGCGATCCTCTGGTCGCGCCCTACAGCTACGAGCCGACGGTCGGGAACAAGGGCACCGGGCACCCGTCGATCACCGACCCGGCGGCGTGGGCCTACAGCGGCAGCGGCTCGACCAAGGGCTGCCTCGAGAACATCGGCGGCGTCTCGTGGGCCGTCGATCCGCCGAGCGAGGAGCAGGGCCGCATGCGCGGCTGGATCGGGCTGCACGGCGTCGCCGCATCGGTGCAGGGCGAGACGTCCGGCATCCTCGGCAGCCTCGGGATCTACGGCGCCGCCTCGCTGTTCGTCGACGTGCCGACCCTTGCCGACGTCGCCGGCGACCTCGGACTGTTCGGCATCGCCGGCTCGGCGTCGGTGGTGTCCGGAGGGCTCGACGCGACGCTGGGGCTGTTCGGCTCGGCATCGTCGACGTCGCCGAACACGGCCGGCGTCCTCGGCTGGGTCGACCTGTTCGGGGCCGGCGCCAGTTCGACCGGTTCGATGCTCGCCGGCGTCGACGGCGCTCTGGCGCTGTTCGGCACGTCCTCGGCCGGCATCAGCGGCACCGGCGAGGTGTTCTTCGTCAACGGCGCGGTGGCCGGCTTCCTCGGGCTGTCGGGCCAGTCGGAGACCGTCGCGCAGGCGATCGTGGTCGCCAACCTCGCCGACACGCAGCGAGTTTCGGGCAGCGGCGCGCGGATCATCCGGGCACCTGGCCGGATCGTGATCGGTCCGATCGAGGACCTGGCGACCGGCGAGTTCCCGTTCGGCGGCGCCGAGATCGGCCGCGCGAACCTGTGTGTGCTGCAGCCGATGGACGAGCAGGCCCGCATCTGGTGCGAGGGCCTCGGCGAGACGACCGACATCCTCGAGGCCGGCAACCGCTGGGTGTGGTCGTGCTTCCTGCGCGGCTGGAACGACAACGCGATCCGGCTGCTGCTGCAGGACGGCTACGCGCAGGGCGAGCAGAGCCAGCACGCCGTGTTCGAAGCACCCGGCCAGCAGCGGGCCGGCCGCACCGCGCTGGGGCGCGCCGTGGTCCTGCTGTTCGTGCCGGACGACCCGGTGCACGCGCCCGCGGTGCTGCTCTACGCCGCCGTCCCGGACTGGTCGTCCGGCGCCGAGCTGCAGTTCCGCCGCGGCGAGGAACTCGGCATGCCGCTGACGTTCGAGTGCCTGCGCGACAGCGGCGGGCGCATCCTCAAGGTCGGGAGGCTCGTGGACCTGGCTCTATGACCCACGCACCCGAGATCGAGCTGACGTCCGAAGGCTACCGGCGCTGGCTGCGAGCGCAGCGGCCGCCGTTCACGTGGTTCCTCGCGCTGCCGGAGGACCAGCAGGAGGCGCTGGCTGCGGTCGGCGACGAGCAGACGCAGGAGTTCCTGCTCGGCATGGCCGCGACGATCCTGCGCCCGGAGGCGGCTGCCGCAGCCCTGAGCGGCCAGCAGGTGATGACCCAGGCTGGGCCGACAGACCAGGAGGCCGAGCTGGTCGCGGCGACCGCGGCCGCCGCGGCGCGCCGACTGCTCGACGCATCGCAGCCTCCGGCCTCGCCGCGCGAGGTCCTGACGATGGCCGGCGTGCGCGAGCGCCGGCGCGACGCCGCCGAGCGCCGGGCCGCCGGGTTCCGGCTGTTCGGCCGCCCAGGCGCCGCCAAGGGGGCCGAGTGAACCCCTGGCAGTTCGCCCAGCAGATCAAGCACCAGCTGCAGGTCGTGCGCTGGAGTTCCGGCGACCGGGCACTGGTGTTCGGCCGGAACGGCGTCGCCGTGTTCGCGGGCGAGCCGTCCGAGAGCCAGATCCCCAACGCCTTCCCGTGGGCGCTGGTCGGCATCGCCGGGGGCGACTTCGACGAGGACGACCCCGAGATCGTGTACCAGCGGTTCGACATCCTGATCGGCGCCGAGGTCGCCGGCGACCCGCTGGGCGAGTTCGCGCTGATCGGCGGCGCGGCGGCCAACCTCGGCCGGTCGGCGGGCCGCGGCGCGTCCGAGCTGGCCGAGCGCGTGCGCGCGGCCGTGCAGGACCTGAACGGCAGCGACGGGGCCAAGATCCTGCTGTCGGGCACCGAGACGGGCACGCCGGCCGTCATGGGCCAGGGGCGCCACCTCGTGCTCGAGCGGATGACCGTCGAGGCGGTGTGCCATTCGCGCGTCGAGTACGCAGCGCCGCAGAACCTGCGGTGGGTCAACGGTACGTGGCAGTGGGCCGGCGAGCACTGCTCCCGCCGCCACGACTTCCTGCAGTTCCGGCTGCTGCGCAAGGCCGGCGCCGAGCAGAGCAAGGACGCCTCCGACGGCGTGGTGCTCTACACCGGAACCGCGCCGGAGTGGGAAGGGGTGCAGGCGAACGGGTGGACCTACACCGTGTTCGCCGACTACTGCAGCCGCGGAAACGGCACGATCGAAGGCACGAGCCCGCCGGACGTCGGGGCCTGGAGGGTGGTCTGATGTCGAGCCGCGACGACATGGTGATCCGCCCGCTCCTGGACCCGCCGGCGGCCAGCCAGCGGGTCGAGGGCGCCGCGGCGCCGGGCGGTCCGCATGCCGCGCCGCCGTCGCGCCCCGGGCTGCTCGGGCGCCTCCTGCAGTCGCGTCTCGGCGGGTCCGCCGTGGCCCGCAGCGCCAGTTTCGCACGCTCCGCAGCGGCACCCGTGGCGGCCGGCGCGGCGATGCTGGCGGCGATCCTCGTGCGCACCGGCACCGGCCGTACGTTCGAGAATCTCGGCCAGGGAATGCGCGAGTGGCTGTTCGGCGACGTCGACGAGGAGGTCACGGCAGCGCAGGAGGCGCGGGCCGCGATCACCAGCCGGCCCGACCTGCTGCGCGCCATCGCCGCGGCCGGCACCGACAGCGTGCAGCCGATCTACCAGGACGCCTACCGGCGCGCGCTGATGCGCGCTCGCGGGCGGTCGATGTTCATGCGCGACCCGAACTACCAGGTCGACCAGTTCGTCGACCTGCTGATCCTCCGGTTCCAGGAGGAGGCGACGGCTTGGTGGACGGGCAAAGACTGGATGGTGCCGGCGATCCGATCGGTGCGAGCCGCGGGGGTGCGCTGATGGTCGCCAGCAACAACGAGGCGAAGGTCCGGGTCCGGCTCGACACTGGCCCGGCGAAGGCCGCGATGGACGGCCTGCAGCAGCAGGCGATCGGCGCGGCCCGGGGCATCGGGTCGAGCCTGATGAGGGCGCTCGGCCTCGGCGCGGCGTTCTCGGCGGGCGCTGGCGCTGCGCAGGCGGCGTTCCAGGGTCCGACGGCGACGGCGGCCGGCGACATCGCCGGCGAGTTCTTCGGCCCGTGGGGCGCCCAGCTGCGGCAGTCGCTGTTCGACGGTCTCGACGCCAAGGCGATCGCCGCGCGCCGCGCGCGCGAGGAGACGATCGGCGTGTTCGGCCTGACGGCCGGAATGCAGGGCAAGATCCCGGACGCCGCGGCGAACTTCAACTCGCATGTGCGGCAGATCCGGGAGCAGGAGGAAGCGGGCCGGCAACTGTTCGAGCGCGACGAGCGATTCTTCGCGTTGACCGAGGAACGCAAGGCCGCCGTCGACGGCCTGATCGACGCGATGAACAACCTGCAGAAGACCGTGCAGAACATGTCCGCGGGCTTCGGCTCGCTGTTCGCCGGGAAGTGACCCATGCCGACCACCACGAACCCCATCAGCATCACCTACGGCGACGTCACCGTCGGCGGGGAGAGTGGCACCTACCAGCTGCACGGCGTGCACACGATCGACAAGTCGTTCACGGCGCTGCGGATGACGTTCGAGGTCGTCGTCGTCGCGGACACGATCGAGGACCTGAAGGCCGCCGCCGACGCGCTCGAGGCGGCGTTCTCGAAGCGCGACCAGGGCCTCACGATCGCGATGGGAGACGTCGAGTGGGAGTACGAGTTCGGAACCGACCTGCTGCGCTCGACCGCCAGCCTGGCGAAGACGACCGACCCGCTGCTCAACCGAGGGTCGAGCCGCGCCTACCTGTGCACGATCGAGGGCGAGCTGCCGGCGTCGGACAAGCAGGGGCTCCGCGACCTCGAGGTGCAGGTGGCGTTCTCGGCGTCGCGGCAGCGCACGGTCACGATGACCGGCACCTACACGGCGTACGAAGGCGAGACGGCGACCGAGCGCTACTTCTCGGGGTTCGAGGCCGAGGTCCCGGCGATCATGACGACGATCGGCGGCGTGTTCGAGCTTGTCGACGAGAGCTACTCGGCGGACCGGCTCGACCAGGTGCTGCGCTTCTCGCGGCAGTACCTCGAGGTCGCCGACAACCAGGCTTCGGGCACCCTGAACCATCCCGACATCCGCGACCACCGGGTGACGCTGACCCGGATCTCGTCGCACCCCGGCGACAGTCGGGAGGCGGTGTTCCGGCTGCACCGCGTCGCCGCGAACTACGACAGCAGCATCGACCTCGGAGCCAACCCGCGCACGGTCTGGAACAACACGATCAAGCCCTACCTGGAGCAGCGGTTCCAGCAGGAGTTCTTCCCGCAGACCTGGACCATCGAGGACGAGCGCGCGTCGTTCGACCCGAGCCGCGGCCGCGTCAGCGGCACGATCGTGTTCCTGTACCAGCACCAGAACGGGCAGGAGGTCGTCGAGGTCGCGGAGTCGGTCGCCTATCGCGAGTCGCGGACCATCGACTACACGCCGCTGCACGACCAGAACGAGTACGCGGCGAACGCCGACGCCGGCTGGGCGGTCCGCGAAAGGATCTGGACCCGCAGCGTCGTGGTGATGGGCGACGAGACGCCGAAGAAGCGCATCGGCGAGCGCGCGCAGGTCGGCCCGGCCGGCGCCATCGACACGATCGCCGGGCAGGAGGGCGTCGACGCGCGTGACGACGGTCAGGTGCACGGCAGCGGCTGGAACGTGATCGCCAACGAGTCGACCGTCACGCCGCGCTGGATCGGCCTGCCGAGCGGCCAGCAGATGCGGCTGTCGGTGCTCGTGGAGACGGTCGTCGAGCGGTGGCACGAAGCGGCGGCGGCAGGCTCGCCGACGACGGGGGGCTGATGGCCGGCGAAGCCGCGCAGAAGGCGACCGTGACGCTCGGCGGCGTGCCGCTGGCGGCCAGCGGTTCGATCGTCTGGCGGTTCCAGACCGGGGTGGCGCCGTACCGCACCGTGATGTCGGTGCACCGCGACCAGTGGGGCCAGCTCGCGAGCAAGCTGGGGAAGCCGGTGGAGTTCGTGATCCGCGACAGCCGCGGCAAGACGACGACCGTTCGCGACGTCTACATCATGCACGTGCTGCCGTCGCCGAAGCCGACGCTGGTGTCGTTCGAGGTGGCCGACAAGCGGTGGCTGTGGCCGTACCACCTGATCGTGCGCGACTACAACGTGCCGAAGAAGACCGGCGAGCGCACCGCTCTGCAGCAGGTGCCGGTCGAGAACCAGGTCGTCGTCGACCAGTACCGCTACCGCGCCTCGTCGCTGAACGAGGAGGGAAAGAAGTGGACGGCGAAGCAGGCCGTCGAGGACGTGCTGAAGCTGCTGGAAGGCGAGGAGGGCGACAGCGCCGAGACGGTGCCGTGGGTGATCGAGTCGTTCCCGATCAAGGAAGGGAGCGACGGCGGCACGGGCAGCAGCGAAGACGGCTCGTTCTCGCTGCAGTCCGTGTCGCTGCGCGACCCCGGCGACGTCGCGCTGGCGCGGCTGCTCGGCTACATCCCGGGCGCCGAGGTGTACGTCGACCAGAACGGCATCGTGCGCGTCATCGACGCGGCCGACCTGGCGAAGACGGACGCCTACGTGGGCTCGCTGCCGGCGCCGACGTGGGACGGCGAGAAGGTCGAGCTGATCGACCGGAAGGCGATCCGGCCGAGCAAGGTGTTCGTCTACTACCAGCGCGAGGTCGAGCTGCTGCTCGAGTTCGAGGACGACTACGCCGGCGAGACCAGTGCCGACCCGCCGCGCAACTCGCCGTTCCTCGAGAACGTGCTGCCGACGGTCGACCCGGAGACGCGGGTGTTCCAGTACGACCCCGAGATCAACCAGACCGTCGAGAAGCAGCGGCTGCCGCCCGGCACCTGGGTGTCGGTCAAAGAGTGGCTGTCGATCATGGACGAGCTGCGGCCGCAGTCGTCGGCGCCGTGGACGTTCGAGACGCTCAAGCAGCTGTGGATGAGCGGCGATCTGGACGGCGCGCTCGGCGTGAACGCGGCCGAGGACGATCCGGAGGCGCACGTCGCGCTGCGCGTGCAGGCGCTCAAACAGCACTTCCGGCAGACGTTCCGAATCTCGCGCCGCTACATGGAACGGATTCGCGACCTGCAGCCGGTGCGCGCTGCGATGCTCGACCCGGTGACCGGCGCGCGCTCGCCGGCCGCGGTGTGGGGCCAGGCTTGCATGATCCCGACCGTGAAGGGGCAGCTGATGCTGGCGCGCTACGACGAGTCGCGCTCCGGCGTCTACCGCAACCTGGACATGCTCAAGGACTCGTCGGAGTCGGTCATCAAGACGGCTCCGGGTCCGGCCCGCGTGCAGATCATCGACCGCGACCTCGGCATCATCCGCGTCGACTGGCTGCTCGACCCCTACGGCGGCTACCAGGCGTTCACGCCGGGGCTGCTCGTTGGCCAGGGCGGTTCGCAGCCGAAGGTGCCCAACGGCGACCTCGAGAAGCAGGACACCGAGCCGATGGGCATCGGGTTCCGCATGGCGGAGGGGACGAACGGCCTCGAGCTGTCGCCCAAGATGAAGCTGAAGCTGCTGCTGACGATGATCCCCGGCGCGCCGAACAACCGGCGGCAACTGCACCGCGTCGAGGTGTCGCCGTCGGACGTCGCCGACCTGTTCGAAGGCGAGTTCCGCATCCAGTCCGGCGACGGCCCTGAGCTGCACGTGTTCGTGCCGCCGAGCGAGGCGACGGCGCGGTTCGCGTGGACCGAGGACGGCGCGGCGAAGTCCACGCTCGAGCGGTTGCTGGGCCTGAACTCGGAGAACCTGGACGAGCAGGGCATCGAAGGCGACGAGGTCTCCGGCTTCACCCTCATCAACAAGGAGTCCGAGCTGCTGGGCCACGCGCGATCCGTCGCGGCCGAGCACCTGGCGGCGTTCGCCGACAACGTGATGGGGCGCGTCGCCGGCATCGTGCCGAGCAGCGGCATGAAGCTCGTCGGCAACATGTCGGGGGCGTCGATCGTCGTCGCCGCAGCGCCTTCGGCGAAGGTGTCCGCGGTGCACGAGTTCCCCGGCAAGCAGAAGGCGATCTCGCGAATGGCAATGCTCCCGGACTCGGCGCGGCACTACATCCTCGGGATCCTTCCCGTGGGCATCGGAGACTGAGCGCATGACCGAGATCAAGAGCTGGCTCGACGCAGGCATCTGGCCGCTGCAGGACCACGACTCGCAGGTTTCGCTGGGTCGGCGGCAGCAGGTCGTCGGCGCCCGCGTCGTCACGGCTCCGGACTCCGACAGCGGCGGCACGACGTTCCGTCGCGAGATCGGCCGCGACCACGGCCTCGGCACGATGGGCGACGTGCACCCGTGGCTGTTCTGGCAGACGAAGTCGCGCGACCGCCGGGCGACGGGATCATGGGCGCAGGCGTGGGCAGGCCTGTACGGCGACGCGGACTCGAATACGCCGACGACCGGCGGCGGCGTCGACCTCGGCGCGTCGCCGGTGCGGGATCGGGAGTGGAAGGGCGACACGCGCTACGTCACGCAGTACCCGGGGTGGCCCAAGGGCTTCCCGCGCATGGTCAAGGGCGTGATGGTGGCCGTCTACCCGGCCACCGAGGAGACCGTGCAGGAGACGGTCATGGGCACGATCGACCCGCGCCTGTTCGCGCCGGACGCCGGAGGCCCCGCGGACGCCGGCACGATCGTCTGCGACTTCCAGCCGGATCACGAGCCGTGCATGGACGGCAGCGACGAGCCCGGCGTCGGCGGCCGGCACGCGCGGCTGCAGTCGGTGTTCCGCGTCATCGCGATGCCGATGGGCGGCTCGGCGGGCATGTTCCAGACCGCCGGCAACGGGATCGCGATCAACTACTCGCAGGCGACCGACGGGATGTCGGGCTACGGGATGGTGTGGACGCAGCTCGTCGCGGCGCAGCCAGGCGGCACGACCGGCGGCCCGACCACCGGAGGCCCGACCACCGGAGGCCCCGGCCCGTTCTTCCTGCAGGCGGCGCCGGTGAGTTCCGCGAACCAGCCGAAGGCGCCGAACGACTACGGCAAGTTCTTCCCCAAGCCGCGCGGCGGGCACGGGATCGCGTGCATGGCGCAGGCGATGTCGGGGCCGATCCACGGCGGCGCGGAGGACGACAAGCACCACCTCGGCAAAGACCGCGACGGGCACCCGATCAACTGCGCGCACATCTGGAACGGCGCCTTCTTCTTCGAGGACAAGAACCGCGACGGCCCGCTGCACTTCGAGGAGGACTACCCGTACCCGCCGAGCTACCCGCTGACGAGCAAGGTGCACCTGACGTGGGACGCCTTCCTCCCGCACGTGTGGGTCGGCGGCTCGGCGACGGGCAAGTGGCGGTGGTGGGCCGAGGTCCCGTACTTCGCGCCCGAGCCGGACTCGCCGGGCGTCGAGGATCCTCCTGGCGGCGGTGGTGGTGGTGGCGGCGTGCCGCCGCCCCCGTCCGGCCCGCCGGGGCCGACGACTGGCCAGCCTCCCGGCCCTGGCGGCGGCGGTGGTGGCAGCACGCCGCCCCCGGGCACCGGACCGACGACCGGGCCGCCCGGCCCGAGCGGCGGCGGTGGTGGCGGCGGTGGCGGCCCGCCTCCTGGATTCCCGATCACGCCGAACCCGCTGAACCCGACGACGGGCCAGCCGCGGTTCCCCGGCTACCCGGTGACGCCGACCCCCGGCGGCGGCAGCACCGGCGGCCCGCTGGCGCCGCAGGGTCCTGCCGGCGGCGGCGGCGGCGGCGGTGGGGGTGGTGGCGGGGGTGGTGGTGGCGGTGGTGGCGGCGGCGGCACGACGAACCCCACGACGCCCGGGCCGGACGGCCCGACGGCGCCCGAACCGACCGGCCCGACCACCGGCAACCCGCCCGCACCGAACACCGAGGACCCCATCGAGGAGTGGCGCCGCCGCGCGCGGTCCGTCGAGCGCGTGGGCAAGGACGTCGTCGGCGGCGTCTACACGCAGGTCGGCCAGACCTCGAAGACCGATCTTGCCGCCTACTCGATCCTGCACCCGATGCAGGAGGCGTTCTCGTCGGTGTCGTTCCGGCCGCAGCTGTGGCGCGAGGGCCTGACCAGCTACGAGCACAACCCTCGCATGTCGCGCGAGGCGCTGGCGCAAGACGAGGCCGTGCGGCCGCACACGATCACGGTGCGCGCGTGGGGTGCGCAGGATCCGAGCGGCGGCTGGGCCTACGAGCAGGACCCGCAGACCTCGCGGGCGCGCGGCGGCACGGTCAACGGCGGTGTCGTGTGGTCGCCGCCGCAGTACGAGATGGAGGACCTGCTCGGCATCGGCGACGACGACCCGAACGAGCCGCGCACCGGTTCGTTCCTGCTCGTGACGCCGGGCGTCAAGTATGCGATGGGCCTGCCGGTCAACGATGGCGGGCTCGCCGCGGGCAGCCTGACGTTCGGCCAGGCGGACACGGCGCAGAGCGGGTTCGTCATCTCGCAGCTCAACTCGGCCCGCGATCCGCAGCCGCTGCTGTACGGGAGCCTGGACCTGGACACCGACGAGCAGGTCGTCGGCGTCGCCGGCCAGACGGCGTTCCGGCTGCCGCGCGGTCCGACTGGCGGCCGGCCCGGCCTCCCGATCGGCGGCGAGATGCGCGTCAACTCGAGCGGCAGCAGCGACGTGGTCGAGTTCTACGACCAGAACCGCGGCTTCTGGGTCGCGCTGGCTGACAGCGGCGGCGGCGGTGGTGGCGGCGGGATTGCGGACGGCAACTACGGCGACATCACCGTCGGCGGCTCCGGCACGACGATGTCGATCAACTCCGGCGCCGTGGGCGATGCCGAGCTTCGCGACAGCGCCGGGCTGTCGGTCATTGGCCGCGCCGGCAACACCAGTGGCGACCCGGCCGACATCGTCGCCGGGACGGACGGGCACGTGCTGCGGCGCAGCGGGACGACGCTGGGCTTCGGGACGATCGCGACGGGTGGGATTGCGGACAACGCCGTCACCGACGCGAAGCTGCGCGACAGCGCGGCCCTCTCCGTCGTCGGGCGGTCCGCAAACAGCACTGGCGACCCGGCGGACATCGCCGCCGGCACCGACGGCCACGTCCTGCGCCGAAGTGGCACCGCGCTCGGGTTCGGCACGATCGCGACCGCCGGCATCGCCGACGACGCGGTGACGAACGCGAAGCTGGCCAACATGGCCCAGGCGACGATCAAGGGCAGGGCCAGCGGCGCGGGAACCGGAGATCCGACCGACCTGTCGTCGTCACAGGTCGCGACGATTCTGTCCGGGTTGGTCGACCCAGCGTACCACGAGCACCCAGGAGCCCAGTGCCTCGTTGAAGACCCAGGCTGGACCGGCGCCCTTTCTGGCGCGTCGATCCGCAACCTGCAGGAGTTGGCCGACTGGCTGGATGCCAACCTCACGCCATGAGACCAGCAACGGTTGGCTGTTCTGTCAGCGCACGCTAACATTCCGAAACCATGGGCAAGCCGAAGCTGTTGCGTTCCCCGTCCACGCCGGAGCCGGCGCCTGCTGCTGCGGCACCTGCGCAGCAGGTGGTGGCGCCGCCGCAGCCGACCCCGGAGACGCGCGAGCAGTTGCACCAGCGCGGCGTCGCGTGCCAGCGCGAGATTGCCGAAGTCCTCGCGCGCCACGGCTGCACGATCCTCCCCATCATCATGCCGCCCACGCCGGTCGGCGAGACGCCGCCGGGCGTCAACCCGTCGTCCGTGCTGTTCTCGGCCGGCTGGACGCTCTACGTGCAGGAGCGCCGGCCGTGAACGCCGCCGCGGTGGTCCTGTCGGCCGCCGGCGGACTCTCCGGAGGCCTGATCGTCACCCAGGCTGTGGGCGACGTGCCATGGGACAAGCTCGCCGGCGGTAGCGCCGCGCTGCTCGTGGCGGGCATCCTGTTCTTCGTGCTGAAGCACGTCGAGAAGGTGTCGGACAAGTCCGACGCCACGATCATCAAGGTCGCCGACGAATTCTCGAAGTGCCAGCGCGACACCAGCGAGAAGTCGGCCGCGGCGCAGCGCGAGACCGCCGAGAAGCTCGCCGAGACGGCCACCATCGTGATGCGCGAGCACCGCGAATCGAACGAGCGCCAGAACCAGGCGCTGCACCAGCTGATCCGAGACCTTCACCAGCAGAGGACCCACACATGACCAACCGAAAGACCGTCGCGGCGCTGTGCGCCGTCGCCGTCCTCGCGGGCTGCACGATGCCGCCCACGCAGGCCGAGCTGCTCACCTTCCAGGCCGTCGCGCCGGAGTACGCCGCGTACGTCGTCGGCGATCCGAACATGCCGCCCGACGGCGTGCAGCGGCGCCTCGACCTGATCGAGTCCTGGCGGATCCGCGTGGGGGCGCCGAAGCAATGAGCGCCGACCTGCAGAAGCTCATCGACCGGATCACGACCGACCTCGGCGTGAAGGACCCGGAGAAGATCGCGCTGCTGTCGCGGGTGGCCGTTGACGCGGCGTCGCTGCAAGCGCGCGCGCTCGCCGGGCTCCCCGTCGAAGCGGAGATGCGCGTCCTGCAGGCGACCGCTGCGAACCTCGACGAGCGTTCGCGGCAGGTCGTCAGCACGAACTTCGCCACCTGGCTGCAGGGGCTCCTGGCGACCGCGCTCGGAGTCGCCATCGCCGGCGCCTGACACCGAACCCGTAGCGCACCCACATGGCCACGACTCCCGGCATCGTCTACATCTGCGACTTCCACGGCCAGGGCGGCAACCCCGGCATGAACAGCAACGGGGCGCCGATCCAGGCCGGATCGCAGGTCCTCGTCAGCGACGCGCAGAAGCTGAACGACCGAGCCGCGCACCGCTTCGTGCCGGACGTCGCGGCCACCGGTGAGCCGAACGGCGACACGATCTCGTGCTGGCCGTGGTACGACGCGAACGGGATGGCGGGATCGAACTTCACCGTCGCCAGCAGCACGACGACGACGATCACCGTCTCGCCGTCGCCGGGCTGGACGACGAACCAGTGGGCCGGCCGGAAGTGCACGATTCTCACGCAGGACGGGTTCTTCAACGGCTTGGGGTTCACGAACCGGATCCCCGTCGTCAGCAACACCGCCGACACGATCACGTTCGCCGCGCTCGGAGCGGCGCCGACGGTGGGGGCAAAGTTCTTCCTCGGCGCCGGCCGGTTCACCGACTACCACGTCGTGTCGGGCCAGTTGAGCGCGACCGAGGCGTTCGCCGGCAAGACCAGCAGCCGAAGCGGCAGCTCCTACTCGGCCGGCGGCGTCGGCATCGGTCCGGACGCGACGCTCCTGCGGCGACTGCTCGAGGACGTCTACCCGGCCGCTCCCTACTTCCACTTCTGGAAGTACGCGAACGTGACGCCGATCCGCACGGGGTGGGCCGACGCGCCGAACAACGGCGAGCGCGCCCTGTTCCTGGCCGAGAAGGCCCGCGTCGACGCCGCCGCCGCCGAGCGCGGCAACACGATCTCCTGGCAGGTCGCGATCCTCGACATGTCGATGACGGACCTCACGTCCGTGACGGGCGACCCGGTGCAGATTCTGCTCTACCGGGCGCGCCTCGAACAGATGATCGCGTGGCTGCGCAGCTCGGAGTTCTCGAACAACCCCAATCTGAAGATCGTGCTCGTCACGCACCGCCAGGACATGTGGGGGACGACGCTGCCGGCGTTGGCCGCCTACCTGCGCGGCGAGCACCGGGCGACGGTCTACTTCGGGTCGAACATCGCGATCGCCGACATGGAGGGCCAGCCGATCGCGTTCTCGGGCGAGCCGCGCAACGCCGAGGCGAAGTACTACACGGTCGACGCCTACCTGAAGATGGGCCACCTCATGGCGGACACGATCGTCCGCATGGGCCTGAGCGTGCCGGCGACGCCGTCGGGCGCGATGCCGGTCTATCTGCTGCTGGGCGACTCGATCGCGATGGGGCAGGTATCGGGCGCCTGGGTCGACGACAGCAGCTCGATCGAGATCAGCGGCCCGAACCCCGACAACATCATCCGGCCGGCGAACCAGATGGTGTGGAACCGGCTGAACCAGGTCGTCGAGACCTACAAGCCGGCCGACAACTCGAACACGAGCGGCAGCCTGAACCTGCTGGCAGGCCCGGAGCTGGCGCTGTGCGCCGAACTCGGCAAGCTGCACCCGGACGGGTTCGTCCTCATCAAGCGGGCGTCGGCAGGCTCCGCGCTGGCGATCCAGGCGGCGCCGTACGGTGTCGACGGCGCCAGCGGCGGCCGCTGGATGAAGTCGGTGCTCGGCGAGCACTACGGCGAGCTGCAGGAGGACTTCGCTGGCTGCACGCGCTACATCAACCAGACGCTCGGCAAGCAGGTCGACGTGCGCGGAGCCTTCGTTGTGCTCGGCGCGAACGACGGGCAGACGGTCGGCGGCGGCGCAGCGTTCACGGCGGGCATCAAGACGTTCTGCGACGACTTCTGGGCGGACTTCTCCACGCGCACGAGCGGCCGCAAGTTCCCGATCTTGTGGCGGCGGCCGCAGGTGGACGCGGCCGGCATGATCGCCGCCGAGATCAACGCCGTGCGCGAGGCCCTGGCGGTGCAGGCGAACCGGGAGAGCCAGTTCCGGGTGGTCGACGTCGACGGCCTCGAGCGCGACCGCGCGGACAACCTCCACGAGACGCCGGAGACGGCGATCACGCACGGGCGCCGGTCGATCCGCGAGCTGTCGAAGGTCGCGATCTAGCTGCGGCGGAAGATCACGGCCAGCAGGGCGAGCGGCACCAGGACGACCGCCCACACCGCGAAGATCACCATCAGGCCGTAGGTGGAGACGTAGGCGAAGGCGTAGGCGCCGACGCCGCGCGAGGACGAATGGTCCTGCGCAACCTTCTCGCCGAACACTGCTCCGCCCACGACCACCAGCAAGGCGAGCAGCCCACACAGGCACGACCACAGGATCGCGCACGAGCGGAGGCATCCGCCGTTGGCGTCGCGAGTTGCCTCGCGGCGCTTCAGCCGACCAGTTGTGGGGACCGATGTCGGGGGCATGGGGAAGCTCCTGTCAGCAGCAGTGGCGGCGCTCGTCGTGGTAGCATCTGGCCCGGAGGGCCGCACGATGACCGAGTACCGCATCCGAGTGAAGCCGTCGCCGATGAAGGCCGGCGAGACGGCGACCGTCGAATACGACGGGCCGGTGGGGACCGTGATCCAGCTCGATTGGGAGCCGGACGCCGAGCCGACCAGCGTGACGATCGGCGCCGACGGCAAAGCGACGTTCACGGCGCCGACCGGGGCGGCGCGGACGCTGGTCCTCACCGATCCGCACGGCAACACGGGCGCGGCGACGGTCGGCGCGTAGGCTCACCGCAGCGCCTCGTCGATCGCGTCGAGCGCGTGCTGCGCGTCCTCCGCGTAGGGGCTGCGGCTCTGCGCCAATGTGCGCAGCGCCCGGATCGTGTCCGTGGCGTCGCGGGTCAGCGCGACGATCGCCTCGACGTGCTCGGCCGCGTCGGCCGCGTGCTCGTTCAGCAGCGCGCGGGCGTCGTGGGTCGGCCAGCCGGAGCGCAGCACGTCGACGACCAGCACCTTGCCGACCGCGGCGATGCCGCCGACCGAGAGGACGATGATCGCGATGCGCAGAGCGGTCGCAGCAATGCTGCGGTGTGCGCGAAACTCGACGGCTTCGGGTTGGTGCTTCAACGCTTCTTCCTCTCCTTCCGGATGTCTTCGAACAGCGCCTGGGCAGCGCCGTCTTCCAGCACGAGCGGACGGCGACCGACTCGATAGCCGGGCTTCACCGCGGCACGTCGATCGCTGCGCGCCGTCGCCAGCAGATCCTCGTCGAGCACCCAGCTGCCGGGGTTCAGTCCCGACGGGTGGTCGACTCGACCGAGCAGCCAGTCGGTGGCGACGTTCAGCTCGCGCGCACACGCGAGGATGTCGTCGGCGTTCGGCAGCGTGTTGGCGGCACACCAGTCGCTCACCGTGCGCTGCTGGCGGCCGATGCGGCGGCCGAGTTCCGTCTGCGTCAGATCGCGGAGTGCGAGCGTCATGCGCAGGCGCTCCGCGAAGATCGAGGGCGACATCGAATCCTTGGGGGTTGGCACCGCTCCCAAGTCTGCCGCCGCGCGAATGCTACCGCGAGCCGTAGAGGAAGTGCGCCAGCGACCAGCGGAAACCCGCTTGACTGCGCGATTGCTCGGTGATAGGGTCCCGCGCGTGCCACTGACCCAGGAGAACCACGAATGCGCCCGTTCGACCGCATACCGTCGGAACACGATGCACCGCCATTCCCGCGTCGGGGGGGCATGGCTGGCTGGGGGTGGCACTTTGGCGGAGCGCAAGTTCCTGCTCGTGATCTGAGGGGCGGGGGTGCCGCACCCGTGCGCGGCGGCACCCCTCATTCACCCGAGTACGCTCGGGCCTTAACCAGTTTCTCCCGCCGGCGCGGCGTCCGCGGGTCGCGCGGTCCCTGGGAGGGGAGCCGCGCCGGCGCTGGGGAGTTCGTCGCGTGAACGAGATCGCCCCGATGATTCGCGTGGCCACCGCCGCCCGGCTGGCGCGGCTGCCGGTCGATCGGCTGCGGTCGCTGGCTGACCGCGGCGCCTTCGCGCGGCGCTACCTCGTCGACGGCCTGGACTTCTTCAAGGTCGCCGAGTTCCTCGAGGCGGTCGAGAAGCTGCCCGGGGCGCCTGCCGACCTGGCTCGCGAGCGCGACTTCCTCGACTGGCAGGCGTCCGGCCGCCGAGTCGTTCGGCGGCGTCCTGCAGATCCGGGCCGGCCGCGTGGAAATACCTCTGCGTCTGCGTGATCGACCGATGGCCCATCAGCACCTGCAACCGGAACGCATCGACGCCGAGGCGCACCATGGCGGTCGCGTAGCTGTGGCGCAGGACGTGCGCCGACAGGTGCGGCAGGCCGAGCCGGGCGCGCCACAGCTCGAGGATCCTCGACACGAGCCGGCGCTTGCCGTCGCCGACGAGCGGGGCCTCGGGCGCCTTGCCTGCAAGCAGACGCTCGATCGTGGGCCGCAGGGCGCGGGGCACCGGCTGGTAGCGATTGTCGGTCTTCCCGTCTACGAACAGGGTCCCCGAGTCCCGGTCGGGGCGCCAGTCGCACACGCGAAGGCGCGCGATTTCGGCCAGGCGCAGGCCGGTGAGGAACAGCAGCAGCACGACGTCGGCGTGCAGACGTGCCTGGGGCATGCCGGAGGCGAGAATCTGGTCGACGATGCGCAGCACGGCGTCGCGCGGGAGCGCTTCGAACCGCGGCCGGCGGAAGCGCGGGGCCTTGATGCCGTCGAGCGGGTTTCGGTGCAGCAGCCGCTCCCCGATGGCCCAGCGGAACAGTCGGCCGGCGACCTGCAGTTCCTTGCCGTGGATCGTCTGCGGCGAGACCTGCCGCTCGCGCTTCAGCACGTAGAGCCGGACCTCGCGCGTGGTGATCTCGTGGAGCGGCGTCGTGGCGCCCCACTGCCGGCAGAAGACCGCGAGGTACTTGCGGTAGTAGGCGAGCGAGTCGTCGCGCAGGCCGGCGGCGCGCATCGAATCGAGCAGGCGGGCCGAGGCCTGCTGCAGCGTGACGATGGCGGGGCCGTCGCGGTGCTGTTCGCGGATGTCGAGGAAGCGGGCGACGTAGGTCGCCGCCTCCTCTGGCGTGCGGAAGGTCGGGCCGTAGTGGCGCCGACCGTTGATGCGAAGAACGGCTCGGAAGCCGCTGGCGCCGTGTCGGCGCACGTGCGGCGGGAGCCCCGAGGGCTGGGATGGCACGGCCGAAGGGTGCCGTGCGAGGGTGCCAACATGCAACAGAACGAGCGCGAATCGTCGAATGGACCTCACGGAACCGGGTGTGGTGCGGGGAGAGGGACTCCCGCGCCGAAGGCGAGCCATGCGCGGCTGATCGTGGCGCAACTCGGGTGCGCCCGGCCGGTTGCCGACCGCGGGCTGCTGGCGCACCTGCTGCGCGACGAGCGCGAGCGCGCCCGGGCGATGGCTGCCGTGGGTGCCAGGAAGGGGGCCACGATGCCGCTGTTCGACGCGGCGTGCCTGCTGGTGATCCTGCTGGCGATGGCCGCGTGCGCCGTGGGCCTGTGGCCGTGGACTCTCGGGGGTGCCTGGTGAGCGCCTGCAAGGTGTGCGGCTCCCCGGTCCCCGCCGAGGGCCGCGCCGTCTGTTCGACCCGCTGCCGGGCGATCCTCGGCGGCCGTGCCAGGCTCGGCTACCGCCGGAAGCGGGAGGACGTGCCGGACTGCCCGCACTGCCGGAGCGGCCGCATGCCGCTGGTCGGCGGTGTGCACCGCACTGCCGACGGGCGCGTCTACCAGTGCAAGCCGCGCGTCCCGAACGCGATGGAGGCCGCTGCGCAGTCGGAGCCGGTCGAGGCACCGATCGACGTGCACGCGGCGCTGCAGGACGCGGTCGATCGCGAGACGGCGCCGCCGTGGGTGCGGCACCCGGTGCCGTGGGACAACGTCGTTGTGCGGCGGCCTGCCGCGGCGGTGCGGCCGTGAGATACACGATCGAGATCGGGCTGGTCGCGTTCACCTGCGACCGGTGCGGCGCGACGTTCGGCCTGCCGCTGAGCTTCTACCAGCACTGGGAGACGTTCAGCGCGCAGGACGCAACCGTGCGGATCCACTGCGCATGCTGCGGGCACAAGTGGTATCGCGGCGACGGGCCGCTGCAGCGCCTGGAGAAGCAGCTGGCAAGCGAGCGCGCTGCGCACGACCAGACGCGGGCCGCGCGCGATGCAGCCCGCGCGCAGCGTGAGGCGGCCAACCGCCGCGCCGCTGCCGCCCGCGGCCAGGTGACGAAGATCCGCAACCGAGTCGGCAACGGCGTCTGTCCGGCGTGCAGCCGGACCTTCCAGAACCTCGCGCGCCACATGGCGTGCAAGCACCCGGAGTTCAAGCATGCCCACGACGAGTAGGTGTCGCGGATCCTTGGCTGAGCGCCTGTGGCGCAACGTCGACCGCTCGCGTCCAGATGGCTGCTGGGTCTGGACCGCGGCCAAGAAGGATGGGTACGGGCGGTTGACATACGGCGGGCGGGGGACGGCCAACGTCCGAGCGCATCGCCTCGCCTACGAATTGCTCGTCGGGCCGATCCCGGAGGGAAGGGACCTGGACCACATCTGCCGCAATCGCGCGTGCGTCAACCCGGCGCACCTGGAGCCGGTGACGCGCCGCGAGAACACGCTGCGATCACCGGTCGCGATCACGGCTCGCAAGTCCCGCCAGACGCATTGTTGCCGGGGCCATCTGCTCGCGGGCGAGAATCTCCGCGTGTGGAAGGGTAGGCGCTACTGCATGGCGTGCAGGCGATCAGGGGGAAGGCCATGAGCTGTCGCCAACACGACGAGCCAGACGACGACGGCCCGTTCCGTCCCGACGACGAGCTGTTCCCGGCCCCCGGCGTCGAGCCGCGCGATGCCGGCAACGAGGACGGCCCAGACCCGATCTGGTCGGCGGCGAAGTTCTGCGCGGCCGTGTTCCTGGTCGTGATTGCGGCGACGGCGATCGTCGCCGCTGTGCAGCAGTAGCAACCACTAACAAGACTCCATAGACAATGGAAACCAACGATTCAGAACTCCTGTCAATGTTCCCGGAAGCCATCCGTTCGCTGCCGCACCTACAGATCGACCCGGGCTCCGTCGTGCTCTACGTGTTGCTCATCACTCCTGAGCGAGCAAAGAAACTGCTGGAGAGGAACATCAACGTGCGACCGATGATGGAGAGGGAGGTCGCCAGATATTGCGCGATCCTCACAGCCGGAGCTTGGGGCCTCAACGGAGAGACCATCAAGCTGGATCGCGATGGCAACCTAGTCGATGGCCAGCACCGACTGGAGGCTTGCATCAGGACTGGGATACCGTTCTGGTCGGCCGTCGCGCGATGTGTTCCTCCCGATGGTGTCGATGAAGGGGCCAGGAGGACTGCAGGGCAACTGCTTTCTGGGCGTGGGATCGCCTGGGGCAACTTGGCGGCGGCATTCGCCAGGAACATGCTCTATCTGTCCAAGGGCAAAGACCCATGGATGAGCACGGAGCATGTGCCCAACCAAGAACTGATCCTCTTCTTCGAGCACAGGCTGAACGACGAGCTTCGGAACTGGGCGATCGGCATGTCCGGTGCGAGATCGAGGCTGTTGCCGGGTAGCGTGGTTTGCACGGCCGCGTATGTCATGGCCGCGCACACGTCGAAGAACCAAGCGGAGGACTACTTGGGTTCGCTGTTCTCCGGCGCAAACCTCGACGAAGAGTCTCCGAGACTCCATCTTCGCCGCTGGTTGGAGAGCGAGACGGCTGCCACGGCATTGTCAGGCAGGCTATCCAACCGCGCGAAGTTCATTGCGGTTTTTCGTGCCTTCCAAATGGAGACATCTGGGAAGCGAATGCGAAGGGGTGTCGGCATATGGGGGAAGATCCACAGCGCTCCGCTACCAGACGCTGTCTCGGCCGTGATGTGCAAGTAAGCGAGGATCTGACCGTTGCACCGCTACTCGTTCCACATCGGCGACTACGCCGCCCACACCCGGCACCTGACCCCGCTGGAGGACATCGCGTACCGGCGGATGCTCGACGCCTACTACCTGAACGAGCGACCGCTTCCAACGGACGTTGAACGGGTCGCGCGGCTGATCGACATGCGCGACCACGTTGCCGAGGTCGAGGCCGTGCTGCGCGAGTTCTTCGAGCCGGTCGAAGGGCGCGGATGGGTGAGTGAAAGGGCCGATGCGGAGATTGCGGAATACCGC